>JBMOHW010000121.1:0-6947 GCA_049317665.1 Terrimicrobiaceae bacterium | reverse complement strand
AAACTTTTTAAAAACACCCCCCGGGTAGGATTCCTAACCTCCCCTTGCACAAAGATATATTTATGTGTTACATTTGCCACAACTGCCGAAGGAGCCTTCGCTGACATGGATCAAATAGTGCCGAATATTGAGGAAAACATTCCTCTGCCACAGAACGCTAAAGAGGCGTTCCCAGAGCTGTCGCCTGCCGAAGAATTGCAGATGCGAGCCAATGTCATCAAGTTAATGTCAGACTTGACTGGTCAAGAACTCTCCCCAACCAAAGAAAACGCTGCGCAAGCTACAGAATTAGCTCGTCAGATGGCGTCTGATCCTGCTCATAGACCTGAGTTTGCTAAATATCCTAACGAAACACTTGCCTTCCTTGCAGGAATGGTCGCTCAGATGAACGTCTCTATTGTGGATGAGCTGTCTGACCTAAAGTTATATGTAGTAAATAAGCTTGTGCATGAGGTAGAACGCGCAAAAGACCCCAAAGTAAGGGTTGCCGCACTATCTAAACTAGGTGAGGTAGATGGTGTAGACGCATTTAAGAAACGCTCAGAGGTTACACACAAGATTTTATCTGCCGAAGAGGTAGAAAAAGAACTACTACAAACCTTACAAAGTCTTGAAAGTAAGGTCATTGACGTAGAAGCACGCGAAGTGATAAAGAACGATGCAAAAACTGACGCCTGAAGACATCTTCAAGATACGACAAGGCTTCTCAGCTATGCCTGATAAGCAGAAAAGACGCACGCTTGAGCTTCTAAAACAATACGATGCACAAATGATCCAGAGTTTGGGTAAGGAGAGCTTTCTTGACTTCATCAATCACGTCTACCCAGGCTATAAAGTGGGACCTCACCACCTTAAACTTATTCAAATCTTTGAAGACATTGCTGCTGGCAAGAAAAAACGCGTCATTGTTAATATTGCTCCACGACATGGTAAGTCTGAGCTCATATCCTATCTTGCACCAGCGTGGTTCTTGGGTAAGTACCCACAGAAAAAGATTATCATGGGCTCTCACACGGCGGATCTGGCTGTTAACTTTGGCCGTCGTGTGCGTAACCTCGTTGGATCGGAAGCTTATAAGGGTATATTTCCACAAGTAGAGCTCCAATCGGACTCTAAATCTGCATCAAGATGGGGGACAAACTTTAATGGAGAATATTTTGCTATCGGGGTTGGCGGTGCCCTTGCTGGTCGCGGGGCTGATCTGTTTATTATTGACGACCCCCACTCTGAGCAAGAAGCTAAGACTGGAAGACCAGACGTTTTTCTTCCTGCTTGGGAGTGGTTCCAGTCTGGTCCTCTCCAGCGTCTTATGCCTGGTGGCGCTATTATCATCGTGATGACTCGTTGGTCCAAATTGGACCTGACAGGCATGATTGTTCAGCAAACTGAACGAAATGAAGACGTAGATCCGTGGGAAGTTGTTGAGTTCCCTGCAATTAAGGATGATGGCGGAGCACTTTGGCCAGAATTCTGGGATGTTGAGGAGTTGTTAGCTAAGAAAGCTGCTCTGGACATCCGGTATTGGAACGCTCAGTACATGCAAAAGCCCACTTCTGAGGAAGGCGCGTTAATTAAGAGGGAATGGTGGCAAATTTGGGACAAAGAAACCCCTCCCGATTGCGAGTTCACTATTATGTCTCTTGATGCGGCTCAAGAAGCTACCAATAGGGCTGACTATAACGCACTGACGACGTGGGGTGTGTTTTTTAACGAGGAAACACAGAATTTTTGTATCATTTTGCTCAACGCCATCAAGAAAAGGATGGAGTACCCAGAGCTTAAGAAGATGGTGCTAGAAGAATACAAGGAGTGGCAGCCTGATGCGTTCATGGTGGAGAAGAAATCTAACGGATCGGCACTGTATCAAGAGTTTAGGCGCATGGGCGTGCCTGTAGGGGAGTTTACTCCGGGCAAAGGACAAGACAAAATAGCGCGTGTGAATGCGGTGTCTGACTTATTTGCGTCTGGCATTGTGTTTGCGCCTGATCGTAGGTGGGCTAAGGAAGTAATAGAAGAGTGCAACGACTTTCCTGCCGGCACTAACGATGACTTGGTGGACTCCACAACGCTTGCGCTGTTAAGATTCCGTCAGGGTGGGTTTTTACGACTTCCGTCAGACGAGCCGGAAGATAATTTTTTACGTCAATACCGCAAAAAAGCTGCGTATTATTAAGGATACATCATGGCGACAAATATGGATAAGGCTTTGTATGGAGCACCTCAGGGCATAGATCAGCTGGGGGTTGAAGAAGAGCCGATCGAGATCGAAATTGAGGACCCTGAATCAGTACGCATAGATATGGGGGATACCGAGATCGAGATTGAGAAATCAGAAGAGGACGATGAGTTTAGTAAGAACTTAGCCGAAGATATCCCTGAAGATGTTCTTGCATCACTTGCTAGTGATTTGATCGGTGATTTTGAGTCTGACGTATCTGCCCGCAAAGACTGGATACAAACCTACGTTGATGGCCTTGAGTTGTTAGGCTTGAAGATGGAGGAGAGAACAGAGCCTTGGCCAGGAGCCTGCGGCGTGTATCACCCCTTACTGACTGAAGCTGTTGTGAAGTTTCAGGCTGAGACAATGATGGAGACGTTCCCTGCGGCGGGACCTGTCAAGACTAAGATCATTGGCAAAGAAACCCCTGAGAAGAAAGACGCAGCAGAGCGAGTTCAAGAAGACATGAACTTCCAGCTTACTGACGTGATGAAAGAGTACCGTCCTGAGCACGAGCGCATGCTTTGGGGCTTGGGCCTTGCTGGTAACGCGTTCAAGAAAGTGTATTTCGACCCTGCTCTTGATCGTCAAGTGTCTATCTATGCGCCAGCAGAAGATGTGCTTGTGCCATACGGCGCATCGAGTCTTGCGGATGCGGAGCGTATTACTCATGTGATGCGCAAAAACAAGAATGACTTGAAGCGTCTGCAGCATGAGGGCTTCTATCGTGACATTGATCTGGGAGAACCTACTCAGACGATGGACGAAGTAGAGAAACGCATTGCGGAGAAGATGGGCTTTCGAGCAACGCAAGATGACCGATTCAAACTACTGGAGATGCAGGTCGATCTAGACCTCAAAGGTTATGAGCACGAAGATGATGGCAAAAAGACAGGTATCGCGCTCCCTTACATTGTTACGATTGAGAAGGGCACAACAAACGTCCTTGCAATCAGGCGCAATTGGGAGCCAGACGACGAACTCTGCCAAAAGCGTACGCACTTCGTCCATTACGGTTACATTCCCGGTTTTGGTTTTTACAATTTTGGCCTTGTTCACCTCATTGGTGCTTTTGCTAAATCTGGTACTTCTATTCTTCGTCAGTTGGTTGATGCTGGAACTTTGGCAAACCTCCCCGGTGGATTTAAGACCAGAGGACTCCGCTCCAAAGGTGACGATACCCCAATCTCCCCAGGCGAGTGGCGCGACATGGACGTGCCAAGCGGCAACATGCGTGACAACATCATGCCTCTGCCATACAAGGAGCCTTCACAGGTCTTAGCGGCGCTGCTCAACCAGATCATTGATGAAGGTCGCAAGTTTGCTGGCGCTGTTGAGTTGCAGACATCGGACATGTCAGCACAGGCTCCCGTAGGCACGACACTAGCCATCCTTGAGCGTCAGCTCAAAACGATGAGCGCTGTTCAGTCACGCATCCACTACTCGATGAAGCAAGAGTTTAAGCTCTTGAAAAATATCATCCGTGACTACACTCCGCCAACGTACAGCTACGAGCCAGAAGAAGGCGGTCGTCGTGCGAAGCAATCTGACTACGACATGGTCGACATCATCCCAGTGAGTGATCCCAACGCTGCAACGATGGCGCAGAAAGTTGTTCAGTATCAGGCGGCTCTCCAGTTGGCGCAGACTGCACCGCAGCTGTATGACTTACCACTTTTGCATCGCCAGATGTTAGAGGTGCTCGGCATCAAGAATTATCAGAAGCTTGTGCCCATCAGTGATGATATGAAGCCTCGTGACCCTGTCACAGAGAACCAGAACTTGCTGATGAACAAGCCTGTCAAGGCGTTCATTTACCAAGACCATAAAGCACACATCGCTGTTCACATGGCTATGGCTCAAGATCCTAAGATTCAGCAGATGTTGGCTCAGAGTCCTCAGATGGCGCAGCAGCTTATGGCTGCGGGTTCAGCGCACATTGCAGAACACTTGGGTATGGAGATGCGTAAGCAGATCGAGCAGACGATGGGCCAGACCTTGCCACCATACAACGAGGATGCGGATGAAGTCCAGATGTCTCCAGAGATGGAGGTTCAGGTGTCTCAGCTGGCTGCGCAGGCCGCGCAACAGATCTTGCAACAACATCAGCAAGAAGCTCAGCAGCAGAAGAACCAGCAGATGGCGCAGGATCCGCTCATCCAGTTGCAGCAGCAAGAGCTTCAGATTAAGGCACAAGAGCAGCAACGCAAGGCGGCTAAAGATCAGGCTGACGTCATGCTCAAACAAGCACAGCTTCAGATCGAGCGCGAGCGTATCAATGCGCAGCAGGAGACTGAAGGCGCGAAGATTGCAATGAAGGCACAAGCTGATAAACAGCAACGTGATCACGTACACGAGCAGGCTGGCTTCTCAACAGGCATGGACATGCAGAAGCATCAAATGATGTTGGCTAACCAGAGAGAAATTGCTCAATTGCAAGCCGAAGTAAGAGCTAAACAACAGCAGAAACCAAAGAGAGGTGACTAATGTATCAAACTAAACAAGCGCTGGATCTTTTGGTCCAGCAAATTGATCAGAAGATCAAACAAATTGAGGATAACTTGGGAGCCAGATCTGCCAAGGATTACTCTGACTACTGCGAGCAATGTGGGGTTATTACAGGTCTACTCACAGCACGTAGAAACATTACAGACCTGACAAAAAATTTGGAGAACTCGGATGAGTGAAACACCTACGTTGGATTTGAGTCAAGCAGTCGACTTGTCGGCCTTGATGTACAAGAAAGCAGAGGAAAAAGCAAAGCAACTACCAAAACCATCTGGCTATCGCATCCTGTGCGCTATCCCAGAGGCGGAGGAAACGATTGAAGGCACTAGCCTATTAAAACCAGCAGAGACTATGCGCAACGAAGAGACCCTCACAACGGTCTTGTTTGTTGTTGAGCTTGGTCCAGACTGTTACAAAGATACAACAAAGTTCCCAACAGGACCTTGGTGTAAACAAGGCGACTTTATCTTGGTCCGGCCCTACGCTGGCTCACGATTGGTCATCCACGGTAGAGAGTTCCGCATCATCAACGACGATACTGTAGAAGGTATTGTTGACGATCCACGCGGCATCAAACGCAAATAAGGAGCGCACATGCCTAAATTTAGCGATAGCTATAAATTTCCCGATGAGGAAGATAATACGGGTAAACCCGAAGATACATTGGATATCTCGGTAGAAGACGATGATGTTGAGATTAAAGTCGACGTTAAAGACGATACCCCCTCTGAAGATAGGTTCGTAGAGCCTCTTCCGAACAACATTAAAGAGGATTTGGAGAAAGCCGATGACTCTGAAGATTACTCCCACAACGTAAAGCTTAAATTTAAGCAGTACAAGAAGGCTTGGCACGACGAGCGTAGGGAGAAAGAGGCTGCACTGCGTGAGCAACAAGAGGCTTTAGCCGTTGCACAACGTATTCTTGACGAGAACCGTAAGCTTAAAAACGTCCTGCAATCAGGCGAAAAAGAGCTTATTTCTACATATCAGTCTAGCGCTGAAATGGAAGTCGATAAAGCCAGCCGTAACTATAAAGAAGCCTACGACTCGGGCGATTCCGATAAGTTACTTGAAGCTCAGCAGGAGATGATCCGTGCTCAGCTTAAGCTTGATAAAGCAAAAAATTTCAGACCTACTGTACAAAATGAAGAAAATGATGTACAAATAACACCACAGAGGATTCAAAACCCTCAAATGGACCCAAAAGTTGCGTCATGGGTGTCAAAAAACCCGTGGTTCGTTGATCAAAATAAACGATCTATGCGCAGGTATGCTGAAGGTGTCCACGAGGACTTAGAGTCTAGATATGGTCGAGGCTTCATTGGTACAGATGAGTACTATGCAGCGATAGATAAAGAAGTACAACGCAGATTCCCAGAAGAATTTGTCGGTTCTAACAACGAAGAGGAAGAAAAGCCTCAACGTACAAAACCAAGCACGGTGGTCGCACCTGCAAAACGGAGCACCGCTCCTAAAAAAGTGGTTCTTTCTAAAACGCAGGTGGGTTTGGCAAAGAAACTTGGACTATCCAACGAGCAATATGCTCGTGAACTTATGAAATTGGAGGCCTAAAATGGCTGAAAGCAGATTACAACGCGAGATTACAAATAGAACTTCTTTAGAGCGCCCCAAGCAGTGGCAGCAGGCGGAACTTCTACCAGAACCTGATAAGGCTCCGGGCTTTGCGTACAGATGGATTAGGGTTTCTACTTTGAATGCAGCTGATCCTCGTAACCTCTCCGCTAAATTGCGCGAAGGTTGGGAGGTGGTAAGTGTTGAAGAGCAACCTAAATTTAAACTGCTAATCGACCCCAATAGCCGTTTTAAAGACAGCATTGAGATCGGTGGGTTGTTGCTTTGCAAAACTCCTTCTGAGTTTGTGGCCCAGCGGACGAAACATTTCTCCGACATGACACGCGCACAGGAAGAGGCTGTAGACAACAATTTAATGCGTCAGAGCGATGCGCGGATGCCAATCTTCAATGAGCGGAAATCCTCGACGAGCTTTGGAAAAGGTACTTAAATTTTTATAGGAGTCTTTTATGGCTTATCCCACAGTCGACGCCCCTTACGGCGTCAAACCGGTCAATTTGATCGGTGGACAGGTGTTTGCGGGTTCTACTCGTAATCTACCTATTCAGTACAACTATGGCACCCCTCTGTATAACGGTGACTTAGTTACTTTGTCTGCTGGTTATGTTGTGATTGCAACTTATCCTGT
>JBMOHW010000120.1:0-7068 GCA_049317665.1 Terrimicrobiaceae bacterium | reverse complement strand
CCTTTCAAGACCATTCCAACCTGGGATGAAGAGAAAATCACTAAAGCGTTCCGTGCGATTCCTGAAGTCGATACAATCGAGTTCAATGCCTTGAAGAAGTATGTGATGATTACTCGTAATCCTCCTCAGTTTCGTTCAACCTACAATGGTGAAGGAGACCGAGTGGCTGTTCAGTATATGAAAGATTTACCTTTTATCGCTCAGCCTTCAGATTGGGTTGCATCGATCAAACAAAAAGTAGAAATTGACGTAGGAGGAGGTGAAATCGCAGTCGAGCGTGTAACCACTGAACAACTACAATGTCTTCCAACCGATTACGAAGAGTTTGCAGGGTTGTTTCTAGATGGATTGAATATCAAAAACCCCATGATGTTTCGTCGTCGTATTCAAGGCTTAGTTTCCTATTTCAAAGGTGCCGATGAACGATTACTTCCACGAAGAATTGACATGGACAAAACACTTGAAAAAGTCCCTATGTCCGATGAGCAGTTCATACGGTATCTTGAAGTGCGTTGGATTGAAATGAAGATTGATTCACGAAAAGGTCGTAGTAAATTGGATGAAGATTTGAGCACCTTTCGTGTTCCTACTCGTCTTGTTTGTGACTATGCACTTCCCCCTGAATTAGCTATCAAAGAACCTTCTGGTGAAACTCCTTCCGAGAAAAAGAAACCTGAAAAGGAAGATGCGGATTTAGTTATCAAGAAACTTAAAGCTTCTCCTCAACGTTATCTTTCTGAGAAAGCTTTGGAAACGTTCAGTCCTAAGATGTTGCGAATTTTGACAAATATCAAAGCATCTCTTGGAAGCAATCAGTTCGTATATTCGCAATATCGTTCATTGGAAGGATTAGGTATACTGTCTGCAGTGTTGGATACAGCAGGATGGCAGCCTTATAAACTTACCCGTCAAGGTAATCAATGGGTAGAAGATCCTGAAATGTTGGATGATCGACCTGCGTATACATTTTACACAGGTGAAGAGAAAGCTGAAGAGCGAGACTTGACACGTCAAATTTTCAATGGCGTCTATTCCAAGAACTTTCCTGCTTCGTTGAAAGAAAGTGTTGATAAGCGACCTAAAAAGATTCTTCAGTTATTGATGGCTTCAGCGTCAGGCGCAGAAGGTATTACGTTGAATAACGTGAGACACGTTCATATTATGGAACCACATTGGACTCCAGCAAGACATGATCAAGTCATTGGTCGTGCAATTCGTATTTGTTCACACGCTACTTTGCCACTAGAAGAACGAACGGTCAAGGTCAGTTTCTATCTCTCTGTCTTTACGGAAAATCAGATGAAATCCGCTGAATATCCTAACATTGTTGCGATTCGTCGTAACGATATGGTGATCAAGCGATACGAAGGAGATCCAGTTGAAACGTTCATGTCTACAGATGAATACCTTTACGAAACGGCTTTCGAAAAGGAACGCATTGGACAGCGCATGTCGTTATTGTTAAAAGAATCTGCGATTGATTGTGAAATTCACCGAAAGCTTCATGCTCGTGAACGTCCAGTGGTTTCATGTATGCGTTTTGATTCAACATCGACTGGAGAAGATTTAGCGTTCAGACCCAATATCAAAAATGAAGATACCGATGCAACGGTTCTGCGCAATACCTCCAAAAAACATCGTCGTCTTCAAAAGGTATTAGTCAAAGGAATTTCGCTGATCATTGATCCTGATTCAAAGGAAGTGTTTGATGGACCTGCTTGGGATGACAATGAGCGTTTACTGAGAATGGGTGAATTAGTGACTCCTACTTCGATACGATTTCTGACTTAACATCCTCCAACCATGAAGCACACACTTCCTTCCAAGTCTTGAACTTGTAATTTGAAGCTGCTTTCTTGAGGTCTGGAAGAGTATCAATCATAGTCTGCATTGTATTTGCAATGTCAATGTAACTGAAATTAGGAGCCCATGAACCAAGAGGCATTGTTCCAGAGAAATAGATGCGTTCTCCTGGCTTAACAAATCCAGCAACTGTTTCATCCATAAATGATCGATAGGTTCCAATATCAGTCACAAGCTGAGGAGCTCCAGTATACAAGTGTTCAATCTGACAGAGTCCGAATCCTTCACCATCTGAAGTATTCACACCTATGTCTGATGCGTTATAGAGTTCATTGATTGCTGAATCAGGAAGAGGTTTTGAAGCTGTATCTACTAACATTAATCGTTTTGCATAGTCAGAAGGATTAAGACCACGTCGTTGAAGTTCCATTGTGAAAATACGATTGATATCGTGATAGGCACCTTGTTGTGCATTGAGACCTGTGACTACCATGTAATAGTAAGGCTTCTTTGGATCACGAGTAATTAGTTCAGCAAATCCCATCACTGATAGATCATGTCTTTTGCGATGACTATTTCGATTTACATTAATCATTAAGACTGCATCCGATGGAAGACCCATTGAAGTTCGAACTGCACTACGGACTCCATCTGGAATCTTAGAAAACAAGGTTGTATCTACTGCATTCTCAAGAACTCGAATGTCTGGAAAGGATGCATATTTAGCATAAATGTCCTTCCAGTAGGGTGTGAAGCAATAAATACGATGTGCGTGTTTATTCATACTTTCAATGAGCGGAGGCACAATACCTTCATAGACTTGATCAATATACAACCAAAGCTTATAGGTTGATTTCTCCTTGTCATATTTCATTGCCTCAATGAACTTGTGAATAATTAAGGGATCATTATAGATCATCACAACCTCAGGATTAACCATCTCTAGATACTCGTGAATCTTATTGAATCCAAATCCATCTTCCTTTGGATCTTCATTGGCAGCTGCATCATACGAGATCACGCCTTTAGGAACTGTTCGAAGATTTGAGTGTGATGGATGACGTTGAAATCCAAAGTGATAGGTTTTCACTTGAGGAGCAAGTGTAGATAGTTGACCAAGAAGGTTATAGACTACCTTTGAATATCCTGTAGTCTGGTCTACGTGAGTGCTAATAAGGACAAATCTCATTATACTGATAGTCTTTTCTCTCCGTAAATCACAAATGCAAGTTAACTCAGCTCAAGATTACCTGACGAATCAGAAACGTAAGATTATTGCTAGATCATTAGCAGTGGCTCCTCCACCACAAAAGAGACGCACTAATACTATGTATGTTGGTGTTGTTGCAAATGAGGCCCAACAATACACTCGATTTGTTGGTGGTGTAGGTATTAACACAGTGGGTCCAGCAACGCTAGGAAGAACCTATTCATCAGATTGTTGTGTCCCAGCAAATACTGCGACTACTACCTATTTAGTCTAATCTCATACTAACACAATATGCCAGGGGGTCTACTTCAACTTGTCGCAATTGGAGCCCAGAACGAACTGATTAATGGAAATCCGTCAATGACGCATTTTCGGGCAGTTTATCGCAGACACACAAACTTTGCTATGGAAGCAATCCGAATGACGTTTAGCAGCTCTAACTTGGAGTTTGCTCAGACGACTAAACGAACAATTTCGTGTCGGATTGATCGCTACGCACAGATGATACATGATACCTATTTGGTTTTAACTCTACCTGATATTTGGTCACCATTGTCTTACTTAGGAACAACAAATGCTCCACCTTCTAATTATGACCCTCGTTCAAACTCAATTGGATACGAGTTCAAATGGATTGAAAATATTGGATATAACTTGATTGACCACGTTGAGATCACTGCAAATGGACAAGTTCTTCAACGTCTTACAGGCGAATGGCTCAAGTTTTATTCATACCTGACTCACGATCCTAACAAGAGAAAACTTGTAGATGAAATGGTAGGAAATGTTCCCGAACTCTATGATCCTGGAAATGCGTATGATCGCATTAACCAATACCCTCATGCAATCACACCCTTGAACTTTCCAGGTGGAATTCCCAATACTAAGACTCCAGAACCTTCAATTCGTTCACGTCAGTTAGTGATTCCTCTTCACTTTTGGTTTTGTGAGAATCCAGGTATGGCTCTTCCGTTAGTGTCTATGCAGAATTCGGATGTTGCAATCAATGTTACATTTCGTCCTTTGAATGAATTATATACGATTGTGGACATTAACCCATTGTCTTCAACCTATGGTGAACGTGTTCGTTCTTCTACACCTGATAATTCAATTGGACGTTTTTTGTCTCCACCTACCTTGACTGGAACACAATCCAATCCTACATTGACAACCTTTTTCCCAGATCCCTATTTGGAAGGAAACTTCATTTATTTGACTGAGATGGAAATGGCTCAACTCGCAACTGCAGATCAGACATTCCTAGTAAAGACTGTAGTATTTGTTAATAATCCAGGTCAGTATGGTGGAAATTCAGACATTGAAATTCCATTCTTTAATTTGGTCACTCGTCTTGTATGGTCTGCTCAGAGATCCGATAAGATTTTGACCAATGATTGGGATAACTATACAAACTGGGATGATCCAAAAAGAGCTCCATTTACAACCGTTGGAACTGCTAATGACATCTATTCTTCTGTTACAAACTCAACTCAAACACAGACCTATTTGTATTCAAGTGGTCAGCTACAAATCACATCTGTATATCCTCGTGATGCATTAACACAAGGTCAGCTTCTCTTGGATGGTAAAGAGCGATTTTCTGTCAAACCTAGTTCTTACTTCTCATTGATACAGATGTATAAACACACAACTGGAAATGCACCTGAGATTCCAGGAGTCTACATGTATTCATTTGCACTGAACAATGATTTATATCAACCCAGTGGTGCGATTAATGGAAGCATGTTCAATAAAGTAACCTTGCGTTTGACATTACAACAACCTCTACCCACTGCTGCAGGTGTTGCATCACAACAAACCGTTTGTGTTTTGAAATCTACAGTATTTTCACCCAATCCAGTGATTGTTACAGCTGCTCAGAGAGCTTTAACAAATCCAGATGGAACTTTATTGTATCCACCGGATACGATCGTAACAGTAGTTCGCAATACAAACGGAGACAGCGTTATTTTTGAGTATACCTACAATTTAGGCGTCTATGTTGAGTCTATCAACTTCTTGAGAATCGTTAGTGGTCTTGCGAATTTCGTGTTTGCTAACTAACAATGAGTATTGTAATCCAACAAGCTACCTGGGGTGATGAAAACGCCACAACTGACATTACAAAATCAATGCAAGAGAAAGCCAAAAAAGGATATCTAGATTTGGTCGCAGATAATACACTTGTGCCTGCTCTTGATTTACTATCAGGTGACAAAGAGGTTGTATTGACGGATGATGAGAAGGCTGAAATCAAGAAAAAGGCAATTGAAGTTTGTGGTTCTGCTTCGGATGAGAAATGTATTAATTTCAATAAAAATCAGTTTGAGTCCAGTTTACTTCAACGAAAAGTAGCTGAGAAACAGTCTTCTGCTAACATTATTACAGGACGTCGATTGACCTTAACTTATAAAGATGAAGCAACTGGACGTTCACAAACAGTCGCGATTCCAGATGGGCAAAAGGTTGTAGCAGGTAAGAAACCTGAGTTTGCGGCACCCGATTTGTCAGGGTTAACACCTTCAAGCACGATTCTTGGGGCACTTGGATATGTAGGTCAGTTTATGTTAACAATGCTTTGGGTTTTCAGTATCGCAGTCACTTATCATTTGTTGATTCTTACAGGAAACACCATTACTGCCTATATTTTGACAGCTATTTCAATTGTAGTTCCATATTCAGGCTTATTACTCACTCCTATTGCATTAGCCTATTTTAAGTATAGAGATGTCAAGGCTTCTGCTCCAAAAGTTGTTCCTACTTAAGAGTAATGTTTCATCTCACGTGGATCTCAGCGGGAGTCATCGTAGGTATGTTGATTGCATGTATTATCATTCCTCCTACTCGAAAAGAGGTCGCAGTCCCTACACCACATGATCATGATATCTTCCATACAGATACAGGGTGTATTCGAACAAATGCTATTGAAGTTCCATGTGGAGTCGAAGCCGACTCATTCAATCTACTCGCAAGTCTTAATAAGAAGTAATGATTAACATCACACGAGCAATTGAAAATGCAGGTCCCTTCTTTTCATTTGTCATCGGATTGGGTATTTCGGTGTTGCTGTTCCATCGTAACTATGCAACCTACCGTATTTTAGGTGTTCCTTTAGAAGACATAGATTCAAAAACAGTGAAGGTAGATGGAAAGTGTTATAAATACCGCGTGGAAGATGCAACGTGTGAAATCCCGTCTCCTTCATAAACAATGGACGACCAAACTTCACTTGACGCCCTCCTCCCTTCTCCTCAGATGCCTCAGTCAATGCCTCCTATGGCAGGTGTATCTGGTTCCGATCACATTCAGAGAACCCATATGGCCCCTTCTTTTAAGCCAAGTCTCCCGATGATGCGATTAATGTGGGCTAACTTGACATTGTATATTTCGTTCTTTTTGGCTACCGTAGCTTTGTCTATGTCGGCTCCCCGTGATTTGTTGCTTCGATACATTCCAAATGCATATACTTCTGGAGGAGTTGTCTCTTGGCAAGGAGCAGGTGCGTTAGGAGCTGCTGCTGTAGTTATCTCTCATTTGCTTAACGTATTTCTCCTAAGTTTTCTAGGTTAGTTATATAAATGAGTAAACTACCTCCAGCTGCTGGTGAAAGAGTAAATGTTGAAGATCTAATGGTAGGTAATCAATACTATGTAATAAACATTTATAACAAAAAAATATATCATATGCGTATTATTTCCAAAAACCCTATTTTTGTTGAAGGATATCCTCAAGGAATTAAAACGTTTCGTATAGTTATTGAATCTACAGATCCAAAAAAACCATATCCACAGCCATATTTGACTATTACAAATACACTATTCGAACCACTAAATTTTTACGAAGATACAGAATATATCAATCTTATGGATTCAATTAAGAAACAACCTGCTAAGAATGCCAAGGATATTGCTATGGGAGAACTAAAAGCAGTGCCAGGTGCAGTTGATTACGAGGCAACTAAAGAAAAGTTTGGTAAGGGACTTAAAACACGTAAGCGAAGACATAGACGTAAGCGCACAATTAGGCGATAAAATGGAAGACATTTAGGCAGAACT
>JBMOHW010000119.1:0-7126 GCA_049317665.1 Terrimicrobiaceae bacterium | reverse complement strand
GGGATCTCGGTGACGATGATGCTTTCGCGTCCGCCTTTGCCCTCCTCGACGGCCACGCGACCGCGAACTCGGACCTGCCCGCGCCCGGTCTCAAAGTATTGGCGGATGCCCGCCGTGCCCTGGAGGACGCAGCCTGTCGGGAAGTCCGGGCCCTGAATGTGGGCCATGAGGCCCTCGATCGTGATGTCCGGGTCATCAATCTGCGCGCAGATTCCGTTAATGCATTCGCCGAGGTTGTGCGGTGGGATATTCGTTGCCATGCCCACCGCGATGCCGGTGCCCCCGTTGACGAGAAGGTTTGGGAAGGCCGCGGGAAAAACGGTCGGTTCGGACTCCGTCTCGTCGTAGTTCGGAATAAAGTCCACGGTCCCCTTGTCCATGTCGTTCATCAGAACGGCGCCGAGGTGATCGAGTCGGGCCTCGGTGTATCGCATCGATGCGGGCGGATCGCCTTCGACCGAGCCGAAGTTTCCCTGGCCATCGACGAGCATTTCCCGCATTGCCCAATGCTGGGCCATGTGAACGAGGGTCGGGTAGATTGCCTGGTCGCCGTGCGGATGGTATTTTCCCATCGTTTCGCCGACGATTCTCGCGCACTTCAGGTGCTTGCGATTCGGCTGAACACCGAGTTCGTTCATGGCGAAAAGAATCCGGCGCTGGGACGGCTTGAGTCCGTCGCGTGCATCGGGAAGCGCCCGGGAGATGATCACCGACATCGAATAATCGAGGAACGATTTCGACATTTCGTCGGCCACGTTGACGAGTTCAACTTTTTCGTTTTGCGTATACATAAGAAATCAGATTGGGGAGAGGGATTCGGGGAAAAGTGGGATCTTGAGAATCTCAGCCGCCTCGCGCATCCGACGGTCGGTTGTGCAGAGTGGGAAGTCTTGGCTAAGATCGCAGGCCGCGAGGTGAATCGCATCGAGTGTGCGCAGAGCGACGGTGGGATGGGTCGTTGATAGGATCCGGTTTGCATTCCGGAGCGTCCGGGTCTCCAGCAGATCGAGCTCGATCAGCTCCTCATCGGCCCAATTCTGGAAGAGTTGCCAAGCCTGCAGACGCTGATCTCGCGAAATCGCTCCCGTGCGCTCCTTCGAAAGAAGTGCGGAAGCGACTTCGGAGAGCGCCAGCTCCGAAGAGCTGATCGCGCGGCCGGTCACCGCCTGTTGAAAAAGCGGGCTGTCGGGCTCTGGCACCAGGAGTTTGATAAGGACGCAGGAATCCAGATACATAATGTCTACCAGCCTCGCCCGTCGCGATCGCTCCGGATCGTCTCCTCGGCGGTGGGACCGTCTTTCCATGCCGGCATTGTCGCCAGGTGCGCGAGAGATCCCGGGAAGACCTTCCGCACTTTCTGAACCCTCACGGGAGAAAGCTTGGCTTTGGGCTTCCCGCCGCTGGTGATGACGATCTCCCGACCGTTTTCAACCAATCCGAGTAAAGCCGAAAGGTGTGCTTTTGCGGCGCGGACGTTGATCGTCTCTCCCAATCCCGGTAGGACAGCCACCTCACGCAATACGGGTGCCGGGTTGATCGGATCTCCGTCGGTGATGCGGTATGTTGGTTCTTCTTTCATGCGCTAAAGTAGTCACATGTAGTCACGTTTGTCAAGGGATCAGACATCCAATCGTGCATTGAGGGCATTATCCTCGATGAATTGACGACGAGGCTCCACGACATCGCCCATAAGAATTGTAAACATCCGATCGGCTTCGACGGCGTTGTCCTCGTTGAGTTCCACCTTGAGCATCTTGCGCTTCTCCGGGTTCATCGTGGTCTCAAAAAGTTGCTTCGGGTTCATCTCTCCGAGACCCTTGAATCGCTGAATCGACAGCCCGCGTTTTCCGATCTCGAAGACCTTGGTCAGGATCTCCGGAATCGCAAAAAGCGGGTGCGTCACTGCCTTGTCGCCATCGCCCTCGATGAGCTCGAACAGTGGGGTATCGCTATCCGAGTAGTGATCGATTTTCAGGCCCTTGCGAGCTAGTTCATCGATGAGTTTTTGTGCGGAGGTGGACTCGTGGAGTTCGATGAGTTTGGCGCGGCGGCGGGTGCCCGGGTCGGGCTTTTTCAATTTGGCGGAGCTTTCCACCGGAGGCTGCTCGCCGTCCACTGCATCCGCTACGGGATCATCGTAAAGATTCAAATCGCGATTGCCTTCGTGGAACTCGCGCACCTCCGCCTCGCCCGGGAAATACGTCGCCCACTCGGTATTTCCCTCGCGGACTTTGACCATGAAGGTTGGAAGTTTTCCGGTCTTCGGATCACGCTCGCGCAGGAACGACTCGAAGTCGCCGCCGTGCCGACGGATCGCATCGCTGAATTTCGCAAATCGCTCAAGCAGTTCGAGAATCTCCTTGAGCTGGGTGGAGGTAAACACCTTGCCGTCCGCGAGGTTTTTTACCTTGACCTCGTCAGCACCGATTCCGATGAGGATTTTGTTGAGTTGCGCGTCGTCATCGACGTATTCCTCGCGTTTTTTCCGCTTGATGAGATAGAGCGGCGGCTGGGCGATGTAGATTTTGCCTTGCTTGACGAGCTCGGGCATCTGGCGACAAAAGAACGTCAGCAGCAGCGTGCGAATGTGAGATCCGTCGACGTCGGCGTCCGTCATGATGATGATCCGGCCGTAGCGGAGCTTTGCGATGTTAAATGTGCCCTCCTGATCTTTCTCCCCAGCGGCCATCCCGATTCCGGTGCCGATGGCCGTGATCAAAGTTTGGACTTCGGTATTCTGGAGGACCTTGTCGAGTCGGGCTTTCTCGACGTTGATGATTTTGCCCTTGATGGGGAGGATCGCTTGGAAGCGACGATCACGGCCTTGCTTGGCCGAGCCGCCCGCCGAGTCGCCTTCGACGACGTAGAGCTCTGTGAGGGCCGGGTCGCGCTCGGAGCAGTCAGCCAGCTTCCCGGGCAGACCGCCGCCGGTGAGGGCGCCTTTGCGCACGGTCTCGCGGGCCTTGCGAGCCGCTTCACGGGCACGAGCTGCCATGAGGCACTTCTCGATGATTCTTTTACCGACGTTCGGATTTTGCTCAAAGTGCAGCATCAGTCCCTCGTAGCTGATCGAGCCAACGATGCCATCGACCTCGGGCGAGATCAGTTTGACCTTCGTCTGTGATTCGAATCGCGGATCAGGATGCTTGACGCTGACCACCGCTGCGAGGCCCTCCAAGACATCGTTTCCGGTGATTGGGACGTCTTTCTCCTTCAGGAGGGAATTGTTCTTCGCGTATTGGTTGATCGCCCGGGTGAGCGAGCCGCGGAATCCGCTGCTGTGCGTGCCGCCATCGGGATTCGGGACTGCGTTGGTGTAGCACAGGAGCTGTTCGTTATAGGTATCGGTGTAGTGGAGCCCGATTTCGACGATCACTTTGTCGCGTGTGCCTTTGATGAGGATCGGCTTCGGGTGGACGACGGTTTTGTTTTCGACCAGCCGGTCGACGAACTCCTCGATGCCGCGAGGGTGAACGATCTGGATCGGTTTGGCTCCGTCCTGGCGTTCGTCGAGAAACGTGAACGAGAGCGGGGCATTGATGTAGGAAAGATCGTTCAGCCTGGTGATGATCCGTTCGGCTTTGAACTCGATTGTCTCGAGAAAAATCTCGGTATCGGGCATGAACGTAATGAGTGTGCCCGTCTGCTTTTTGGATTTGACCTCGGCGATCACGTGGAGGTTTTGCTTCGTCACGCCACGCTCGAACGACATCGCGTGGATTTTTCCGTCGCGTGTCACCTCGACCTTGAACCACTCCGATACGGCGTTCACACACTTGGCGCCCACGCCGTGTGTGCCGCCGGAGTATTCGTAGTTGCCCTGGCCGTATTTTCCACCCGAGTGGAGGCGGGTGAGAACCAACTCGACACCCGGAATACCTTCTTCCTTGTTGATATCAACCGGAATTCCCCGCCCGTTGTCTCGAATCGAAATCGAGCCATCGGAGTGAATCGTCACATCGATGTGGGTGCAATGTCCTGCGAGAAATTCATCGACCGAGTTGTCGAGAACTTCGCTGACGCAGTGGTGCAACGCCCGCTCGTCGGTGCCGCCGATGTACATGCCGGGCTTTTTGCGCACGGCTTCAAGGCCTTTGAGCGAACTTAGGTCGTCGGCGTTGTAGTCACTGGCCTTGAAATCCGGAGTGGATTTCGCAGGTTTTTGATCGGCTGGATTTTTGGGGATTTGTTCGTCGGGCATCAGAAAGAATAATGGACCGCAACCGGTGTGGTGCGAAGGAATCAAAGTAGTAGATCGAGGCTGACGCGACAATAGATTTTTGACGAAAATCGGCACTTGTCATACAGGATGTTGGATCTAGTCTCCGCCAAAACACAAGATGTTGGGTCGCGCTCACTCCTTTCCCGCCTTTGCGTCCGCGGGGTTGCAGATTCTCCTGACCATCGGTTTCGTATGCCTCGCCGGCGCGGCATATACCTGGAATCGGGACTCGGTATTCTTTGCTGGAAATGTGTATTTTGCTGACGGCGATTCGTATGCGCGGATGACCCGGGTTCACCTTGTCGAGCAATCGCCTCTCTTGCCGTTGAGGCACCACGGATTCGAGAATTTTCCCGACGGGACACGTCCGCACACCACGGCGCCGTTGGATTATCTGATCCTTCTCCTGCACTCGCTTCTCGTCCCGTTGACGGAGAATGCGTTGTCCGTGGCCGGTGCTTTCATCTCGCCCATATTGGGAATGGTTACGGCGCTTTTTCTCGTTTCCTGGTCCCTGGCGCTGAAGATTCCTTTTCGCTGGGCGATGCTCGTGGCGTTTGCCTTTTCGCCGATCACTGCTCACGCGTTTGCCATGGGACGCCCGGATCATCAGTCGCTAATCCTCGCCCTGGTCGCCGTCGCCTTGGCGGCTGAGGTTTCGATAGCGAGGAAAGGGGGGCGGGTGTGGGCTTACGTCTCGGCGTTGTCGTGGGCTGTGGCTCTTTGGGTGTCCCTCTTTGAGCCTTTGATTCTACTGGCGATTGTTTTGATCACCCGGGCTATCCGGTGGAGATGGGATCCGTCGTCGCGGAGAAATGCAAGAGTCGATGCGCACCCCGTCGAACGTTTCGGTCCAGTGATTGTTTTCCTGATCGTCTTGGCAGCGGCATTGTGTTGGGAGGGATGGCCGACCACTTCTTACGATCCCGCTTTCGCGCGTTGGGCAAAAAACATTGGGGAGTTGAGGGGGGCGACTCCGCTGGTTTTGCTCGGATGGGGTGGGGGGATGGTTGTGGGAGCGCCGGCATTTCTGATCTTGGGATACTGGCGCCAGAGGGATCCGATGTTTCTCCTTTGGCTGGGCATTTTACTCCTCGTCGGCGGGCTTACTTTCGTCCATGGCCGTTGGGCGTATTTTTTTGTTCTGGTTCTCGCCATGAGCCTACCCTGGGCGCTGTCGGCGTTTCGCTCCTCCGCCTTTGCCGGGATGTTGTTCATCGTGTCTCTCTGGCCGGTGGCTTCGGCATGGGAAAATACTCTGTATCCGGACGACGCAACGTTTCGGGCAAGGGTCGAGAGTCTAGCCGACGCGGTCGCGCTGCGCGACGCGGCGATCCATATTACCTTCGTTCCAGATCGTGGCGTGTTGGCGCCGTGGTGGTTCAGTCCCGCGGTCGTCTGGTGGTCAGGCCAATCTGCTGTGGGCGGATCCTCGCATCAGAGTCTGCCGGGAATTTCGGACTCGGCGCGGTTTTACCTGGCGACGGATCCCGAGGTGGCAGAGTCGATTCTTCGGAGAAGGAAAGTTGGCCATGTGATCGCTTACGAAGCGGATCGGGTTGAGGGGAATTCCGCCCAGATTTTAGGGACGGTTCCGTCACCCGATGCGATGGGTCGAATGATTTACTCGAGCCCTAAGTCTGCCCCGCATTTTCTGGAGCCGATCTATTCCAACCGATTCTTCCGGGTGTTTCGAGTCCGGGAGGAATGACATCAACGTTAGCCCGTAGGGGTCGTTCGTAGGGTCGTCGACCCGCGACGTCAACTACTCGCTGATCTCAAGGCCCATCTGCCGGGCCGTCCCACACAGAGTGCGGAAGGCGGCTTCCTCGGACCGGGCGTTCATGTCCTTCATCTTGACCTTGACGATATCCATTACCTGCTTCTTCGTGAGCTTTCCAACCTTGAGTTTGTTCGGCTCTTTCGAACCGGAGGCGAGGCCAGCAGCTTTTTTGAGGAGGATCGCGGCTGGTGGCGACTTGGTAATGAAAGTGAATGTTTTGTCTTTGAAGACGGTGATGACAACAGGAAGAATATCCCCGGCTTGCTTTTGGGTCGCCGCGTTGAATTCCTTGCAAAAGGCCATGATGTTCACGCCTTGTTGACCCAATGCCGGGCCGACCGGTGGCGCAGGGTTGGCCTGTCCGGCGGGAATCTGAAGTTTAATTTGTCCAACAATTTCTTTAGCCATAAGAGAGATCCGCGAGTTCAGCGGAAGGGTGAGAATCGACCATGGTTCAAGACGCGTGACAAGGAGAATTTCGTTTTATTTCTCAGTGGGGAGACCGTGGTCATGCGCTATTGCCGCCGCTTCTCGAGGATCAGTTCGGCGAGTTCAAGGTCTCGGGGCCAGGTGACCTTGAAATTCAAACCCGTATGAGAAACCGCATGGGGACTTACGCCCCGGGCAATCAAGGCGGAGACCTCGTCGGTCACGCCATGTTTGGTCGCCCGCGCGGAGGCCAATGCCTCGCGGAGGAGGGAATAACGCGCGGCTTGCGGGGTCTGCATCGCCCACAGATTGTGCCGAGGGACCGTCTCGGTCAGGTTATGAGAGCCGCCAGCACGGTGAAGGGTGTCTCCTACCGGCTCGGCAGCGACGGCGGCACCACGTTCGGACGCCGCGCCAATCACCGCGGAAATCAGGCCCGGGGTAACCAGCGGCCGCGCGGCATCGTGAACCGCGACGATGTCCGGCGACATCGCCTCGAGGGCGTCCAATCCGTTGATGACAGAATCCGCCCGCTCATCCCCACCCGCGACAATGGCGCGGAATTTCGAGAACGGCTCGGCCAAGCGGCGGAACTCTTCAATTCTCCCGGTCGCACAAACAAGAACGCCCGCCGAGATATCCTCGCATTCCTGAAAGGCCTCCAGCGACCAACAGAGAACGGGACGACCAGC
>JBMOHW010000118.1:0-7131 GCA_049317665.1 Terrimicrobiaceae bacterium | reverse complement strand
CCACCTCCTCCTAGGAATGACGCTCGCCCGACTGGATGACATTCATGGTGCAGAGTTGGCTCACATCGAAGCCATCCGCCTCGATCCGAGCAGCCCGGTCCTACGCGAATATTACGGGTTGTCTCTCGAGCAATATGGCCGCACCGATGACGCCATCCGCGTTTACGAGTGCGCCGCCCTGATGCCATGGACGAAATTTGCCCGCCAGAGGATGGAGGCGCTCAGGACCCTGAAACAGCCCTGACGAAGTTTGACGAAAATTTTGGAGTAAATGTGTTGCCAACGTCCGAGTCTTCAATACAAACCGAGAGGATCCTTATGAAGTACCAAAGTCTCATTATGCGCTTAAGCGTCGGAATAGCCGTGATCTCCGTTACTCTCGGCTCAGTCCGAGCGCAGGATAATCTTGGTTCGGCTCGGAACCTTTACCTCGCCCCCGGGCCTGCAGATTTTCAGCAAAATCTGGGCGACGAAGACGCTGCGAATGCGCTCAGCACTCCGCTCAACCTTCTGAGCCAGACGCCGTTCACCTACTCGTTTTCGGTGCGCGAGGGCTTCGACGACAACCTCTTCTCCACCCGCACAAATAAAGACAGCAGCTTCTACACGAATTTCGCGGGTGGGGTGGATTATCAGTTTGGCGGTCCGCGGCTTCAGCTGAGTGCAAATCTCGGAGGCGGAGTCACTTACTATTATACCCGTCCCGGAGAGAAGATCGATTTCAATGGAGCCTTCTCGCTGAAAGCCGATTACGAGGCAACTCAGCGTCTGAAACTCTCTCTCGCCACGACAACCGCGTATTTGGCGCAACCGGATACGTCGATCATCGGCGGCACCAATCGCGTCGATGGCGACTACATTTACACGAATACGAGCATCGATGCGTCGTATCAGTGGTCCGAGAAGTTCTCGACAATTACTGGTTACAATCTCTATGCGAACTACTACCTCGAGAACTCGCTGAACGACACGCTCTCCTACACCCAGCAGACGTTCAAGCAGTCCTTTAACTGGCTCCTCCAGCCGAAGACGACCATCGTCGCGGAATATCGGGCTCAGGTGATGCTCTACACCGGGGCTGATCAGGATAGTTTTGGTAACTTTGTTCTCTTGGGCTTCGACCAGATCTTCAACCCACGCTTCAAATGGACACTTCGGGCCGGTGTAGAGCAGCGATTTTTGAATAACGCGACCGACGGATCCTCGATCTATGTGGGCCCGTATGGCGAATCCAACCTCTCTTATCAGTTCGGAAAATCATCGAGCATCGGATGGACTGCCCGATACGGAACGGAGGCGTCCGGACTCACCGATGTAACGCAGCGCCAAACCTTCCGGACCGGCCTCAACCTCTCTCACGGATTTACGCCGCGAATTTCCGCGAACCTCAGCTTCAATTACGAAGTCGACTACTTTGATCAGGCCAACGTGATCACAACCTACTACCAAAACGTGTTCGACGTCTCCGTGGGCGCCAACTTCCAGGTGAACCGCTTCGTTTCCCTGAGCGCAGGATACCAGTTTACCTCGGTTCTTGCGCCTCAACAAATCAGCGTAGAATACAACCGAAATGTGGTTTTTGCCGGGGTCAATTTCTCGTTCTGAGTAACCGGATGCGGGGTGACGGGTGTATTCCCTTGCATCTGAGGGGCACTGCATTTACCGTCCTTTCAAAGCCTACGCGTAACTCCTCCACGGTCGACCCAACCCTTATCGTATGAATAATCCCGACAGTGGTGAACTGAAACTTCACTTTCTCGATTACTGGCGGGTTATCCGCGTCCGGTTTCCGCTGATCGTTCTCGTCTTCCTGCTGGTCGTCATCACCGCTGCCGTTGTCACCCATTTCCTTCCGAAGCAGTATGCTTCAACGGTTACGATGCAGATCAAGCAGAGCGACACGTCGTTTGCCGTTTTTGGTGACAGTGGTTCACGAGTTGGTTTCGACCCGCGATTCCTGACCACTCAATTCGAGATCCTTCAACGCAAGGAAATGCTCTATCCGGTTATCGACTCCTTGGGGCTGGAGCAGAAATGGAAGGGTGCCTACGGATTCACGAGCAAAGAACAGGCCTACTTTCAACTTCGGGGAATGATCGATGTGCGGGAGGTTCGCAACACCGAACTCATCCAGATCATCGTGATGAGCACGGATCGCCAAGAAGCGGCGGAAATCGCCAACCGGATCGCCGAGGAGTATCAGCGAAAGAGGATCGAGGATCAGGAAAAATGGGTAAACCGCTCGCTGACCCAGCTTCAGGATGAAGTCTCCAAACAAAAGAAAAAAGTCGATGATCTCCGCGCCGAAGCGCAACGAATCCGTATCGATAACAATATCCAAGATCTGAATCCGGACAACGTCGAAGACCCCAATTTTGCAGCAAATCAGGTCCTGATGTCCGTGGAGAGTCAGGTCAGCAGCGAGCGCCTCAGGGTCTCGAGCCTCCGTGCGAAATACGACGCCATCATCAAGCTGACCGATGACCAAATCATGCGGAGCATCACTACCTTGGAGATCGAAGATCCGACGATCTCGCAGGTTCTCCCTCAATTTCAAGAGGCGGCCTCCGAGGAAGCGAGACTCCTCAACGGTGGGCTGGGGGTCAACCATCCGACCGTTCGCGCGCTCCGCGCCAAGAAAGAGGTCATGGGCCAGCAATTGCAGAGCCAGATTAGGTCTCTGCGCACGAGTCTCGAGGCGAACCTCAAAATTGCCGAGTCTTCACTGGCTGAGCTTGAGAAACGGTTGACCGAGTCTCAGAAGGATCAGCAGGGCGCTAAAACAAGGGCGGCGGGATACTACGAAGCCAAAAACAATTATATCCAGGCCAAGAAAGTTCTTGAGGCGGCGGAGATGCGTCTCTCGACGGAAACCATGCAGCGAACGATGCCCCAGAATCCCACGGTGATCTGGGAAAGTGCGGAGGTGGCCAGCGCTCCGTCTAAGCCCCGCGTGATGCTCAACATCCTCCTCGGTGTTGTGGTCGGCTTGGTCTTTGGTGTCGGTCTCGCATTCTTCATCGAATACCTCGATACCAGCGTGAAAACGATGGAGGACGTGGAGACGTTTCTCCAAGTGCCCGTGCTCGCGATCATCCCGAAGGGAATCTCGATTCTTGCCAATGAGCAGGACGACAACCCGGATGCGGAAGCCTACCGAATCATGCGGACGAATATCGAGTTTAACCGTAAGTCGCCGGATGCGAACACCATCACGATCGTCAGCGGCGGTGCCGGCGAGGGGAAATCCACAACGCTTATCAATCTGGCCTACACATTTGCCAAGGGCGGCTACACGACGTTGGTTGTCGATGCGGATTTGCGCCGACCGTCGATGCACCGGATGTTTGGTATCGAGAACGAGAACGGACTGAGTGATTACCTGACGACCGAAGTGGATCTCGAAGACGTCGTCCACCTGACCAAAATCGACAATCTTTACCTCATGACAAGCGGCCAGATCCCAAGTGATGCGGTTGGGGTGCTGAACTCCCAGCGGATGGTGGAGTTGATTGAGGAGGTCAAAGGGCGCTTTGATATCGTCTTCTTCGACTCTCCGCCGATCCTTGGCGTGAGCGATGCGTCGGTTCTTTCGAGTGCGATGGATCTGACATTAATCGTTGTTCAGCACCGGCGGTTTCCGCGGGCGATGCTCCAGCGTGTCAAGCAGGCGATCACAAACGTCGGAGGCAACATCCTGGGGGTTGTTCTCAACAACGTCGACGTTCGACACGACCAGCACTACGAATACTACACCAGCTACTATAACTATTATCACAAGGCCAGTCGCGACGATAAGAAGAAGGCGGCCCGGAAAAAGAAGCAGGAACAGGTGGTCTCCTCGTCTTCGCCAACCGAGGGGGATAAAGATGATGCATACTAGGACTCACTGGCTCGTTTGTGCCGTCGTATTGGTTTCTCTTCAGCTGGGTTTGACCCAAGACGCGGTTCTTCGAACGGGCGATCAGGTCGAAATCCGTCTCGGTGGGGTGCCGTCCGATGAGGGCAGCCAAGTCTCGGGGGTCTACACCGTCGATGGCGAAGGCTTTTTGAATCTGCCTCACATTGGCAAGGTAAAGGCCGAGGGCGCAACGCAGGCACAATTGCAAAGTTCCGTCGAGTCGGCCTACAAGTCTCAGCAGATTTACACCAACCCCTCAATAACCATCGCAGTGCCCAACTCCGCCCGGTTTGTCGATGTGGGGGGAGATGTCCGGGGGCCACAGCGTGTGTCTTTCACGGCCGATCTCACCTTGCTTGGAGCGATTACGGCGTCGGGAGGTTTTACTGAATATGCTGATCAATCCAAGGTCCGCCTTCTCCGCGATGGAAAGGTGATCATGGTGAACGTCAAAGATGTGCGTAAAGATCCGACCAAAGATATCAAGCTCAAGCCCGGGGACAAAATTGAGGTTCCCCAAAGCTTTTGGTGATCGGTTAGCATTCTCTCCACAGCGACCGGTTTTTCACGAGGTAGGCAATCCCCGAGTAGAGCGTTAAGAGCACGGTGACCGAGACCAACCCGTAGGTTCCAAGCAACCACGCCCCCCGCAGCCAGGCAGCGTCGTTCCACTCCGCGACAGCTAGAAGCCCGAGAAAATAAATGATGGTCGCCATCTGCCAGGCCGTCTTGTGCTTTCCGAGCCGCTCGGCAGGCAGCACGATCCCCTTCGCGCCGGCGAGCGAGCGGAGGCCGGTGATGAGAAACTCGCGGCTGATCATGACGACGACGGCCCAACCGGGCAACGCTTCCACACCGATGAGGCAGATAAATGCGGCAGCGGTCAGAATCTTATCCGCCAGCGGATCCATCAACTTTCCAAAATCTGTGACCAACCCTCCCCGTCGTGCAATCACACCGTCGAGATAATCCGTGACCGCAGCCCCGAGGAAAATCACGAGAGCGATGGTGAACCGGAATCGAAACCCTGAGTAAAAGCAGGCAACGAAAACAACAGAAAATCCGAGACGCGAAAGCGTCAGTTTATTCGGTAGGTTCATTCGGGACAATCCGTCGAGGGCCGCCATGCGGCAACCTGAACACGATGATCAGGTTGCCTGACGAAGACCATCAGAAAATCTCATCCACAGGAGCTCGATAGCGACTGACAAAAGCTGGATATCAACGCTCGGCTTCTCAAATTGCTTTTCGGCGTCGCGACCGGCTGGTAATTTCCCCACTGTGACGAATAACCCGGTCTATCACTTCTTTCACACGCCGGGGAATCTCGGACCGTTGGTTCTGAGGATGACGGTGGCGGCGATTTTCTTTTTCCACTCCGCACAAAAAACGCTGGGTTGGTTTGGAGGTCCGGGTTGGTCAGGCACTTTGGCGGCTTGGTCGGAAACCCTCGGAATGCCGACGGCGGTTGCGGCCGCAATCATCATCGGCGAGGTGCTCGTCTGCCTCTCATTATTTTTCGGCTTCCTGACCCGCCTCGCAGGTTTGGGCGTCATGATCATTATGAGCGGTGCATTCGTCGTCGTGGCGAGGAGTGCCGGGGGATTTGCCGATCTCGAGCTTCCGCTGATCGTCTGCGCGTCGGGATTTGCACTTTTCTCTTTTGGGGCCGGAGCACTTTCGGTGGACCGGGCGATCAGCCGGAACCTCCTTCCGCTCGTTGGCTGAAAATTGCGCCTTGCGGAGAGCTGAAGATCCAGTAACCTTTTCCGCCCATGCCAGGGTAGCTCAGCGGTAGAGCAGGGGACTCATAAGCCCTTGGTCGGGAGTTCGATTCTCCCCTCTGGCAGTACAAACTATCATATGGCCAATACAAAATCAGCAGCAAAAAGTGCGCGCAAGAGTGTGCGTCGCCGGGATCGCAACACCGGTGTCCTCACCGCCTTGAAGTCCGAGCAAAAAAAACTCCGCAAAGCCCTCGGCGAGGGAAAATCCGATGTGGCCAAAGCCGGCCTCAGCAAGCTTGCCTCGAGCTTGGATAAAGCCGCCAAACGGGGAATCATCCACCCCAACGCGGCGAATCGCAGGAAGAGCCGTCTGAGCAAAGCTGTCGCTGCCAAGAAGGCTTGAGCTAGCCCTCAGCGCAGTTCGTTCCAAGCCCGGGTGGAGTATTTCCTCGAGCTGAGCTCTGAGGCTGTCTCGGCGATCGCTCGGGTCGTGCCGCATCCCACGACGTGATCTCCCATCGCGTTGGCGATGATTGCGGGATCCGGGAGACGAGCCCATTGAATCGAGCCTTGGTAAATCACCCCGGAGCGCGTTCGTCGCAAGGCACCCCCGCAAAGTTTTTCCGCACCAGCCAAAAGATCACCGGAGGCCGGGCTGGTAAAGCATTGTGGCCCGGGTCGAATGTCGGCGGACCCGGCAAGGCGGATTTCCGGTGTGATCGATTCCATCGCCGAGCGGATGGCGCCGTGGATCTCGTCGTAAAGTGAGCCAGAGGTTTTTCTTTCCGCACCGAACCCGGTCGGAATCGCCAAGCCCAGCGTGAGATCACGACCGTGAAAAACCATGCCGCCACCCGTCCAGCGGCGGACAGCTGGAAGCCCGGGAGCCCACGCGGAAACATCGCGCAGCCGCTGAGCGTAGCCGAACGAAACGGCGGGCTGAGCCCAGCGATAGGCGCGGAGCAGCGGACGTTTCGCCAGCGCGAGCATGGCTTCGTCGATCGCCATGTGATCTGCCGGAGAACGGGATTCGAGGTCGTCCCAGAACTCGATTTCAGGAAACATCGCGCAAGCCCTAACAGGCACCGGCACGAAATTCCATTCCTTCTGCTTGTCGCATGTGACGGCGAGTGGTTAGCTGCAAAATCCCATGGCAAAGCAGGCACTCGGCAAAGGACTCAGCGCACTCATTAATTCGCGGGTGAGCAATCCCTCTCCCGCAGAGGAGTCGGGAGAGCGTGTGCAGAGATTGAGCCTCGATCTGATCGCACCAAGCCCGCTCCAGCCGCGCACGGAGTTTCGCGGAGACCAGCTCCAGGAACTCATTGAGAGCATCCGCGAGCGGGGAGTCATCCAGCCGTTGATCGTCCGCAAAGTCGATGGAAAATACGAGCTCATTGCCGGGGAGCGGAGGTGGCGCGCCTCGCGGGAACTCGGCTTGAAGGATGCGCCGGCAATTGTCCGTGAGGCGTCCGATCGCGAGGTGCTTGAACTTGCCCTGAT
>JBMOHW010000117.1:0-7158 GCA_049317665.1 Terrimicrobiaceae bacterium | reverse complement strand
TTCGCCATTTCCATCCGCAGGTGAAGCAGGTATCCGTCCACGGTCATGCCGAAGCACTCGCGGAAGCGGGCGGCGAAGAAGTTCCGGCTCAGGCCGCTGGCAGCGGCGAGATCTGCAATGTTCAAAGGTTGCTGGAAGTTGAGTTCCAACTTCAATCGCGCCTCTTCCAGCGCATGGTCCGAACGGCGGTTTGCCCGGCCTTTTTTTTCTTCATGGGGTGGCCGTTGCGCCATCAAAAGCAGCAACTGCTGGAGTTGCGCCCCCGCTGCGGCATTGGCTAGATTCATCCCTGAGCGGCGCCCGTCCCTTGGACAAAGGGTCTCCGCGATCTCACGAAACCGATCCTCGAAATAGCTGCGCATGCTGCCGGTCGACAGATGCAGGGGAATACGGAATCCAGGATCGCCTTGCGTCAGTGCGACGGATTCAAAGTGGATGCACCAGTGGGTCCCGCCCTTTGGCAGGTCATAAACCGTGATTCCTCCCGGCGGGCTCAGAGTAAGATCACCGGCACGAAACGGGCAGGCTTTCTTGCCGAGGAAAATCGTGCCGTCGTAGAGATGCTGGTGGAGGGCGACCCGATCATGCAAATACTCCCGGCCCGAATTGGATGCGGGCATGGGGAAACGCCCAGCACTTTTGATTTTCGGGATGCAGCGCAACGGCCATGGCAGATTTTTCATCGTGTGCTGGTTTCAGTCAGGCGATTCCATCGCTGCGGCAAGTGACTGGAGGTCGCCGATCGATTCGCCGAGCGCGGCAGGCACGACGCGGCAAGCCGCGAAAAGTTCGGGTAGTGCTTCGGCCTCAAGCTCACGCATGAGCGCGGGCTCGAGGTGACGGCGGGCACGTATGAAAAACGAGCCCAGCACGACGACCTGTGGGTTGAGCAGATCGACGAGAATCGCAATGGAGCGTCCTAGTTGTTTCCCAGCATTTTCCAAAAGCTTTATCGCCTGACCGTCGCCCGCATCGGAAGCGAGCGCAACCTCCTTGGCCGTTGTGTTCACTGGCCAGCCGCCACTGACCGCCTGCCGTCCGATTCCTCCACCTGATGCCCAGCCTTCGACGCTCCCCTGTTTTCCGTAACCACTTGGGCCGTCCTCTGTGAGGCGCACATGGCCGATCTCGCCTGCATTGCCTCCGGAACCCGCGAGCAACCGTCCGCCGGAGATAATGCCGGCGCCGAGCCCGGTGCCGCAGGTGAGAAAGACCAGATCCGTGGCTCCGATCCCCGCACCCCAGCGCCACTCGGCGAGAGCACCGGCATTGGCGTCATTAACTAGGGCGACCGGACGCTTGAGGTCGGATTCAAACCACGAAACCAGTTCAGCGCCTTCCCATCCGGGAAGGTTCGGCGGGGCGAGAAGACGGCCACGCGCTGCATCCAGAGGTCCCCCGCAGGCGATCCCGACACGCATGAAATCATGACTAAAGCCGAAGGCCGCTTCCTTAATCTTGCGTCGGGTCTCCAACGGGGTGCTGGTGGAAAACTGTGCCCGCGCCAAAACCTCACCCGAGGATGTTCCGAGAATGACGGCGGTCTTGGTGCCGCCGAGATCAATGCCAAGGAGATAGGAATCCGTCATCGTTGTTAAGTGGGTCGAACAATAACGAGGAAGTCAGCCTGTTCGGGTTCCTTGTAAATGCAGTGTTTTTGGACCCCGAAATTGAACCCGTTCCTGCCATTGCAGGCTACCGGGAACGACGGCGGCGTCGGGAAGAAATTTCAACAACGTCTCCAGCACCACGCGGGCCTCCAACCGGGCCAAGGGTGCGCCCAGACAGAAATGAATACCGTAGCCGAAGGACAGGTGGTCGATCTTAGGACGTGTGATATCAAAGACATCCGGTTTGCTGGCATTTTCCGGGTCGCGGTTTGCTGCGCCAATGAGTTGGAAGACCATTTCATTTTCAGCAAACTCGACTCCCCGGAAGACGTGGGTCCGCTTGACCCGCCGGAAATTCCGCTGCTTTGGAGCCTCGTAACGAAGCGCTTCCTCGATGGCCGGGCCAATCAGCGCGGGGTTTGCTTTAAGCGCGGCCCATTGTGCGGGATGGGTAAGCAGTAGATGCACTAGGTTGCCGATCAGGTTGGTGGTGGTTTCATGTCCGGCGGTCAAAAGTGTGTTGCAGGTGGCCAGCAACTCGTCGCGGGTAAAGCGCGACCCGCCTTCCTCCGCAAAGGCTAGCGCGGTAATCACATCCTCTTTGGGGTCGGTGCGCCGCAGGTCGATTAACTGGTTCATGTAGGCGAACATTTCGAGCAACGCAGTCTGAGAAATACTAGCCAAGGGATAGGTCGTTAGCCCAGCTCCCTGAAACGCCAGAATGTCGCTGGACCAGTGCTTGAAGAGATCGCGATCCTCGGGGGGGGCACCGAGCAACTCTGCGATTAATACCACGGGAAGCGGGTGCGCTACCTCATGAATGAAATCCCAGCACTCCGAGTCACAGGCCTTGCGGATCATTTCGGTGGCCAAGCCCCGAATACGCGGCTCAATGGTCGCGATGGTCTTCGGAGTAAACGCTTTCTGCACTAGGGCACGCATCCGGGTGTGATCCGGAGGATCCGAACCGATCACATCTTTCTGGGCAAAGTAATGACGGAGCGGAGCCAGCTTTTCACGCTCTTCGGGAGTGACACCGTCGAAGAGGAGGCCCTGCCTATTTTCATTAGAAAGACACTCCTTGTCCTTGAGCGATTCCGCCACATCTCCCACCCGGCTCACCACCCAAGCATTCCAATTGTCGCTCCAAAACACAGGCGCCTCCTCTCGGAGCTGACGATAAATCGGATAGGGATTGTCCATGATGGACGGAGAGATCAGGAGAGAATCCAACTTGGGGTTGGAACAGACATGTTTCTTCATATTCAGATGGTTGCTTTGGGTTCAGGGTCGTGACGGTAGATTGGAAATCGAAGGGGACTCATCGTTCCTCTGATTCCAGAAAGTCCGTGCTCGTTACCAACCAACCCTTCTTGGTCAAACAAAGGCGCAGCGTCTTGATCTCCCAAGGTTTCAGCGCGACGGGTTTGAGCGGAGTTTCACCGCAGATCGACAAGGCCGCTTTTGCGGTGCACCCAGACATTTCCTGCATACGGACGATGAATCCCTTGCCGTTCTCCGCTGGCTTTACCGCCAGCACGGCCACTGTGGCGGGTTCGACGCGGAGAAGGGACTGTTCCCAGGGCAGGTCGCCGGGATGTGCGGAATCGATCATTACTATAGGCTGCAGCTGAAACTCTTCGGCCTCGCGATCCAGGCGGCCAAGCGCGTCCGATCCGCTTCGCTCCACAAGCCCGAAACGCCGCTCCTGCCAGCCTTGGTCGGTGTGCGGAGCGATCGCTTCGTCGAGTGGCCGTTCGTTGGAGAGTGTCGTGAAATCCCCGCTCTCGCCGATGGTGTGAATGACTGGCGCGTATTCCGCGTAGGGAGTCGAGCGAACCACGATCATGCGCAGGTTGGCATCTAGGCAGGAGAAGCTGTAGCTACCACCGTTCAGAAGTGCGACGGTGCGCGCCGAGCCGCCAGCCAGCCCAGTGAGCGCGACCCAGTCGTGGCACGGCTGTTCGTCGCCCGCGAACGGGCGTGCGGAGACGCCGCCTGCGCTACGGCAGACGACGCGCGACTGGCCGAGGGACAAGGGAATATCCAGCTTGAGGAGTTGACGTTTCTCTTGCCAATTGAGACGGATCAGGAGTTCCACCGTTCCGCACGCCGGGTTGTGCACGATGTCGAGCCAGATCTCCGAACTCCCCCAGACGCCTTTCTGTCGGTAAACGGTGCGCAGCGGTCCGGATTCCACGACTCTGCTCTCGACCAAGCGCGGGCGTCCAAGCTCACGGACAAACCCATCCACACCGTGTGCCCAGGTATCACTTTGATCCTCGAGTACCACCAGACCGAGCGGCGCAGCCAGCAACTCAACTCCATCCGCTGACTCCCACGATTCTAGGCCAAGCGCGTCATTGCAAACCCGGAACGGCGGCTCGGGTGCGGGCTGCGGATCGGGCGCATCACCGCTCGCCAAGCGGAAGACAGAGTAACCGTGCGCGGGCAGTTCGACCACGGCCGTGAGTTTCTGCCAAGGCATGAGCCAAGGGCCGAAATGCGCCTCGGGTGTCATCCATTGGATCGGCAGTTTGGCTCCCGCACGCGTCTGGAGGTGGGTTATCGGGGCGCGTCCATGCGGATCGCTGAACGCATCAGTCTGTAATAGGAGGCGCCGTGGCCAGGGGAGTGGGTTCCAAGCGAAAAGCACGGCGCCGGGCTCGCCAGTCGTATCGACCTTGCGAGCGATGCGAAAGGCCGCCTTGACTGTTAATTCGTTGGCCTCGGCGCAGGCGGCCCCGTAAGCGTCGCGCACGGGGCGTAAGGTCGAGAAAATGCAGGATCCGGCGAGGATGTCGTGGAACTGGTTGAAGAGCACGCGCCACCAAGCCTCTCCGAGAACGGGTGAAGCAAGGTCGCTCTGACCCGTCAGGGACGCGGCCACCTGCGCGGACTCGGCGGTGAAAAGGCTCTTCTCCGCGCGACGGTTGATTTGTTTGACCTCGCCGGTGGCAGCGTAGCAACCGCGGGCGTGGTATTGCAGGTCGCCGCGCCATGTCGGGATTGCCTCTATTGCGGGTGACTTTTCCACAGCTGCAAAATAATCCGCGAGCGTGGAGAGTCGTAGCCGTGGCAGAGCGGGGTCGTCCCGGAGCGCCATGATGCGCGTGAGATGTTCGCGCGTCGGGCCGCCACCGTGATTACCGATCCCAAGAAAGAAAATCCCCTCGTCGAAGCCAGGCGAGAAATGGGCCTGCCAATAATCGCACAGGTTTTTCTCCAACTCGTCCGCCGTGGTCTTGGGCGACTGGCTGTATTGCCGCGGAACCCGCTGGGTAAGCACGCGGGAGCCGTCGGAACTTTCCCACCAAAAAAGATCGGGTACCTCAGGTGCCTCCATCGGATCCGGGCGCATGAAGACATAGTGGGTGAACCCGGCGCGCCGGAGAAGCTGAGGAAACCCTCCGGCGTGCCCGAAGGAATCGACATTGTAACCCACCGTGATCGAAGCGCCGGTCTCAGCCTGGAGCCACGATTTGCCGTAAAGGCTCTGCCGGACAAAGCTCTCGGTCGAAGGCAGATTGCAATCGGGTTGTTCGACCCAGCCACCAACGACTTCCCAGCGCCCCTCGCGGATCAAGCGGCAAACCTCCGCGTAAAGCCGCGGATCCATCTCCTTGAGCCAGCGATAGGTGGCGGCGGATGCGCGGGTGAATTTAAATTCAGGAAATTCCGCAGCGCGATACACCGCGCTTTGCACGGTGGTGAGGACTTCGGCAGCGCCATCCGCCCAAGGCCAGAGCCAGACCGGGTCAATGTGAGCTTGGGAGATGAGGTGTAGTGTTTTCATGAGTTTTCCATTTTTCCGAGCACGGCAACGTAGGCGAGGGAGAGGCTGTCGAGAGCCCCGGCGATCTTCTCGATAGTGGGTAGGTCGGAGGGTGTAGCGGGTGCATGACTGGAAAAAATTCGCACGAGAAATTAACAGAATCGAGTTGTTCTTTTACTTAATGAAAGAAAGCTGTTATTACATTCACACAAGTCATCCGCCTATGACCAAGCACCAACCCATCTCTGACGCCCTCCGCAGCGAGATTGAAGCTGGCAAATACGCCGACGGCGGCGGGCGGCTGCCGAGCGAGGAAGCGCTCTGCCGGCGCTGGAAGGTATCGAGACCCACCGTCGCCCGAGCGCTGCGCGACCTACAGTTGCAGGGATGGGTGGATCGACGCGCTGGTGCGGGCACATTTATCCGAGCGGAACGTCGTCCCTTGCAAGTAACCTTAGGCCTGCTGGTGGAAGGACTGGGCAAGACCGAAATCCTCGATCCGCTGTGCGCGGAAATCACGCGGGCAGCGCAACAGCGCGGGTGCGGGGTCTTCACCGGCGGCCTCCCGCAGGGCCGACGTCCGGAGGAACTGGCGGAGTCCTGGGCTGCCCGAGGAGTGAAGGGCGTGTTCTTTGCACCGATCGGAGAACAAACCGATCGCGAAGTATTCAATCTGGGGGTGGTGAAGGCGCTTCGTAATTCAGGACTGGTCGTGGTGCTTTTGGATCGCGACGCGACAGAATTTCCAAAGCGCAGCGATTGCGACCTTGTGGCACTTGATAATTTTCACGCCGGTTACGACATGGGCAGGCACCTGGTCGACGCGGGCTGCCAACGCGTTCTATTCGTTGCCGAACACGCCTTCCTTTCGTCCACCGACCTACGGTTTGCGGGCCTGAGAGGGGCACTCATCGAAGCCGGGCTACCCCCAGCTGATTTGCATTCCGGCGAGATATCGGACGCGGCATTTGTCGGCCCGTTGATCCGGAAGACTCCCCGCTATGACGCGTGCGTTGGGTCAAACGACCAAAATGCCGCCCGGTTTATGCAAGCGGCCGCCGGGCTCGGGTGCAAAGTGCCGGACGACTTGCGGCTCGCCGGCTTCGATGACGCGGGATTCGCAACGCTCCTCACCCCATCGCTGACCACCATCCGCCAGCCCTGCCGTTACCTCGGCATCACCTGCATTGACGCCATTCTCGGGCGCATCCAGCATCCGGAACTTCCCGCCCGCCTCCTTCTCTTGCGAGGTGAACTGGTGGTGCGTGCCTCGACAGGCGGCGGGTAGCCGGCGTTGCCATCCTCGCGGGGTTCCTCTTCATCCGCTCTTTCAAATCACCACATGCTCGCTGCTGACCACGCGTCCGTGTGAGTCGAAGAGATTGAGATAGCAGACCGTTGTCGCGGCGGGGAGCAGGGCCGAAACCATTCCGCCAGCAGCATCCAACTCCGCCGGCAGGGTCTGCCAGTGCCGGTCTACCCAGGCGCTCGCGTCGGTCGTGTAATTCAGCTCGGCGTTAGTGATGCGCTCTAGGCTTTCAAAGCTGGCGCGGATGGTCCCTCCCTCCAGGCTGCAGCGGGTGATTTGGGCGAGAGGGCTGCCGCCCCGAAAGAGCGCATCAGCTTGCACGTGAATCTCCGGCGGATTTTCACCCGCCCCGCCGTGTCCATGGTCCATGCGCACCCGGAGCGCCAAGGTCCGCATGCCTTGAGGCAAGCGGTAGGATTTCTGCCAGGAATCCATGGGAAACGCGAAGTCGTTGGTTCCGTTGA
>JBMOHW010000116.1:0-7204 GCA_049317665.1 Terrimicrobiaceae bacterium | reverse complement strand
AAAGAGTTCCCCCTCATAGCGCTCTGGCGCGCAGCGATCGGGACGCCAGAGCCCTCCTCCCTCGGCCATTTGGCGCACCCTGTCGAATGATCGCTCATTATTTGTGACGACCATGCCACCCTCGCCGCCTCCGATGATTTTATAGCACGAAATGCTGAAACAGCCGAAATCCCCCAGCGACCCCACGAGGCGTCCCTTGTAAGTTGCCCCGGGAGATTGGGCGCAATCTTCGATCACTTTCAGACCGTGCTTCCTGGCAATATCGAGGATGGGATCCATATCGCAAACACTTCCCCAGTGGTGGGTTGGTGCGATTGCAACCGTCTTGGGTGTGATAAGATTTTCGAGAAGCAAAGGGTTCATTTGAAGCGATTCGTCCACATCGCAAAACACGGGCGTCGCCCCCGCCATGCCAGCCGCCAGTGCGGTGGCGATGAAGCCGGTCGCCGCACAAATGACTTCCGTACCCGGACCAGCGTCGGCCCCGACCATTGCGCAGTGCAACGCCGCCGTGCCGGAACTCACGGCAAAGGCATATTTGACACCGAATATCTTACGGGCCAGTTCTTCGAATTGCTCGCCTTTGATCGGTTTGGGACTCCCGTAATATCGTCCGAGATGAGGGCCTCCCTCTGGCAGATCGCTGTCAGAGACCGCAGCTGCAAGCCGCTCCATCGCCTGCGGGTTGAAGCCGAACCTTTCAGCGATCGAGAGAAATTCTTCAACTCCCACTTTTGGGCGGGCGTCACGCAGCGCAGGGGAGAAAGTCCTTGGGATTTCGCCACCGGAGATTCCCGGCAGTTTGACTTTTTTTGGATTCAGAGTCGCTGTCATTTTTCGTATATTGAGTTGGGTTGCGGTGATTCGACACCCGCATCATCTGTGTTGACACAGGGCGGAGGAATGGCGAAAAGCATCATTAGCATATCATTTTCTATCACACGTCATGGCAATTGCGGCTGATGTTTCCCCGACTGATAGACTCCCCAAGGCCGTTCTTGAACTGGCTCACACCGGGGTGGCGCATTTTAAGACGTCGAGATGGGTGCATCCGCACAGCTCCTGTTGGGTCGTCGACCAGATCAACCAAGGCAGGCAACAGCAACGCATAGGAAAGGGTAAAATTTTCACCCGTCTCAGTGGAATCGTGGCCTTGTATGCGCCGACTTGCCGCTATCATGAACTGCAGAGTGCCGGGGATTCGATCCACGAGTCGTTCATGGTCTTTTCCGCATGGGAGGATCTTGAGGCAAAGCTCCACCGGCTTGTGGGCGCGCGCGGGTGGTGCCACTTCCTCGACCCGGATGGCCAGATCGGCACCCGCCTTCAGCGTCTCGGAGATCTCGTCTTCCGTCGCAGCCCCAGCTTCGAGCTCTTGGGGCATGCGGTAATGCTGGAACTGCTGGGAATGCTGCTTGCGGCCCCTCGAGTCGGTCCAACAACGCGCGAGGTCCGCGCGGAGAATCGGGCAGGCAAGCGTGATCTTGTGCAACAGGTCGAAGCTTTCGTGAATGAGCACATTACCGAGCCTTTGGGCGTGGAGGATCTTGCCTCTCATATGAAGATGAGTCTCCCGACATTCGCGCGCTCGTATCCACGCATTGCAGGAGAGACCCCGAGTCGGACGATCCGAAGAATGAAGCTGCAGGTTGCAAAAAGCTTGCTACTTGCGGAAGGAACCAGCGTCAAGGAATGTGCCGAACGGTTGGGGTTTTCTTCCGAATTTCACTTTTCACGTCTGTTCAAAAAACTCGAAGGAATCCCTCCCAGCAAATATGCAGAGTATCTTTCGCGGCGGCAGGGGGCGCACCAAGAGAAATAACACAAGCCGAAGAGGTCCCCCTAATGTTTTATTATCTATCACAAATCAGATTCCTTACCCTGCAGGGGTGGCTCATTGTGATCCAGCCTTGGTGAATTTGAGCCCCCGCCCGCTTGGATGGGAGTTCTGAAAATGATCAGAGCCTCAAATGTTCAAAGTTACTGCGTTGCCATGAAGGAGGTCGAAGAAATGCTGCACCCGTTGGGAGCTTATCTGCGGTAGCCAAGAGCCGCCCCTCCATCGGGACAAATCGCTTGGCCTGTGATGAAGGAGGCTTCCGCGGAGAGCAAAAAGGCACAAACCTCGCCAATTTCCTCTGATGTCGCCATGCGACCCAAAGGATGCCACGAATCCACCATCTGAAGGGCGGCGGCAGGATCATATTGGGAGGCGGCCCAATCCTCCATCAGTGGCGTCATCACCCCCGCAGGGCATACGGCATTCACTCGCACTCCCGCCGGCGCAAGATCGAGGGCGAGGGCATGAGTCAATCCGATTTGACCCGCCTTTGTCGTCACGTAGGAGGGAGCGGCAGCTTGTCCGATCAATCCCACTTCGCTCGACATGTTTACGATCGCGCCGCGGGTCTTCCGAAGATGCGGGACAGCCAGTTTGCAGCCAAGAAATGTGCTCGTCAGATTGAGGCGAAGCAAATCTTCAAAATCTTCAAGGGACGTCTCTTCGATCGTCATGGCCGGAGGGTGCCAGCCCGCGTTGTTAATGATGCCGTCAAGCCGTCCAAAATGGTGGACCACATCACGAATGGCCGATTCCATGCTGTCTGCCAGCCTGACATCGCAATCGACCATATACACATCGGTTTCGAGTGAAAATCCGGCGCTTTCAATCGCAGTCCCTGCCAGCGCGGAGGCACGGGCGAGGATGCCAACCTTGGCTCCGTGCCGAAGGCATGTTAAGGCACAACCCAGGCCAATGCCTTTTGATGCGCCTGTCACAAGAATCACTTTGTTTTGTAGTTTTTTCATGGTTAAAGCGGTTGGAGAAGCTGGGAGCCGCAGTGGGACGCAAGTTCGTTGAGTTCTGCGAGAACATTGACGCCCATGGGAATCCCATCTCGACTCCGGATTCTCTTGGTCTCGATCTCCGGCTCTCCAGGGAAACGAACGCGATCCGTGCCCTGGGAAGGTGGCAGACCGGAAAGACGCCGCATGATTTCGGATACTCTCGCCCGAAAAATGCTTGATTCCATGAAGGGTTCCACATGGATCGCTCCGACCAGCCCGCCCAACTGGCGGGGCTCGGTCATGTCGCCGTACATTTTGGGAATATCCGGTCCGTAGGGGCCGCCGGAGAGCAAAGAGCAGAGAATGTCGATAAGGATTCCGAGGCCGGAACCTTTGTGCTGGGCGAAGGGATACAGGGCGTGAACCTCGCATGGCTTATTCGTATCGACCCCCTGCCTGTCCACTGCCCATCCGGAGGGAATCGGCACTCCCTCCGTTGCGGCATTGGCAATCAGGTTCCAAGGAACAACACTGGTGGCCATGTCAAGGCACATCGCGCAGCCATTGAGGCTCGGCGCCGTGATACAGATCGGATTTGTCCCGCAAAATGGAACGCGGCTGCCGTGCGGCAGCACCATTGGATCAACATGCGAAAATACAAAGGCAATCATGCCGCGCTCTGCCAATTGCAGGCCGTAGGGAGCCAGGGCACCACAGTGGCTCGAATTCTTCACCGCAACCCACCCTGCGCCCGTCTGCGAAGCAAGATCGCCAGCCTTCTCCGTGGCATCGCGCATAACAAGATGACCCAGACCATTGTCCCCGTCGACCAGTCCCAGCGAGGGAGCCCGCTGCTCATAGGTGATCGCCGGTTGTGCCTGAATGCTTTGACCTTTTAAGCGGCGCACGTAATGGGGCAGCCTCGCCACGCCGTGGGTGTCGGTTCCCCGGAGATTCGTCTCAACCAGATGCCATGCGACATAACACGCCTGTTCCTCGGGAACGCCCTGGGCTCCGAGAATGATCTGGCAGAAACGCAGAAGCTCGGCTGCATCCACGCGGACTGTTGCGTGATCTATTTTCGCCACAGCAGCGGGAGGAGAGTGGATTTCATTAAAATAAACGTTTACACTTTTCCGGCGCGAGATCAAGATCTATATTGAGAGGCGAAAATTTCCAGCATGCCAGCCATCGACACACACCAGCATCTTTGGGATCCCTCCCGCTTTTCCTATTCCTGGATGAGCGGGGAGCCGTTGTTGAATGTTCCGTTCATGTTGGAGGAATATCGGAAAGCCGCGCACGGGCTCGATATTCTTGGCTCGGTCTATGTTGACACGGATGTTGATGGACAGGATTTGGCCGGGGAAACAGGCATGATTTTTTCTTTGGCGGAAAACCCGGAGAATCGAATTCTGGGCATTGTCGCAGGGGCAAAATTGGAACGGGAAAACGCTTTTGCGCACCTGGATAAATTCTGGAATCATCCAATACTCAAGGGCATCAGACGTGTTCTGCACACGCAAAGCGATGAGATATTCCTTTCGCGACAATTTTTGTCAAATCTCGCCCGGCTTTCACAATACGGCCTGTCCTTCGATCTGTGCGTGCAGTCCCGTCAGTTGCCGCTGGCTCTTGAGCTCGTGAAGCAATTTCCCGAGACGTCCTTCATCCTTGATCATTGTGGCACTCCGGACATCCGCCAACAGGCACTTCATCCTTGGAAACAGCATATTCAAGCCATGGCGGCCGAAGCCAATGTCGTTTGCAAAATTAGCGGAATCGTTTCTTACACCGGCTCCGACCGGTGGTCGGTCGGCGATTTGCAGCCACTCGTCGACCACGCCATCGACTGCTTCGGGTGGAATCGCGTCCTCTGGGGCAGCGACTGGCCTGTCTGCACCCTCGGATGCCCGCTCCTGCGTTGGATGGAACTCACTCTGGCTTTGACCCAATCGGCCACTGCCCAGCAGCGTGAATCCCTGTTTCTTCGAAATGCAGAGCGGGTTTATCGACTGCATCTTCCATCCCTATCCTCCTCCACGGAGAGTTCAAACTTTCGAGGCAATTGACCATGGCAAACGGGAAAAAAGCCAAAAGCCCCCGACTGATTCGAACCGCCGAACAGTGCGAGCGGGCATTCCAAATGCTGAGGAAGTCGATTCTTACAGGCGAATTCAAGGAAGGCGATCCCGTCCGGGAGCCCCGACTGGCCAGGGAATGTAAGATCCGGCGCACACCATTCCGTCAGGCCGTCCGGCAGGCCGCGGTTTTTGGCTGCCTTACGCTTCGTCCCAAACAAGCACCAAGCTTTCGACGCCTCTCCGCTGAGGATACCGAAAACATTTATTCGCTCCGTGAGGAACTGGAAAGCATCGCTCTGAAAACGGCCTGGACAGCGATAACCTCAAAAGAGGTCAAATATCCGTCGGTCCGGCAAATGGCTCGTCCGGTTTACTCGATCGATTTAGGTGCAATGAATTCAACCCATGATCCATCCCCCCGGATTGCGATGGCAGTCGATGGCCTGAAATGCGGCTTCAACTACTCCGATCCCCTGAGTCGGAAGGGCAAACTTAATAGCCCACATTTCGAGTGCAGGCATTTTGCGAGGGAATTTTCCTGTACCGTATGTTAAACATCCGCGATCTTGCAAACGCCAGCGGATATTCGATGGCTACAGTGTCCAGGGCCCTCAGCAACAGTCCCGCCGTCAAAGAGGAGACACGAATCAAGATCTTGCTCAAAGCGAAGTCCCTGGGCTACGAGGTCAATCCCTACGTCGGCCATTTGATGTCCGCACTGCGAAGACGCAGCGGAGGTGCCTTCAAAGGAAACCTTGCCATTGTATGGCTGGGCGGGAGGCCTGCCAAGGAATCGGATGTGCGGCTTCTCCAGATGCAGCGTGGCATGGTAAAGTGGGCCGAAGAACACGGCTACATTTTGAGTGAATTCGACTACTCCGCCCAATCACCTGCGGCATTGCGCAAAATTCTCTGGAGCCGGGGTATTCGAGGCATCGTCGTCGTCGCCGCATCGCATTCTGCCGGAAAGTCCTATTTTAATTTCAACCTGAAGGATTTTGCCTGTGTGTCATTTGGATGTGGCCTGGTCCTTCCGCGGTTGCACAATGTCCGGCTGGACTATCACAACGCCATCCGTGAGGCACTGCATTTTGCTCGTCATAAATTCCGGGCGGGAATTGCCGCCATATGGAACTTTAAGACTGATCGTCGTGCCCAGCATGCGGTGCGCACCGCATTCCTGCTCCACCATCCGGGCGGGTCCGCACTTGCCCGGAAGCTTTTCCTCGATTTCGACCGCCTCGATGCGGAAAGAATCCGATCGATGTTTCAGCGCTACAAGGTTCATTGCGTCATCGTGGAAGCCAGTCTGAAATTGCCGTCGTGGCTCCGGGGGTTGGTCCCTGATAAAAATATGATCTGGCTAAGGGAACCGGATTCTGCAGATGCCTTTGGATGGATTGATACGCGCAATGAACTCGGCGGAGAATGGGTGCTCGATTTGTTGTCGGACAAGCTGCTCAAGCACGAATATGGCGTTCCTGAAATTCCTCAAACGCTTCTGGTGCCTCCCCGCTGGGTGAGCGGCAACGAAAGGCGGGATTAAATCGGATGCCTCATTTTTGCCAAACGCCGGAAAATAAAATCAGAACATTGACATCAGAACACATATTGCCAGCACAATCCTTTTTGCCACGGCTTTTACTTTTACAACATCAAATCAATTATGAATGCAGAGCGAAAACGCGAAAACATTGAGTGGATCCATACGGTTTGCCATGAGCCCGGAGCCACCAATCTCCCTCGAGTTCTGTTGATCGGTGATTCCATCACCAACAATTATCAGGAATATGTCAGCGAGGAGCTGTCAGGCACGGCATACGTCAGCACTTATACATCATCCAAGTGTGTTACTGATCGTTCTTTTCTCAAGGAACTGAAGCTTATGCTTTCCGATAACGAATATGCCCTGATTCAGTTCAACAACGGGCTTCACAGCTTGGGCAGCGATCTTCAAGATATGGGATCTGCCATGGGTGAGGCCCTGAAACTGCTGCGAGAGGAGGGAAAAGGGGCGAAAATCGTATGGGCCTCCTCGACTCCGACGGTAAGTTCCGACAACACCAGGCTGGTGAAGGAGTTCAATGCAATAGCGGCCAAGGTGATGAATGAGAACAATATCCCGACCAACGACCTTTTTGCGTTGATGGATCCCATGGACCGCAAACAATACTGGACCGACAACTTCCATCACACCGTGGAGGGGAAGAAAATCGCGGCCAAACAAGTTGCCGCGGGTATTCGCGACAATCTTCAAACTAATATGGCTTCCCAGCCCGGCTTGTCCGACGCCGCCGGGGGCAAAAGCGAGGAGAAAATGGATTGGACAAAGA
>JBMOHW010000115.1:0-7388 GCA_049317665.1 Terrimicrobiaceae bacterium | reverse complement strand
ACTCCGAAGCGCCCAAAAGCCGCGTAAGAAACTCCGGCGTGACTTCCATGAGGGAGCGAACAGCGGCATCGGCGGCCGTCAATTCCCCGATCGGGTGGGTCGTCGCGACCGCCACGACCTTCATCCCGGCGCGGTGGGCGGCTTCGATCCCGACGTGCGCGTCTTCGAGGACCACGCAGCGTTCGGGGGAGACCGACAATCGCTCGGCAGCGAGGAGGAAAACGTCGGGAGCTGGCTTTCCATTCTTCACATCATCTCCGCTCACGACCGCATCAAAAAACTGATCCAAGCCAGTCGAGGCAAAGATGGCGTCGAGATTTGACCGAGGAGTCGACGATCCGATAGCTCGTGGGATCGCGGCGTCGCGCAAGGCAGAGAGCAGTTCGCGCGCACCGGGCAGAACGTGCACACCCTGCTCGCGAACAAGTTTCCTGTAGAGTTCCTCCTTCCGATCGCCGAGACGGATGACATCCTGAGGATCTTCGGCCCAGCGCAGGATTGTCGGAATGATTTCCTGGTTCTTTTTCCGAAGCCCGCCTTGAAATGTCCGGCCGGCAAAGGCTTGCCGATCTCTTTGGCCAGGAGTTCCCACGACTGTTCGTGCAGATCCGACGAATCGATGACGACGCCGTCCCAGTCGAAAATCACAGCGTTCATAGCCCGAGCATCCTCTCCAGCATTTTTGTTTCGGGATCGGGTCCAACCAAGGCCAGCGTGATGCGGGCGGGGTCGAGGACTTCCAACGCGATCGTTCGGACCTCTTCGGCCGTGACGGCTCGGATCCGCTCATGCGCAACCTCGGGCTCGACGATTTTTCCATAAACGAGGACCGAACTCCCGATGCGCATGCTCTGGCTGGAGGCGCGTTCGAGCGACATCCGGCTGGTGCCGACGGAGTATTCCTTGGCGCGGCGGAGCTCGGCGGGGCCGACGAGTTTCGTGCGGAGAATTTCGAATTGCCCTAGGATGAGGGCGAGCGACTTCTCGAGGTTTTTACGATCGAGGCCGATCGAGATATTGAGCACGCCCGTATCGTCGAGAGTGAGAGGATGAGTGCTTACGGAGTAACAGATCCCACGCTTTTCGCGCAGTTCCTGGAAAAGCCGCGAGCTGGCGTTTCCGCCCAGAAGGATGTGCAGAAGATGAAAAGCGTAGCGACGTTTGTCGAGATGGCTGAAAGCCGGGAGTGCGATGGCGACCTGGGTCTGCTGGATGTCGCGGGCTTCGATGTGCAGGCGGGGCCGCCGCGGCATCGTCGGTGCGGGTCGGGCTTTTGGTTTGCGCCCGCGCGGGAGCGCACGTAGCGATTGCTCGACGCGGGCGACGACATCGGCGTGATGGATCTTTCCCGCCGCGGAAACAACCGTGCTGGCGGCGTGGTAGTGGGTCGCCCGGTAGTCGATAAACTCGCGCTGACCCATGCTTTCGATGGATTCCAAAGTCCCGGTGAGCGGACGTCCGAGCGGGTGCGATGGCCAGCAGGTGGCGTTGAGATTTTCCTGAACGTGCGAGGACGGTTCGTCGCGATACATGAGGATCTCTTCGCCGATCACGCCGCGCTCGCGGTCGATATCCTGCACGGCAAATCTCGGCTCGGTGTAGATATCGCAGAGGACATCGCAAACACGCGGGAAAAACTCCGCGGCCGCCGTCGCGTAGTAGCAGGTCCGCTCCTCGGAGGTGTAAGCATTCATGTCGCCACCCACGCCTTCGATTTCCTGCATGATCCGCCGGGCCGATCGCTTCGCAGTTCCTTTGAAGAGCATGTGCTCGATGAAATGGGAGATGCCGTTCAGCGGCGCTGGTTCGTGGCGTCCGCCGACCGAGGCCCAGATGCCCATCGCTGCGGTCTCGGCGTGCGGCATTTCGCAAGTCGCCACGCGAAGACCGCTGTCGAGTGTCGTGAGGTTGATGACATTTGCCATGAGAGTCCGCCACCGTAGGCACGGACGGCGTCGACGTCAAACCTGGCTCCGGCGGTCACTCGACGTCGGTCGATTTTGATCGGCGAAAAAACGCATCGAAAAATTCGGAAAGTCATTGACCTCGCAAGATGTTGTATGGAAGTGTCCGCCCATAGTGCGTTTGCACACAACATATGCGTTGCCCGAAGTGCGCCTCCTTGGAAGATAAGGTCATCGATTCCAGGCTCTCGAAAGACGGGGCGGCGATCCGTCGGCGCCGCGAATGCCTGGATTGCGAGACCCGCTACACGACTTATGAGGAGATCGAGCGCATCGAACTCCGCACGATCAAGCGCGACGGGCGCCACGAACCCCTCGACCGCCACAAGCTCTTCGGGAGCATTGCCAAAGCCTGCGAGAAGCGTCCGATTGGGATTGATGAAATGGAACGCGCCGTCGACGAGATCATTCAAGATCTGGAGTCCGGCCACGAACGGGAGATCCCGAGCCGGACGATTGGGGCGAAAGTGATGGAAAAGCTCCATTCGCTCGATCCGGTCGCCTACGTCCGATACGCATCGGTCTACCGGCAGTTTCAGGAAATCGGCGACTTTATCGAGGAGATCCAGTCGTTTGAAAAACGAGCGGGCCGCTCGCCCGCGCAACCGGAGCTCTTCATCAAGCCATGATCGCCCTTCGCGACAATCTTCCGCTGGTGAGGTTTAGCGATGGGCGGGTGATGAATTTCGAGCGGGGCTGGCTCTCGACCGCGTTGGTTCGCGCCGCGGAGACGGCCGGATACAAAAAATGGTGGCTCGCCGATCATGTCACTGAGAGCGTCACCAGCTTTTTGCAGCAGGACTTCGAGGATCACGTTGTGACAATCTGTCGTCTGGAGAAGGCCGTGCAATCGGTCCTCCAGGTCATCGGGTATGCCGATGTTGCAAACCACTTTCGCACGATGCCGCCCCCGGTGCGGATCTCGCTGGCCGAGATCGCTCGCGATGCCGGCCATGGCTACGAGCTGATTTTTTTCGATCTCCTGCGATCCCGCCTGCGCGAGGCGATCTGTGCGCCGACATTGCAGGTTGAGCTCTGCGATCTCCATCGGTGCGTCAAATTGCTGCGCTCGGCAAAAAACTGGCGGCGGGATTGCTCGGGATTGATGGGCGAGATCGTGACGTTTGTGCGCGACGAGGTCGGGCAGAGCGAGCGCTCGGAGGAACTCCACTTGCAACTCTCATGACGCTTTTTCAAAAAATCTGCGCGCGGGAAATTCCGGCCGAAATTGTCCATGAAGACGAGGTCTGTCTGGCCTTTCGCGATATCTCACCGAAGGCGCCAGTTCATATTTTGATCGTGCCGAAAAAACCCATCCCGCGCCTCGCTGCCGCCGGGCCGGACGACACCGCGATCCTCGGTCATCTACTTTCGATCGCCCCGCAGATTGCAGCAGCTGAGGGGATTATAGACTCGGGATTTCGCGTTGTGATCAATAATGGAAGCGATGGGGGCGAAACCGTTCCCCATCTTCATGTCCACCTTCTCGGTGGACGCCCGCTCGGCTGGCCGCCGGGCTAATCCCGGATTCGGATTTTGCCCGCGAATGAAACGAATGGGCGCAAATGAAATTGAAGGGGATGGGAATTGGTAACCCGGAAATAAACATGCCGTGCTCTCCTCGCTGGAAGTCCCATGCATTCGCGACGATTCGCGTGATTCGCGGGCCTCTTCCGCCGTTTTCGGGCTAATCCTCGGGCACCGAATCCGTTGGAGAGATTGATTTTAGCGGTGCGACCGGTGAGGTATTGAGCGGACGAACTCGTTCGTAGATCCCGGGGGAAATTTCTGGTTGTTTGCCATACGCGGCGAAAATCATTTCGAGTCGCGCGTCGAGATTGTCGATAAAGTGAAGCGCGATTGCCTCGGGAGTCTTGGGCTCGACCGGGGAGCCGTATTGCATTTCGCCATGGTGCGCGGCGATGAGGTGCAGGAGGTGGAGCCGGACATCTTCGGAGGCCGGCGCCAGATTTTTCCACTCGTCGAGCGGGAGCTTTCGCCAGAGGGCGTTGACGAGTTCGATGCCGATGCTGATGTGTCCGAGCAGTTCGCCCCGGAGCTCGCGGGGGATGTCGAATCCGATTTCCGGAGGACACATTTCCCAGAGCTTTCCGGTGTCGTGGAAAAGTGTTCCAGCCAGGAGGAGGTCGCGGTTCAGCGTGGGATAAACACCTGACAACGCTGCCGCGGATCTCATCATTTGCGCGGTGTGTCGGAGCAGGCCGCCGCGGTGGGCATGGTGATTGTGTCGGGCCGCCGCAGCCCGCTGGAAGCGCGCGCCGTGCTCGGCGAGGAACATCTCGCTGATCGCACGGAGGCGGGGGTCGGAGAGGCCAGCGACGAGCTCGGTCACATCGGAATAGTCCCGTGCCACTTCGTCCGCAGCGCTGCCGGCGAAGAGCTCAGCCGACTCGTCGGGATTCAGCGGGCGGAGGATCCACCGCCTTGCATCGAGGCCGAAATTTCCATTCACGAGAAACTCGCCTTCGATCTCGATGGCTTCACCCCGTGCCAGTTCCTCGCAACTCTCAAAAGCCGGCGTGTCGCTCCAAGCGCGCAGGACCAGGAGGTCGGCGGCGTCCCGGAGCTTCAGTTCCCAAAACGGTTTCCCCGCCGAGGACGTTCGCTTCGCCAGTTCATCCGCCTGTCCCCAGACCCTCGCACCAAGTGCCCCGGCTTTCGTCTGCTCGCGGATCTCGGCAATCGTCAGTCGGCATGGGTCTCCCATGCGCTCTACCTTGACTCACCCCGCCGGATCATGTCGAGCCGCGTGACGCCGGCGCACCACTTTCCCCGAGCAATAATTCGCGGTGGCTCGAAGCCAGCGGCGACGAGCCCGGCGGCGACTTCCTCGGATTGCCGTCTTAGGACGCCGGAAAAGACGAGCGAGCCGCCAGGGTGAAGCTTCTTGGCAAAACCCTTGGCGGACTCGATAAGAAGCTCGCTGAAAAGGTTCGCGAGCACCACGTGCGCTCGCGGAAAATCGCCGATCGCCCGCGAATCCGCTTTCGAGACCCGGATCCCTCGGCAGCCGTTGTTTCGAACATTTTCCTTCGCGATGCGAACACACGTGGGGTCGAAATCAAACGCCTCGACATGCGCCGCACCGAGTCGGCTTGCTGCGATGGCCAGAATCCCACTGCCCGTCCCGGCATCGATCGCCGTCCAGCCCGATGGCAGCGACTCGGACAGATCGGCCAAGAGGCGCAGGCACGTCGCGGTCGTCGCGTGATCGCCCGTCCCGAATGCCATACCGGCTGGGATCCAGACGGACTTGGCGGGGTCCGGAGCCCTTCGCCACGAGGCCTCGTCGGAAAAAACATAAAGCTTTCCCCGGATCGGAAGTGGGGCCCGCGGCCTGGCGTTATCACCGGTCCAGACGTGATCCGCCAGACGGGTCGCCCGTCCCCCGAAGCGCTTCACGAGGGTGTCTGCCGTCTTCTTGTCGCAAAACGCCTCGATTTTCAGGGCCTTCGATTCCGGCCACGTGATCATGGCCACGGCTCCCGGGCCGAGAAATTGCAGACGTTCGTCCCAGACGTCCTCCCACTTTTGCGAACTCAGCCGCGTCCAACGATGCATTGCCATAGACGCCTAGCTTGTGCGAAATGTCGGGGCTTATGGCACGTCCAAAATTGATCATCGCATCGAGCGAAGCTTCGGCGGATCAGCTCTTCGGCTCGGGATTTCGTGCGCCGGATGCCTTTGCGTTCGTCGAGGTCGACGGGAAGAAAATTCTTTTGCTCTCCGATCTCGAAGTCGACCGCGGGCGCGTCGAGGCTCGCGGGACGCGGGTCGATGCTTATTCGGAAACCGAGAAATTCGTTCAGGGCGGGAAAAAGAAGAAGCCTCCCTTTGCCCGCGTGGTCGCTGCGTGGCTCAAGACGCATAAAGTCCGCTCCGCGATCGTGCCGGCGGATTTCCCCCTCGGGCTGGCCCGGGCCTTGAAACGCGAAAACGTCCGCCTTAAGCCAGTCAAGGGAGCTTTCTGGCCGGAACGCGAACGCAAGACACCGGCGGAGATCCGCAGCGTCTCAGCCGCGCTGGCCATCGCCGAGGCCGGCCTCGAGCGTGGGATCGAGGTTCTTCGGAGTGCCGCGATTCGCAAGGACGGACAACTCCTGCTCGGGCGACGTTTGCTGACCTCCGAGATCCTTCGCACCGAGATCGAGACCGCGATCGTGCGGGCGGGCGGGCAGTCGCGTGGTGACTCGATCGTCGCAGGCGGCGAGCAGGCGTGCGATCCCCATGCCCGCGGCTCCGGACCGCTCCGAGCAAACGAATTGATCATTCTCGATGTCTTCCCCCGCGACGCCCGCACCGGATACTTTGGCGATATCACCCGCACGGTTGTCCGTGGTCAGGCGACCGACGCACAGCGACATCTCTGGGAGACCTGCCTCGCCGGGCAGAAGCTCGCCTTTGCGTCGATCAAACCCGGAAACGAGGGACTCGCCATCCACGAAAACATCAAGGCATTCTTCACCGCACAGGGTTACCCCACCGAAATTCGCGACGGCCGCTGGCGTGGATTTTTTCACGGAACCGGCCACGGCCTCGGCCTCGACCTCCATGAGTCGCCAAGATTCTCCGAGGTCACCTTCCTCCCCGGACACGTCCTCACCGTCGAACCAGGCATCTACATCCCCGGCCTCGGTGGCGTCCGCCACGAAGACGTCATCGTCGTCACCGCCAAGGCCCACCGCGTTCTCACCAAATCCGCAAAGCCCTTCGAAATTTGATCATCAGATCCTGACTGAGAATCTCGCGCAGAGGGAAAAGGAGTCGATTGGCAGGACGGTCCCCGCGAAACCTGTAAGAAAAATACATCCTGACCCCGGTTTCCCGAGACATTTACTCTGATGGTTTCGGGGAATCGTCCACTGAAAGCATGCGGAAACTGGACCCATCAAGAACGCTGAATCTGACAATCTGCTGCTCGACTTCATCGCAGTGGAAAACCACCACTGCGCCATTCTGAGTGTAGCTTGCTAGTCTAAGCTTCTCGGATCTTGTCTTGCCATCTGCAGCGATCAGCTTAGCTGTGATCTCGGTGGCGAGAACCTCCGGCGATAAAGCAACCGAAGTCATGTCCTCGACTTCAACAAGCCTCGGCGGGTCACCTGGCAGAACAATCGTCAACTTGCCGTCAGCGATGCCGTTGATAAACACGACTTCCCTAGACTTTTTGCCGCTCGAAGGGCTGTTAGCCGCATCACCCGAAACAGAGGATCTTCCCTGCTCTTCGATTACCAACGCCCTGCACCCGAGCTTGTCGTCGCCCTTTGTAACAACCAGAGTATTTCCGGCAATCGCAAGAGGGAACTGATCAAGGGCATCTGGTTTCCTGGAATCGCTAATCTCGGCCCGATAACTACCCGGGGGAACCTTCGTCGGAGCGAAATACCCTCCGGGTCGGACATT
>JBMOHW010000114.1:0-7571 GCA_049317665.1 Terrimicrobiaceae bacterium | reverse complement strand
CGGCTCAATAAAGTGAAGTCACGTCACCTCACCGATCAAAGGAACAACGAGATGCCAGACTGGCAGAAACTTTTCTCTTTCACCGACTTTTTCCCATTCCCATTGTTTGCTCTACCCAAATTCTCGCGGTAGGTTTACCACTCCATGAGAAATGCTCGCGTGGCTGGCTACCTCCAATATTCTCGTGGGATCCGAGGAACGCCCCACTTATCCGGTGCCATGAGAACCATATTCTTTGTTTTTTTTCTGACGGCGACTCTGACCTGCGCGGCTGATGACATGCAGGAGGCCATGAAAGCCTTCCATGCGGGCGATCTGGCCGGGGCCAAGGCTGCGCTGGAATTGATTGCCCGGAACGATCCGCAAAACAAAACCGTCCCGGTTTACCTCCGAATGATCGCTGCGAAGCAAGCGGGGGAAATCGCGGCTCGGCGACGGTTGGATGCCACAATCCTGCCGAAAATCGACTTCCGGGATGTTTCGGCCCGCGAGGCATTTGAGTATGCGATCCAGCTCATCAACAAGAATGCCACCGACGGAAAAAAAACAAACATCGTCTGGATGGTTCCATCGGATTTTCCCGCCCGCGTGACCCTTGCCCTTGAGCAGGTTCCCGCCTCGGTTGCGCTGACGTATATTGCCGAGAGCGTCGGGCTCGCCGTGGCCTTCGAGGAATATGCGATCAAGGTCTCGGTTCCGTGATGGCCGGCGATTAGTCCCGGAGAAATCCGCTGATGCTTTCCAGCACCCCGTCGAAAGCCCGGGTGACTTCCGGAGCGATGGAGTTCAGGGCGGGGAACGGGTCTTCGTGTTTGTGGGGGTAGGGGAAATCGAACTTCTCCACGGGAATCGGGATGTCGCGGTTCCGGCCCTGGAGTGTGCTTTCGATTTCGTAGGGTGGAATGATTTCATCGGCGACGAGGCCAATGGCATGAATTCGCGGGGCCATTGAGCGGAATTTGCCTTCGCGGTAGTCGCTCATCTTGCGGTAGTTCAGCATCGCCCGGAATGCGACACCTTCTTCGGATTTCTCGTTGAGCGTTCCCGCGAGTTTCGCATCGTGCCGGAGATGGCTTTCCAAGTGCTCGATGAGAAAAGAGTAGAGGCGAACATTGGCTTCGCTATCGAGGATGAATTTCGAAACCGGCGAGATGCGGTTGAAGACCGGACCACCGCAAAACATGCAGAGCTTCGTCTTTTCAAAATATCCGCCGGGGTTGCTCATTAGAAGGATCTCGGCGAGGAAGGCACCGATCGAGTAGGCGAGAATATCGATGCTGAAATCTTTCTCAAAAAGAGGATGCTCACCGCGTTTGCACGAATCAAGAAACTGGATCACGTCGTGAAAAGTCTGCAGCCCGGACCAGATAAATCGCTGGGGATTCCGGTGGAGTCGGCTGCTAATGGCGGCGTTGGATAGCGACGAGTGGACGATTTCGGGGAACTCGGCGCGACGGTGCCTGCTGACGGCGTGCATGAGGCGCACGTTGCTCCAGGCGAGCGGGGCGCGGTTCATGTGAAACGCGATGGGAAAAAGGACGACGGTTTTACCGGTCGTCTCGACCAACCGCGAAGCCCACGGCAGATATTTATGCCAGTGCTTCTCATTGAATCCGTGAAAAAGGAGGATCATCTCCTGTGAGCGTCCCGTGCCGACGGGATGAAAAACGTGGTAGCGAAACGTGGCGTTCTCCGCCACGAGCGAGTCCTCGACATCCAAAGCATCGCCGACACCGATCTCCCCCTTCGACTCGTCGCGCAGGATCCCGGCGTGGTCGGAGTGGAAGGTCAGATTAAAAACTGTGGACGCACCGTCGGTTGTGATCCGATCATCGTCATAGCCCACCCGGGACTTCAAGTGATTGTAGAGGGAAGCGTAGTTCAAAGCCACCCGATGGCGGGTCTCTCCACGGAGGATCTTGCGCCGACGGATTGACTCCTGCAAGCATCGCTTTGGCACGATCCGCGCTGGAAACTTTTCCCCTTCTCGTTATCGTGTCGGGTTCACCCAATGCCCAGCGTCCACATAAAGACCTATGGTTGCCAGATGAACGAGCGCGACTCGGATCAGGTGGCCATGATGCTGACCGAGCGCGGTTACCGACTCACCGAGGATGAGGCGGATGCGGATGTCATCCTGCTGAACACGTGCAGCGTGCGGGACATGGCCGAGCAGAAGGCAATTGGAAAAATGGGGATGCTCCGGAAACTGCGCCGGGCGAAACCCCATCTGGTCCTGGGCTACCTCGGGTGCATGGCGCAAGCTCGCGGGGCCTCGCTGCTGGAAACGTCTCCGCACGTCGATCTGGTAGCCGGCACACAGAAATTCCACCGCGTGGCCGACTACGTTGATGATTTGCTGCGACGTAAAATCGAATCCCGCATCGACGACGAACGTCTGCCGATTGTCGATATTGATGAGGAAGAGGGCTCGCAGGAAGCGATTCGCGACCAGACTCTCGAACCCGCGCAGTGCACGGCGTTTGTTTCGATTATGCAGGGCTGTAACATGCATTGTGCATTTTGCATCGTGCCGCAGACGCGCGGTGCTGAGCGCGGTCGGTCGATGGATGACATCGTGGCCGAAGTTCGCTCTTTGGCGGAGCGTGGGGTCCGCGAGGTGACCCTGCTCGGGCAGATCGTGAATCTTTACGGGCGCCATGAATTCCCGAAACGCGATGGCCTCAGCCCGTTCGTTCAACTCCTCGAAGCCGTTGCGGCCGTCGATGGAATTGCGCGGGTTCGGTTCACCTCCCCACATCCGATCGGATTCCGGGCCGACCTCATCCATGCCTTTTCCCGCATCGAGAAACTCGTCGAGCATGTCCATCTGCCGCTGCAAAGCGGATCGGATCGGATTTTAAAAATTATGCGCCGGGGCTACACCGCCGAGGGATTTCGCAAACTCGTCTCGCACCTCCGTGCGGCCCGGCCGGGCATCGCCATTACGACGGACATCATCGTCGGGTTCCCGGGAGAGACGGAGGAGGACTATCAGGCCAGCCGCGCGCTGGCTGATGAAATCGGGTTCGATAACGCATTCGTCTTCCGATACTCGCCCCGCCAAAACACCCCGGCGGCGACAATGGAGGAGCAGCTTCCCGAGGAGACAAAGGAGGCGCGGAATCAAGATTTGCTCGACGTCGTCAACCGCCACGTCGCCGACAAGCTTAACGCCCTCGTTGGCACTGAGGTCGAGATTCTTTGCGAGGGGCCGAGCCGGAACAAGGCCGCCCGACTCAGCGGGCGGACCCGGACAAACAAGATTGTCGTCTTTGAAGGGGCCGCGCGGCATGTTGGCCAGATCTTCCCGGTTCGGATCGAACGCACCAGCTCGTCCACGCTCTACGGTGACCCCGCCGTTCTCGGATGAAGTCCATCGAGGCACCGCTCTTCGATCTCGATCTTACGCTGGAGAGCGGGCAGGTTTTTCACTGGGAAAGAATCCACTCGGGAGAATGGCGTGGCCTCATCGGAGACACTCCGGTTCACATCCGACAGCGGGACGGGCAGATCATCCTCACTGACCCACGAACCTCCGAACTCGTCCGGGAATACTTTGCGCTCGATCATCCGCTGGAGGAAATCTATCGCGACTTCCCTCAGGACGAGTTGTCCCAGACCGCCCTCGCCTCCTGCCGCGGGCTTCGGATCATTCGACAACCGCGTTGGGAGTGCCTAGCCACATTTATCACGTCGTCCATGAAGCAGGTCGCCCACATACGGGCTATGTCGCTGGAGATTCGGAAAAGATTTGGCCAGCCGGTCGCTGGTTCTTCAGTCCCGGCCTATCCTTCGCCGGGGGACCTTGCGGCCCTTACAGAGGCCGACCTCCGGTCATGCGGTCTCGGCTATCGCGCGAAGAACCTCGTGGCCTCTGCTCGCGACGTTGCTACAGCCCGCATCGATCTCGACGCCATCGCCGAACTCGATACCCCTGCGCTCCGCACGGCGCTGGAATCCCTCCCCGGCGTCGGAGTGAAGGTCGCGAATTGCGTTCTCCTATTCGCCTACGAACGCCTCGATGCCGTGCCCATCGACGTGTGGATTGGCCGGATCCTCCTCGCGATGCGCCGCGGACGCGCGGGAACAGCCACACAAATGGCCCGCTACGCCCGCCGGCGGCTCGGACCCTACGCGGGCTACGTCCAACAATACCTCTTCCATCACGCAAGGGTTTCACCAAAACTCACACCATGACCGCCACCGCTCGCATTGACGAAGATCCGCGGCGGGAGAAGACCGTTGCCGTCGGGATTTCGGTCCTTCTTCACCTGCTTGTGATCGGCGGCATCGCGTGGGTGTCAACGGCGCACTTCCGTGCACCCGAGCCGGCGCCGATTGACGACGAGCCATTGGAGTTCACCATCATCAACCCGGAGCCCTCCACACCAGCCCCACCGCAGTTCGTGCGGACAAACCCCGCCGCTGCTCAGCCCGACGCGCCTAAGAATGCGCCGTTCGAGTCCGACAACAACACTCGCGCCGCCAGTGAATCACCGGCCACGGGTGCCGCGCCAATGCCGTCCGTCGCTGGTCGCGAATCGACAAGCCTGGAACTCGAGAATCGCGACTACACCGCCGGGGCCGAGGCCCGCCCATCTGCTCCGACTGCACCCCCATCTCCCGAGCAGGCCGCGCAAGAGCCGGCTCCTCCCACAGCGACCCCGACGCCGACCACACAGCTCGCCCTCCGCCAAGCACCACCAAAAACCGAGGATCGACCTCCTGCCGAAAAGCCAAAGCCCGCCCAGCCCACGACCGCACCGCGACCACCGGCAGCTCCGGGGTTTCAGCCCGAAACCCGTGTAACCCGCATCCGGGGAAATATCTCAAACCGTGGAAAGGCCTCGCTCGAAGCCGCAGCCACGCCGCTCGGCCGCTATAAAAAAATGGTCTCCGACGCCATTGGCTCGCGCTGGTATTACTACGTGAATAACCAGATCGGCCTCCTGAACATCGGCACCGTCGATATCCGCTTCATCGTCCAAGCCGATGGAAAAGTCCGCAACGTCCGAGTCACATCGAATTCCTCGAACGAAAGCTTTGCCTCCGTGAGCGTGAACTCCATTATCGAGGCCGAGATCCCGCCGATCCCCGAAGAGGTTGCCAAACTTCTTGATAACGGTCGGCTGGAGATCGATTACTCATTTACCATTCTCAGCAACTGATGACCATTGCCTCATTTCTCGGTCCCACCGTGGACTTCTTCGTCAAAGGCGGACCGTTCATGGTCCTCCTGCTTCTCCTCTCCATCATTTCACTCACCGTGATCCTCCTCCGGGGACGTGCCCTCCGTAACAAAGCCGTCGTCCCGGATGAAATCCTCGCCGAGCTCGAGAAGCTCCAACCCGGCCATGACCTCGATGGCCTCCAGCGCGCCATTCGCGAGAACCCGTCCGCCCTCGGAAGAATTCTTGCGACCCTCATCCGGCACCTGAACTGGCCGAAGGCGGAGAATCTCGAAGCCATCCAAACCCGAGCGCGAAATGAAGTCGCGCGCCTCGAACACGGGCTGGTGATTCTCGAGATCACAACCGGCATCGGCCCTCTTCTTGGACTCTTGGGAACGCTCTCCGGACTCGTCGGAATCTTTGCCGCTCTGGGCGGATCCGGCGACCCGGTCATTGTCGCCCGCGGGATTTCCGAGGCGCTCAACACAACGATCGTCGGTCTCGCCGTCGCCGTCCCGAGCCTGATCACACACAATTATTTTCAAAGAAAAGTCGAGGTCATGGCAATCGAGATGGAATCCGCCGCCGCAGACCTCCTCGCGAAGTGCTACCCCCACGGCGAGCTTCCCCAGGTCCAGAAGCAGGTGCTCTAACGTCGGTGCCCATGCGATTCCACACGCGCAAACGTCGGACGCCCTCGATCATCATCGTCTCGCTGATCGACATTCTCGCGATCCTCCTGATCTTTTTCATCGTCACCACGACATTTCGAAAAGACCAACCGCGCCTGCAAATCAACCTGCCGGAATCCACGACGGCCGAGAACGTGGCGTCCGAGGACAAGGAACCGATTCTCTTGCGAATCAAGAGTGCCGAGGAAATCACCCTCGACAACCAGCCCATCGCCTTGGAATCCATCGGCCAGGCGATTCAGGCCGCTCGCACATCCCAACCGAATCGCGGGGTCGCCATGCAGGCCGACCGCGACGCCCCGTTCGGAGTTGTCGTCAAAGCGCTGGACGCACTCAAACAAGCCGGAATAAAAAACATCCCGACATTTACTCAACCCGACGCTGCCAAACCATGATCTTGGAAATCACCGAACACGGGCATCCCGCGCTCCGCACGAAGGGTCGGCGGGTCGAGAAGATCGACGCCCACATCGAAGAGCTTGCCGCCGACATGATCGAGTCGATGCGCGAAGCCGAAGGCATCGGCCTCGCCGCCCAGCAAGTCGGGCTCCCGCTTCAGTTCTTTGTTCTCGAGGTTCCGCAAATGAAAGACCGCCCGAGTGCCATGCGCATCCAGGGTGAGCCAGCGGATTTTGAGGCGCTCATGCCGATGGTTCTTATTGACCCGGAAGTCGAAACCTTTGGCGAAGTGGTAGCCGAAACCGAAGGCTGCCTCAGTTTCCCCGACCTTCGTGGCGATGTGGCGCGGCCGCTCTCCGTCAGAGTCAAGGCCCGCTCGCTCGACGGTTCGCTCATCGAGTTCGAAGCCGACGGATTGCTCGCCCGCGCGGTTCAACACGAGTTCGACCACCTCCAGGGGATTCTCTTCATCGACCGCCTCGAGCCTGAGGACTTTGCCGATCTCACGGAGGATATCCGTCGCCTCGCCCGCCCGCTCGCCCGGCCGACTGCCACGACATAGCCGTCCTCTCTCCCGGTCAGTGCCCACGCCCGTTCGGAAACCCTGGTTCGTCTACATGCTCCGGTGCTCGAACGGATCCCTCTACACTGGGATCACGACAGATGTGGCCAAGCGACTTCTGGTGCACAACTCCGGAAAAGGCTCGGCCTACGTCCGCGCCCACCGTCCAGCAAAAGTCGTCGCTTTCACCGTCACAGAAAATCGCTCCTCCGCATCCCGCCTCGAACACGCCGTCAAATCCCTGACCCGCAAGCAAAAGCTCACCCTCGCCAAAAGGTGGAAGGCTGATCTGTAATCTCTCGAACAGCGCCGCGCCGATGCCGCAAAATTGCGGGCACTCGACGCCAAGGCAAGCGACCCCCTGAAGGAATCGCCGCCGTTCCGTCCGATGCTTTCCATACGTTCCACTTTTTTCTTTCTTCCTACATTTTTGTTATGTAAGATGCTCGTATGCCAGTAAGAGATTTACCCGATTCGGCGACATTTTCTTCCAAGGGACAGATCGTGATCCCGTCTGCGATCCGTCGGAAATTCGGGATTTCCGGAGGAACCCGCGCCCAAGTCGAAATTATTGCGGACGGTATTCTGCTCAAGCCCGTCACGCGGTCCACGGTCGAAAATCTCATGGGCAAATACGCTCCGCTAAAAGTTGGAACAAAGGAACTGGAGGCGGAGCGCCGCCGCGACCGGCGCAAAGAGGATGAAAAACACCGTCCTTGATTCCTGGGCGCTCATGGCCTTCTT
>JBMOHW010000113.1:0-7662 GCA_049317665.1 Terrimicrobiaceae bacterium | reverse complement strand
AGGCGGCCATCACGGTGAACAAGAATGCCATTCCTTTTGACACCGAACCGATCAGCAAGACGGGTGGAATCCGGATCGGAACGCCGGCGATGACGACACGCGGATTGCGTGAAGAAGACATGATGCAGGTGGCGGACTTCATCCACGAGGCCCTCGAGTCTCGTCTCGACGAGTCGGCGCTTGCCGCCATTCGGCGGAAAGTTACAGCATTCACCGCGAAGTTTCCGCTGCCATCGAGTTTCCAATAAGCATGAAGATTTACATCGACGGGGAATTTTTTGACAAGGAACACGCGAAGATCTCGGTGTTCGATCATGGGCTGCTATATGGCGACGGGGTGTTCGAAGGCATTCGCTTTTACAACGGCCGGGTGTTCCGTTTGGCTGAACACATGGATCGGCTTTTTGATTCGGCACGGGCGATCTGTCTGGATGTTGGACTCGACAAGGCCACTCTCACCGAGGCAGTTCTCGAAACGATCCGTCAGAATGAACTCCGGGATGGTTATGTGCGGCTTGTCGTGACGAGGGGGTCGGGGGACCTGGGGTTGAATCCAGCTCTGTGTCCGCGTGCTACGACGTTCATCATTGCGTCGAAGATCACGCTCTACTCGCCCGACAAATACGAAGCCGGTCTGCATGTTGTGACATGCGCGACGCGACGGATTCCACACGGGGCACTGAGCCCGATGGTGAAGTCGCTCAACTATCTCAACAACGTCCTCGCCAAGATCGAAGCCCAACAGGCCGGGGCGGGCGAGGGGTTGATGCTTAACGAGCAGGGCTACGTCGCGGAATGCACGGGAGACAATATTTTCACGATCAAACGTGGGGAGATTTTCACCCCTCCGATCTCGTCCGGAGCTCTCGCCGGCGTGACGCGCGCTGTCGTTTTTGAAATGGCTTCAGAAATGGGGATCCGGATCAGTGAACCGGAAATGACCCGCTATGACATCTACACGGCGGACGAATGTTTCCTTACTGGAACGGCTGCGGAGGTGATCCCGGCTGTGCGTCTCGACAGCCGGACGATCGGGGACGGACGGCCCGGCCCGGTGACCCGACGAATGATTGAGCGATTCCACGAGTTGACAGCGAGCTCGGGTGAAGTGATTTATAAGTAATCATGCAGTGCGATGTCTGTCATTCGAAGGAAGCCACGGTTTTTCTAACCCAGATTGTTGAAGGCAAGATGCAGAAGGTCAACCTCTGCGAATCTTGCTCGAAGGAGAAGGGCGTCAACGACCCGACCGGCTTTGCCCTGGCAGACCTCCTGATGGGTCTCGGAGCCGCGCAGGACATCGAGAAATCGCCCGGGACGTTGAAGTGCACGGTCTGTGGATTCACCCAAGCAGATTTCAAAAAAACCGGACGCCTCGGCTGCAGTAGTTGCTACGGGGTTTTTGCGGAAGGCCTCCGTGGGATGTTGAGGAACATGCACAAGGGGACCACCCACACCGGGAAGACGCCTGCGGGATTTGAGAAGCTCCGCCAGCATGGTGAGGCGATGCGTTCGCTCCAGAAAAATCTCGATCAGGCCGTCGCCGCGGAGGAATACGAGCGGGCGGCTGATCTCCGCGACAAGATCCGTCAGATTGAGGCGGAGTTGCGCGCATGAAATTCTCCCGCATTATTGCGAATTCCGGAGAGTGGCTTTCCGGCGATGGGCCTCACCGCCAGATCGTCGTGAGCAGCCGGGTCCGCCTGGCCCGTAACCTCCGCGAGAAACCGTTTCCCGGTTGGTCGAAGAAGGCCGAGCGGATCGAGGTCATGCGGTTGGTCAAGGACGCCGTCGAGCATCTGCCGGAGATGGCCGAATCTTACTCCGAGAATCTCGAGGCACTTTCGCCTTTGGAGAAACAAGTCCTCGTCGAGCGCCATTTGATCAGCCGTGAGCATGCGGCCAAAGGCGTGGGGAGTGCTGTGGTGATGAACGAGCCACAGACTCTAAGCGTGATGATCAACGAGGAAGATCACCTGCGGATGCAGTCGATTTGCTGTGGACTTCAGTTGGAGAAGGTTTTTTCGATGATCAACCGTGTGGATTCCGAACTCGAAGGGATGCTCGAGTTTGCGTTTGATCCCGAGTTGGGATACCTCACCGCGTGCCCGACGAACGTCGGCACGGGAATGCGTGCCTCGGCCATGCTCCATCTCCCCGGCCTCGTGATGAGCGACCAGATCAATAAGATCGTCAATTCGGTGAACAAGATCGGTCTGGCTGTCCGCGGACTGCACGGGGAGGGGACCGAAGCCATGGGAAATTTGTTTCAGGTTTCGAATCAGACCACGCTGGGGGAGACCGAGGACGAGATTATCGGACGATTGAACCGCGTCATCGAGCAGATCCTCGAGCACGAGAAGAACGCCCGGGCGCTTCTCGCGCAGCGGAAATCGGTGACTCTCTATGACCAGATCGGTCGCGCGTATGGGGTTCTCTCGAATGCGTATTCGATGAGTTCGAAGGAAGCCTTGAACCTTCTCTCGGTGATCAAGCTCGGCGTCGACCTCGAGGTTTTTCCGGAATCGCGGCGATTTCCCATCGATGAGCTTTTCATCGAAACTCAGCCTGCGCATCTGCAAAAAGGTGCCCAGGCGCAAAAAATGTCGGCCGATGAAAGGGACACCTTGCGCGCAGCGATAATTCGGGCGAAGTTGAAGCAGGTTCCGGAGCCCAATATCGCCCGCCTTCAGGCTGACGCTAACGAAAACGGAGAAGAAAAAAATGATGAATAACTTCACACCGCGCGCACAACAAGTCCTGGCCTTGGCCCGTAAGGAGGCCGACCGATTCAACCACAATTACGTGGGCACTGAGCATCTTTTGCTTGGCCTGATCAAGCTCGGCCAGGGAGTTGCCGTCAATGTTCTCCAGAAGATGGGTCTCGATCTGGAGACCGTCCGCATGGAGGTCGAAAAGCAAGTCGGCTCCGGACCTGAAACAAAAATGGTCGGGAATATTCCCTACACTCCTCGTGTGAAAAAAGTCCTCGCTCTCGCGGGCAAGGAAGCGAAAAGCCTCCAACATTCCTATGTCGGCACCGAGCACATCCTGCTGGGTTTGCTGCGTGAGGGGGAAGGCGTCGCGGCGAGGGTGCTCAAAAATCTGGAAGTCGACATCGAGCGGACACGGAACGAGATTCTCAAGGAACTGGATCCGAATTTTTCGCCGCAAGAAGAAGGCGAGGCGATTCCGACCGAAGCCGGAGGAAAGAAGGATTCCAAGACCCCGGCGCTCCGGGCATTTGGCCGGGACCTGACCGAGATGGCCAAGAAGTCCGAGCTCGATCCCGTGATTGGTCGTGCCGATGAGATCGAACGCGTCGTGCAGATCCTCTGCCGGCGGACGAAAAACAACCCCGTTCTCATCGGTGAGGCGGGCGTGGGAAAGACGGCCATTGCCGAGGGTCTCGCGCAAGAGATCGTAGCGGGAAATGTGCCGGAGATCCTTCACGACAAAAAAGTCATCACGCTCGACCTGGCTCTCATGGTCGCCGGAACAAAATACCGCGGTCAGTTTGAAGAGCGTATCAAAGCGGTCATGGACGAGATTCGACGCAACAAGAACATCATTCTCTTTATCGACGAGTTGCACACGATTGTCGGTGCGGGCTCGGCCGAGGGAGCGATGGATGCGTCGAATATCATCAAGCCGGCTCTGAGCCGGGGCGAGCTCCAGTGCATTGGGGCAACCACGCTCAACGAGTATCGGAAATACATCGAAAAAGATGCCGCTCTCGAACGGCGTTTTCAGACGGTCAAAGTCGAGGCGCCTTCGGTCGAGGAGACCATCCTGATTCTCAAGGGCATCCGTCCGAAATACGAGCTGCACCACAAGGCCCGTATTCTTGATGAGGCGCTCGAGGCCGCGGCGAAGCTTTCGGATCGCTATTTGACCGGACGTTTTCTTCCGGACAAGGCGATCGACGTGATGGACGAGGCCGGATCCCGGGCCCGGATCGCGTCGATGACACGTCCGCCGAACATCAAGGATATCGAGGTGGAAATCGACAAGATCCGCGTCGAGAAGGAAGCCGCGATCAAGGCCCAAGATTTCGAGAAAGCCGCAGCGCTCCGCGATACGGAGAAGCAGGCGAAAGACCGGCTGGACGGAATCCTTGCCGAATGGAGGACCAACAAGGGGGAAAAGGAAGTCGTCGTCACCGAAGAGGAGATCATGCACGTGCTCTCGAAGTGGACCGGTGTTCCGCTCTCCCGCATGGAACAGCAGGAGACTGCCAAACTTCTCGCCATGGAAGCGGAGCTCAAGAATCGAGTCATTGGGCAAGACGAAGCGGTCATCGCGATCAGCAAGGCCCTTCGGCGGTCCCGCGCTGATCTCAAGGATCCTCGGCGTCCGATCGGTTCGTTTATCTTTCTTGGTCCGACTGGCGTTGGAAAAACGTTCCTCGCGCGCTCCCTCGCGGAGTTCATGTTCGGCGATGCGGATTCGCTGATCCAGATCGACATGAGCGAATACATGGAGAAGTTTACGGCCTCGCGGCTCATTGGTTCGCCTCCCGGCTACATCGGCTACGAGGAAGGCGGGCAATTGAGCGAAGCCGTGCGCCGTCGTCCGTATTCCGTCGTGCTTTTCGATGAGATTGAGAAAGCCCACCCGGACGTGATGCATCTTCTTCTCCAGATTCTGGAGGAAGGAAAAATCACGGACTCGTTGGGCCGGAAAATCGATTTCCGGAATACGATCATCATCATGACCTCGAATGTCGGAGCCGAGTTGATCAAGAAGCAGACCAGCCTGGGATTCGGTGCTCCGAAGCTCGACGACAATTACGACTCGATGCGGGAGAAGATTCTTGAGGAAACCAAGCGCGTCTTCAAGCCGGAGTTCCTCAACCGTCTCGATGACATCATCGTCTTCCATACGCTGACAAAGCCGGACCTCGTGAAGATCGTCGACCTCGAGATGACGAAGGTCATCGCGCGGATTCGAACAAAAGATATCCACCTCACGCTCGATTCGACCGCTCAGGAGTTTCTCATCGAAAAAGGCTTCGATCCGACCTACGGCGCACGCCCGATGCGGCGAGCCGTGGAGAAGTATCTCGAAGATCCGATGGCCGAAGAACTCCTCCGCGGAAACATCAAGCCCGGGTCAGCCGTCTTGGTGAAGCGCGATGGCGAGAGGCTCTCGTTCGCAGTCGAATCTGCCCCAGCCGAGCCGATTGCCGAAACGAGCGCAAGCTGACGATGCCCAGAGTGGGCCGGCCCTAATACGGGTGCCGGTCCGTCTTTGCCGCCCAAGCCCTGCAGGCTTGGAGGGCGAAGTCGCGCTCGAAGTCGGGGAAGCACCGGACCGCCTTGCGCTCATTCCACGGAAGTCGGAAGTCGATATACTGGAACTCGTCGTCAAACCCGATTTCGCTCGCGTCGGCGAGACTCGTTCCGAAGTAAACCCGATCGATCCGCGCCCAGTAGATGGCACTCATGCACATCGGGCAGGGAGCCCCGCTCACGTAGATCTCGCAGCCCTTGAGCATTTGTGAGCGCTCGGGGACCCGATCGCTTGAGCCTTCGGGTCTTGGGATCAATTTCAGATTTCCCTCGGAGTGGCCCGATCCGAGAAGCGCCTTCTCGTTGATCCGCGAGCAGGCATCGATGATCGCGGAGACTTCGGCGTGATAGATCGGAATTCCGGTGAGTAAAACGCGATTCTGTCCCCGGCCAATGATCTCACCGTCCTTGACGATAACGGCTCCGAATGGTCCACCCCATCCCTTTTCGACGGACTCGATCGCCAAGCGGGTTGCCTCATGGGCAAAACGCTTTTTGTATTCGAGGCTGTCGAAATCGCTCATGGCTGCGATCCCGAATCAGGCCGGGACAGCCTCTTCGGTCTCGTCCTCTCCATCGCTGACGACCGGGGCGATTCCTTGGAGATGTTCGCCGTCACGGAGGTCGATGAGCTTGACGCCTTGGGCGTTGCGCCCCGTTTCGCGGATTTCTTTGATCCGCGTGCGAACCATTTTTCCCTTGTTCGTGATAAGCATGAGTTCATCGGCATCACGGACCGTGAGAGCGCCCGCGACGCCGCCGGTCTTCTCATTTGTTTTCATCGTGATGATCCCCTTGCCGCCGCGAGACTGGATCCGGTATTCCTCGAAGCTCGTCCGCTTGCCGAGGCCATTCTCCCCGGCAACGAGGAGTTGGGCGTCCTTGTTGACGACCGCCGCCGCCACGATGTAGTCGCCTTTTTCTGGACGGATGCCCCAGACCCCGACGGTGTCGCGGCCTTGGTCGCGCATTTCCTCCTCATGGAACCGTATGCTCTGGCCTCCATGCGTGATCAGAACGATCTCGTCCTGCCCGCACGTCATCTTGCAGTCGATCAGGCGGTCGCCTTCTTCAATTTTGATTGCGATGATCCCGCCCTTCCGGATGTTTTTGAAGTCGTTGAGGTTCGATTTTTTGACGATCCCGCTCCGGGTGGCAAAGACGACATGGAGGTTTTCGTTCCATGTATCCTCATCGGTTTTCTGACCCTGCACACGGATTGTGGACGCGATTTTCTCGTCGTTGCGGAGTTCCAGAAGGTTGGCAATTGAGCGGCCCTTGCTGGCGCGAGAGCCCTCCGGGATTTCGAAAACCCGCTCGACGTAACAGCGTCCGGTCTCGGTGAAGAACATGAGGTAGTCGTGCGTGGTGGCGGTGAAAAGGTATTCCACAAAATCGCTGTCCTCTTCATTTTCCGACTCGCGGGCGGTCATGCCGATCACGCCCTTGCCGCCTCGCTTCTGCGCGCGGAAGGCGCTGACGAGTGTGCGTTTGATAAATCCGTTGTGGGTCAGGGTGACAATGACGCTCTCGTCCGCGATGAGATCTTCGATGGCGATCTCTCCCTCGGCGGGAACAATCTGCGTGCGGCGCGGAGTGGCAAACTTTTGCTGAATCGCGCGGAGCTCTTCTTTGATGATCGCCAGCACTCGTTTTTCTCTCGCGAGAATGTCCAGCAGATCCTTGATCGTGGCGATGAGGGCGTCGTATTCGCTCTTGATACTGTCCCGCTCCATTCCTGTGAGCTGATAGAGGCGGAGATCGAGGATGTGTCCGACCTGTTTCTCGGTGAACTTGTAATGGCCGTCTATGATGCGCGCCTCGCTGCGGATGAGGATACCGAGCTTTTCGACCGCCTTCTGTGTCCAAGAGAGCGCCAGCAGCTTCGCCTTGGCCTCGTCGCGATCACGGGAGTCACGGATGATCTTGATGAAGTCATCGATGTTTGCGAGGGCGATCAGGTAGCCTTCGAGCTTCTCAGCCTCGACTTCGGCTGCGTTGAGAAGGAATCGTGTGCGACGGAGGATGACTTCGCGACGGTGTTCGATGTAGCAGTTGATCGCCTCTTTGAGCGAGAGGAGTTTTGGTTTGCCCCGGTCGATGGCCAGCATGTTCACACTGAACGAGGATTCGAGGGCGGTATGCTTGAAGAGATTATTGATGAGAACCTTTGGATTCCCGTCGCGTTTGAGCTCGATGACGACCCGGGTGTCCTCCGCGCTCTCGTCGCGGACGTCGCTGATCCCAGTCAGGATCTTCTCATTCACCAGAGCGGCGATGCGTTTGACTAGCTCGGCGCGGTTGACGTTGTAGGGGATCTCGGTGACGATGATGCTTTCGCGTCCGCCTTTGCCCTCCTCGACGGCCA
>JBMOHW010000112.1:0-7725 GCA_049317665.1 Terrimicrobiaceae bacterium | reverse complement strand
CGTCACGATGATCGGACGGGGCCCGGGAGCAGATGTTGAGTTATTGTTCAGGCTGACGGGTGCGCTCGCTGCGGCGCTCCTCGACGGCTTTGGCACCGCTGACGACGAGCTTGCGGCTCATGTAGTCTTTGTCGTGCAACTCGGCGACCGCGCGCTTCGCTTCATCGATCGTCTGCATCTGCACAAACCCGAAGCCTTTCGACCGCATCGTGTGCCGGTTCATGACGATCTCGACGTTCTGGACCAGACCGACTCCACTGAAGAGTTCGGTCAGGTCGCTCTCCGTCGCGTCAAAGGACAGGTTGCCGACGTAGAGCCGGGCCGAGGTGACTTCAACCTGCTCAGGCTTCCGCATTCCGGTTGCACGCTCCGGACGATCGGACCGCTCGCTCCGCTCTGAACGCTCCGGGCGTTCGCGGCGTTGCGGCGGCTCCGATTTCGATGACGCCGACCGTGCTGGCGCAGCGGAAGGTTTCTCGGGACTAAAAAATCCGAGGATTTTGGCAATCAGGGATTTCTTGGACTTTTTCGGAGGGTCGAGGCGGACCCTCTCGCTGGTTTCACGGCTCGGACGACGTCCGCCGCGACGGGAAGAGCGGCGTGAACCGCTCGGTGAGTATTCTGTTGGCATTTCTTTTCTTTTTGTTGCAGGGCATGGCCGCATTCTCTGGCACCGAGGGGCATGGCATGTTCACCCTCGGACACCCGGAAGCCGACCGTTCATCCCCAGACGGTGCGATCCCCTTCGATGGCTCTTTGAGAAAAAGATCTTGTGCCGCGAAGAACATGGGATGCGCTCATGGACCCAGCTCGGCAGACGTGACATTCCAAGCCAACCGAACCGGATGGCATTTGGTAAACGCCTGAGGTTGCTCGGACTTTTTCACAACCACCGGTCCGATTCAAGCTCGAAAAACTTCGAAAGAAAAATTCTGCGCGTTTGAGAGTTGACACCGCCGGATGATTCGATAGTTTCATCCTCCCGCCGAAATCCGACCATGGCACACACAGAAGTTATCCTCACCACAAATATCCCGACCCTCGGCTCCGAAGCCGACATCGTCAAAGTCCGTCGCGGCTACGCCCGCAATTTTCTCATTCCTGGAGGAAAGGCACTCGAGGTCAACCCATCTTCCCTGCGGAGAATCAACCACCTCAAAGCCCGTCGGGCCGAACGTGAAGCCCGCGAAGTCACCGCTGCCGAAGAACTGGCCGCGAAGATCAACAAACTCCGCATCACTTTCACCCTCGAAACCGGCACATCCGGAAAAGCCTTCGGTTCCGTGACGGCCAAAGATATCACCGACCGGATCTCATCGGAATTGAGTCTCGATGATCTCCCGAAACACGCCGTCTCGCTCGACAAGGGCATCAAGGAAACCGGCGAACATGAAGTCGCCGTCAAGCTTCATCCCGACGTCAGCGCCACGGTTCGAATCACCGTTTCGGCTCCCGTCGTTGTTGAGAAAGCCCCCGAAGAGGATCCCGAAGGTGCCAGGAAGCCTCGTCGCCGCACCGCGACGAAGGAGTAGCGATTGATGCCCTCCGGTTCTCCCGCAAACGCCGCGGAGACACCCGTTTCATCCAACGGGGAACGGCAGGGAAAGGCAAAGTCGCGGAAGGCGGATTATTCGCAGAAATCCGGTAGTTATCTACCAGATATTCACAGGCTCCTGCCGCAGAGCCTCGACGCCGAAAAAGGTCTGCTCGGTTCGGTCCTGCTCTCGACGTCCGTGCTCGACGACTGCGTGGCGCAGATTGACTCAAAGCATTTTCATCTCCCTGCACATCAACGACTTTTCGACCTTCTCGTCGAAATGCGGAATTCGGGAAAGCCGATCGACCTGATCTCGGTGACCCAGACGCTCGAGGATCGCAAGATGCTCGAAGAAGTCGGCGGGGCAGCCGTCATCACAGACTTGTTGACCTTCGTTCCGACGGCAGCAAATGCGGACTATTATCGCGAGATTCTTTCGGAAAAACACCTCCTCCGACAGATGATCTCGGTCTGCACAGAATATGCCGCCCGTTCCTACGACGAGCAGGGAGATGTGCGGACCCTGCTCGATGAAGTCGAAGGCAAAGTCTTGGCCATCGGCGACGACCGCTTCCGGGCCTCGCTCCCGACCATGAAGGAAATGGTGAACGATGCGATCAACAGCATCGAGCTCCTGATCCAGAACAAGGGAGGCATTACCGGACTGCCAACCGGGTTTCCGGCCCTGGACCGGATGACCAGCGGCTTGCAGGAAAGCGAAATGTTTGTCATCGCCGCCCGCCCGTCGATGGGAAAAACCGCCCTGGCAATGAACATCGCGGAGCACGTAGCCATCGAGTCCAACCGCGCCGTCGCTGTATTTAGCCTCGAAATGAGCGCCTCGCAACTCGTCCAACGAATGCTCTGCGCCCGCGCGCGAGTCAACTCGAAGGATCTCCGCGAGGGTTTCGTCGGCAAACAGCAGATGGGAAGCATCGGAACGGCCGCAGGCCTGCTTACCAAGGCCAGGATGTTTGTCGATGACACCCCGGGCATCAGCATTCTCGAGCTTCGTGCGAAAGCCCGCCGCCTCCAAAATCGGGAAAAAATTTCCCTCATTGTCATCGATTACCTCCAACTCCTCCGCTCGACCTCCCGCCGCGCCCAGGACAACCGCCAGATCGAAATCGCCGAGATTTCCGCCGGGATCAAAGCCATGGCCAAGGAACTCCGGATTCCGGTCATCGTCCTCGCCCAGCTCAACCGAAATCCCGAACAACGCAGCGGAGACAGCAAGGGTCGCCCACGTCTCAGCGACCTCCGCGAATCGGGCTCGATCGAGCAGGATGCCGACGTCGTTGCCCTTCTGGTCCGCGAAAAATACTATGCCGAGGACGAGGAGGCCAGGAAAGAGGCCGAGGGGAAAGCCACACTCATCATCGCCAAGCAACGAAACGGTCCGACCGGTGATGTTCCCCTCACTTTCATCGAGGACTACGCCCGCTTCGAAGAACGCGCCGAAGAACGCCGCGAGGAGTAAGCCTCCGAGGGAAACGCACCCTGCAGTGGTCCGTTCTCCCCGGTTTGCCCGCCACGCATGCCAACGAAAAAACCCAACCTTCGCGGGAGCGGAGTCAACGCTCTTCGAGAACAACTGCTCGAGATTATCGGCGCCGGCCGGTGGCCCCTCCTTGAGGCGTTTCCCGTGACGCGATTCCTCGGCCAAAGCTTCGGGATCTCCAACGTCAGCGCTTTCCGTGTTCTCAATGAGCTGAGCGATGCCGGCCATCTTTGGCGAGCACCGAACGGTCGTTATTTTTTGCCCGAAGCCCGCCGCCTTCTCGAGAAACCCGCACCCGTCGCATGCTTGATCCGCCGACTGGAACGCTGGACCGAGGTGAGCCGCGAAATCATGCTCGGTGTGGATGACGCGTGCGGCGGACTGGAGCGCGCGATGCTGATGGTGCATGACCGCGTTCTTTTCCGACAGGCTGATCCGAACGCACCAACGGCGATCGGGTCTGATGCAGAACTCCGCCAGACGATGGAGGATTTTCTTCGAGTCCACTCCGAGAGGATCGGCGGTGTCATCCTGGACGAACTCTGGCCGGACCGGATCTTGTCGGGATTCAAAAACCAAATTCGCCGGGGCGTTGTTCTCTATCGTAGCACAAAGCTGAAATTCCTCGGCTGCGTATCCGCGGATGTCGAGGGCTCCGCCCGAATGGCCGTGAACTACGCAGGAGAAAAAGGCTTCGAGAAAGTCACCGTTGTCCTCCCATTCCGCAACTATCTGCCTTCGGATGAGATGGCAAACGCTCTCCAGTCCTCAGCCAAAGGGCACTTCGGGAAGCTCCCAGTCGTTTCGTTGGATTCCCGGTCTTCCCTCGCCGGTCTGATCGGCACTTTGCGAAAGGGCCGCTCGAGAACCCTTCTCGTCGCCACCGAGGACAACGCCGCTGTCGCCGTGCTCGATGCGCTCCGCGAGGCCGGCATCGACGTCCCCGGACGCGTCGGTCTCGTGACAACCATGGGCAGCCGGATTGCACTCGACCGCTCGATCACCGCCACCGGATTCGATTTCCGCCTCCTTGGTGCCAAGGCGGCCCAGATGGCGGTGAGTGGCCCCCTGCGACACATCACGGTCCCGGCAGAATTCTTTTCCGGAGACACGGCTTGAATTGTGGTCGGGAGCCCTTGACGTAACATCTAAGCGTTGTTACATCTCAGGCGATGCAGCGAATCTTGATAGCTGGATTTGGTTTCATGGGGAGGAAACACGCAGAGGTTTTCCACAAGATTCCAGAGGTATCCGTCGTCGGCGTGATCGACCCGCGGGGAGAGGAACTGAGGGAAGACCTCCGAGCGAGCGATCTCGGCGGGATTCCCGTCTTTGGGGATCTCGCGTCCGCCCGGGAGCAGGTGGACTTTTCGGTTGTGGATATCTGCCTGCCAACCGACTTGCACCGCGAATTGGCCCTACAAGCCTTCTCCGTCGGAAAACACGTATTCTGTGAAAAGCCGATCGCTCTCACGCGGGATGACGCCGCCGCCATGACAGCGGCCGCACACAAAGCCGACCGACAGTTCATGGTGGGCCATTGCATCCGCTTTTGGCCGGAATATGTGGAATTGAAGCGGCTCGTCGAGTCCGCAGAATATGGTCGCTTGGTTTCGCTGTCGCTTTGCCGCCGCACAGGCCGCCCCGTCTACAGCGTCGGCGACTGGGTCAACAACCCGGACCGCTGCCTCGGTGCGGCCCTCGACCTCCACATTCACGATGCCGATTTTTTACTACACCTCCTCGGGGCGCCCGAGGCGGTCGTCTCGCAGGGCCTGCAGGACCAAACCGGCTGGAGCAGCATCGCGACACAGTATGACTACGCCGGGCGCATCGTGACCGCCTCGGGCGCGTGGAACTATCCGGAAAACTGGGGATTCCAAATGAGCTTCACAGCGGTTTTCGAACGCACGGTTTTTGAATATGATTCGCGGACCGGCCTTGCGCTCACGGTTGCCGACGCCGAACCGACCACTCTCTCCGTGCTGCCCGGCGACGGCTACGACCACGAACTCGCCTACTTCGTCGGCTGCCTCGAACGGGGCGAACCCGTGGACATTAGCACCGGAGCGCAGGCTGTCGCTTCTCTTGATCTCGTCCTCACCGAGATCGAGTCGGCCAAGTCGGGGAAGAAGGTCTCTTACAAAAACTAACACTATGCAAAAAGTCGCCATCGTCGGACTGGGTTTCATGGGAACCATGCACGCCCAGATTTACAAACAGCTCCGCAATGCCACGCTGGTGGCGGTTGTGGACAAGCACCAAGCCAAGGCCAAACGCGACCTCGCGAAACTCGGAATGGAGGCCCCCGTTTTTGGCACACTCGAAAAACTGCTGCAATCTCACGAGGTCGATGTCGTGGATATCTGCCTGCCGACTGATCTCCATGCATCATTTGCCCTCCGGGCGATTGCCGCAGGGAAGCACGTCTTTTGTGAGAAGCCCCTCGCGCTCACCAAAGCCGACGGAAGGAAAATCGCGGCGGCGGCGAAGAAGGCGGGCGTCTTCTTTCAGGTCGGACAATGCATCCGGTTCTGGCCGGAGTATCTAGCCTTTGAGGCCTTCGTGAAATCCCGCAAGGCAGGAAAATTGTTGAGCCTCTCACTCCAGCGGCGGGCAGGACGTCCGGCGTATAGCACGGAGGATTGGCTCAACGACGGTAGCCGTTCGGGTGGTGCGGCTCTCGACCTGCATATCCACGATACCGATTTCGTTCATCACCTGCTCGGACGCCCGGAGGCTGTGACTTCGTCGGGCACCAAAGACAAGACCGGATGGAGCCATATTTTCACGACTTACCACTTCAAGAACGTTGCGGTCACAGCGGAGGGCGGCTGGAATTACCCCGCAAAATGGGGATTCCAAATGGCCTTCCAAGCGGTCTTTGAGCGGGGCGCCGTGGAGTTCGACAGCGGAGCCAATCCGACGCTGGTAGCAACGATTGGCGATCTCGGCAGGCAGCCGTTGCCCTTCGAGACGCCAGGCGCGGGGGAGTCCTCGACCGGCGCAGGAAATGTCTCCTCGCTTGGTGGATACTACAACGAGCTTAACGCCTTCATCTCGTGCCTCGAACGAAAACGCCACCCGAAGATCGCAACAGGCGACCAGGCAGCGGAATCCCTCACCACCGTGCTTGCCGAGATTCAATCGGCCGAGACCGGACGCACCATCAAACTCTAACAAAAAACCATTATGAAAAAATCAGTCGGCATTTGTTGCTTCTACGGAAGCTGGAACATCGAGGAAAAATTCGCCCTGGCAAAAGAGGCGGGATTCCAAGGATTCGAAATCGACCTCAGCGAGGACGGCCCGGTCAACCTCAAGAGCACCCCGGAGGAGCTTAAAGCGTTCCGCAAGCTCGCGGAAAAACACGGGCTCGAACTCAGCGGCCTCATGACATTTCTTTACTGGGGAGCAAATGCCGCAAGTGCGGATCCAGCCGTTCGGGACAAGGCGGCCAACCTTCTCGCCCGTCAGGTCGAATGTGCCCAGCTACTCGGAATCGACACCATCCTCGCGGTCCCCGGCGCAGTCGGTGTGGACTTCATTCCGGGCGCGGAAGTCGTGCGGTATGACCTAGCCTACGAACGCGCAACCGCGTTCATCCAAGCTGCGCTGCCAGCCGCAGAAAAGGCGGGCGTCACAATCGGCGTCGAAAACGTCTGGAACAAGCTCCTCCTCACCCCGCTGGAGATGAAAGCGTTCGTCGACCAGTTCGAAAGCGAGAACGTCGGCGTCTACTTCGACGTGGCGAACACGCTGGCCTTCGGTTATCCGGACCACTGGATCGAGATCCTCGGCTCACGCATCAAGCGTGTTCACTTCAAGGATTACCGCCGCAATGTCGGGACCGCCGATGGATTCTGCGACCTGCTCTCCGGAGATGTCGACTGGCCGGCGGTCATGGCCGCGCTGCGAAAGATCGGCTACACCAACTGGATCGCCGCCGAGATGATCCCACCCGTGCCGTTCTACAAGCACTGCCCGGAAGTCCTCATCCACACAACCTCGCGGGCGATGGACGCCATTTTCAAACTGTAACCGATGATCGCGCTCGCCGCTGCCGCCCATCCCGATGACATCGAGTTCATGATGGCCGGGACGCTCCTCCGCCTCAAGGATGCCGGATGTAAGATCCATCTCTGGAACCTCGGTAACGGCTGCTGTGGTTCGGCCACTCTCTCCCGCGATGAGGCGGCTGCCGTCCGGTGGGAGGAGGCCAAGGCTTCGGCAAAATTTGCCGGCGGGATCGCCCATCCACCGCTGTTCGACGATCTCGAAATCTTCTATGATGCGGCTTCCGTCGGCAAGGTGGCCGCAGTCATCCGCCAGATCCAGCCAGACATCATTCTCACCCAGTCGCCGCAGGATTATATGGAAGACCACCAAAACACGACGCGGCTCGTCGTCACCGGGGCCTTCACCCGCGCCATGAAGAACTTGGTGACAGACCCTCCGGTCACCACCTACGACAAGCCGGTCGCCCTCTATCACGCCCTCCCTCATGGACTCAATGACGCATTGCGTCAACCGGTCGCTCCTCATTTCCTTGTCGACATTACCTCGGTGCTCGCCCGCAAGCGGGCCATGCTGGCCTGCCATGCCTCGCAGAAGGAATGGCTGGACGCCACACAGGGAATGGACGCCTACCTCGATGAAATGGAACGCATGAGCCGCGAAGTCGGAC
>JBMOHW010000111.1:0-7901 GCA_049317665.1 Terrimicrobiaceae bacterium | reverse complement strand
TGCGAAGGGCCTGATACACGGTCCCGAATCCCGCCTCGGGCACTTCAAAAACCAACTGGGCATAGAGTTCCCAGTTGCCGATGTGATTGATGGCCAGGACAACGGGGCGACCGGCGGCGATGTTTGTCTTGATGCGGTCGAGACACTCGATGTGCGCGATTTTTCGGATTTCCTCGTGCGAGAGAGCAGGAATCTTGAAGGCGCAAACCGCGTTCGCCCCCAGCGTGGTGAAATGGCGGAAGGTGAGAGTGCGCACATCGCCTGCGGATAACTCGTCGCCATAAGCCCGCCCGAGATTTTCCCTTGCGAGACGTCGGTAGCCGGGCAGGATAAGCCACATCAGCGCCCCAACAGCCTGCCCGAGAACAAAGCACACCGACAACGGAAGCCGTCGCACAAGGGCAACAACTGCCGAGGCCATAATGTAAACGACGCGATCAGCCATGACGGAGAAGACAAAGTTAAATACCGGGATTCGCCGCGCGACGGAATCGAATTCCATCGCGCCCGGCGGAGTCGTTGGAGTGCTCGGGGGCGGCCAGCTCGGCCGGATGCTCGCTCTCGCTGCGCGACGGATGGGCTATCGCGTCCACGCGTTTGACCCCCAACCGGACTGCCCTGCCGGACAGATTTGCGATGTCGAGGTGAACGCTCCGTTTCTCGACCGGGCAGCTATCGAATCCTTCGCACGAGCGGTCGATGTCGTTTCGTTCGAGTTCGAGAATATTCCGATCGAGGCGATCCAGTGGGTCGCCGCCCTCCGACCCGTGCGTCCCCACGGCGAAGTCCTCCATATCTGCCAGAACCGCGAACGGGAGAAGAATTTTCTAAAATCCCACGGCTTCCCCTGCGCGGCATTCCGTGTGGTAGATTCGGCCGCGTCGCTGACGTCCGCACTCATGGAGATCGGAGCGCCCTCGGTCTTGAAGACCGCGGACTTCGGATACGACGGAAAAGGCCAGTTCAAGCTCTCCGGCGGGGAGTCCGCCGACGAAGTGTGGGAGGCATTTGCCGCCCCTCGCGGAGTCTTGGAGGAGTGGATTCCCTTCGAGGCTGAACTATCCGTGGTTTGTGCCCGAGGGGTAGACGGCGGTCTCACGACATTTCCCGTCTCGGAAAATCAGCATGTCCGGCACATTCTCGACCTTTCAATCGTGCCAGCAAGATTTCCGGCCGATGTCCTCGAAGCCGCCCGCACGCTGGCAGCGGAGATCACGACGTCCCTCGACGTCGTTGGCCTGCTGGCGGTCGAATTTTTCCTCACGAAAGACAATACTCTCATCGTCAACGAACTAGCGCCCCGACCGCACAACTCCGGGCATTTCTCCCTCGACGCCTGCGTCACAAACCAATTCGAGCAGCAACTCCGAGCGGTCTGCGGATTGCCCCTCGGTTCCACGGAATTGCTCAAACCCGTCGTGATGTGGAATCTTCTCGGTGACCTCTGGGGAAATGGCGAGCCGGATTGGGCATTCGTGCTCTCGAACCCGCACGCGAAACTCCATCTTTACGGAAAATCCGAAGCCCGCCCGGGCCGGAAAATGGGCCACGTCTCGGTGATGGCGGAGTCCGTCGGTGAGGCCATGGAGTCCATCGACGTCATGAAACGACACCTCGGCTGGCGTTGAGCGTCCCAGTCGCTTTGACGGGCGAGGGAACGTCCGCTAAGATTGTCACATGAATCGGCTTCTCGCGGTCACACTTACATTGGTCTCAGTGCTCGGCACGCTGCAGGCGGACTCTGAAGCGGAGGCGATTCTCGCCGCGGCGCGGGTCAATCCCTTGGGCGAGAGAATTGTTCTGAACGCACGCTTGCGGGCGGATTCGAAGATCGTGCCCTTCCAGATCCGGGTGAGCGATGGAACGGTCGGCTATGTCTTTGAGAACCCAGACCAGGAAATCGTTCTCGGGCTCGGCGAGAAGGTTTCCACGCTGAGCGAGCGGAGGGGAGGGAAAAGCTCGCCGGTTTCCCCCGCGAAGTATGATGATCCCGTGCGGGGGGGACTACTCACCTACGAGGATCTCGCTCTGCGTTTCCTCTATTGGCAAAACCCGAAGCTCCTCGGGAGTGAAACGATCCGTTCGCGGCCTGCGTATAAAATTGAGATCGCAGCGCCGCCATCCGAGTCGGATTATGGCGTCGTTCGACTCTGGATTGACAAGGAATCCGGTGCTCTCCTCCGAATCGAAGGATTCAACAAAAGCGGACGTCTGGCCAAGCGATTCGAAGTCGTATCGGCCCAGAAGCTGGGCGGGCAATGGATGCTCAAACAAATGCGCGTCGAGCGCCTGGATCCCGAAACGAAGAAGGTGACCGGGAGAACTTACCTCGAAGTCACCGGACGGGCCGATTCCGCCCCGCAGTAGGCTCCCGATCAAGCGCTGGTCATGAGGCCAGAGAGAAGTCTCGCGAGGATCACGTCTTCGGCGGTCTGGGTGGTGACCATCTGGAGGTTGGCTTCTCCACATTTTTGAAATCCACAGCGAAGCTCGCCAAGCGTGTATCGAGAGCAACTCTGCGCCGCCAGGCCGAGCGAATAGGTGTTCAACGTGCCATCTTTCTTTCGCGGCAGGTGGTCCAGCTGCGAGGGCTCGAGCCGGTTGAGCGATGCGGCAAAAGAATTCGCCTGCGCGGGGGCCGGGATTTTGTGGCGGGCCATCAGGTCTTTAACGAGCAAGAGATTCCTAATCGTTGGAACAATAGACGCGAGCAGGATCCCGACGCCGCGCTCGCCTTGGGAGAAAAGGTGCTCGAGCGTATCCAACGCGAGCGGCAGATCGCGAGCGGAGATGGCATTCCCGACATCGAAGATTCCACTTTCCCGCGTGGCCGGGACCAAAGCGCGGATCTCGCCAGCGGAGATTCTGTGGCCGTCGGGAAAAGCGGTTTGGAGTTTTTCTAGTTCGTTATCAAGCTGACGCGTATCGAGGCCGACCCGTGCCGCGAGCGCTTCCAAGCCTTCGGGGGAAATCGTCAAGCTGCGCGCTCTCGCCTGCCCGGCCATCCAGGAAACGATCTCTCCCTCACCAGAACGAAATCCGAAATCCGGCCGGTCGTGGATCTGCGTCGTTCCCATCTTGACCAAAAGTTTGTATGCCGTTCGACGTTTGTCTGCCTCGGGAGCACTCATCAGGAATGTCACACCGTCCGGAAGTCCCTCGCCGAGCGATACGCAGAGCGCATCCAAGGCGTTCTGGACAGACTCCGATCTCCCGACAACCGAGTCTGCCAGAAATGTCGCATTCTTGAGCCAGACCAGCTTTGCCCCACCGAGGAACGGCATTGTCAAAACCGCCTGCCGAGCCGAAAGGATCCTCGATACGGCGGAATCGACATTTTCAACGGCACCGTCAATTGTCTCCAACCCAAACGCATCCGCGCCCGGGGCTAGTTCCGCCGCGAGGCTCGAGGCGGCTTTCTTAACGGCAGACTCATCCGAACCACTGAGAAAATAGACCGCTGACGTGGACTTCTTCGCTGCCATTTTTTCAAGAACCCAGAGGAATCATTATTATGGGAGACTTACCTTGAAGCCCGAAATTTGCAATGGTGGTCGCGGTCGAAATCAGATTTCGGCCGTCTCCCCGCCAACCGGCGAACGAGCGAATTGAAGATCATACAGTCGGCTGAACAAACCGCCGGATTTCAGCAACTCGTCGTGCCGACCCGCTTCGACGACGCGGCCGCCCTCGAGCACGAGAATCTTGTCAGCATTCACGATCGTCGAGAGTCGATGTGCGATAACGATGGAGGTCCGGCGCTTCATCAGCGTCTCCAGAGCTTGCTGGACGAGTCGCTCGGACTCGGTGTCGAGCGCCGATGTGGCCTCGTCGAGAATAAGAATGCGCGGATCTTTTAGAATCACCCGGGCAATGGCCAAACGCTGCCGTTGTCCGCCGGAGAGCTGGACACCCCGCTCGCCGAGCCATGTCTCATAGCGCATCGGGAGCTTTTGAATGAACTCGTCGGCATGAGCCGCCCGCGCGGCTTCCAAAACCTCGGAGTGTGTGGCATCCGGGCGTCCGTATTTGAGGTTATCGGCAATCGTGCCGGAGAACAGGATGTTGTCTTGCATCACAATGCCAATCTGACGTCGGAGGGACTGGACATTGAAATTCCGGATGTCGCGGCCATCAACGAGAATCCGGCCTTCCGAAGGATCGTAAAAACGCGCGAGGAGTGTGATCAGCGTGGTTTTCCCGGATCCGCTCGGACCGACGAGCGCGATGGTTTCGCCCGACGAGACCTCGAAGCTGATCGCATGAAGGGTCGTGTGCTGCGGGCGGTAGGCAAAGGAAACATTCTGAAATTCCACGTGTCCGCGGACATTCTCGAGCGCGGGCAGGGCCTCGTTCTCGGGAATGTGGGGTTTGGTATCCAGTAGCGCAAAAATTTTCTCGAGCGAGGTTGCCGCCTGCTGAATAACCGCATTCGATTCCACGATCCGTGTAATCGGCGTGTAGAGGAGCCCGAGGTAGAAGAGAAACGATGTGAGTTGACCGATCGTGAATCCCGTCTCCGGGTGCATCACCAGCCATGAGCCATACCCGAGCACCGCGAAGACGCCGATTCCGGAAAGAAAGTCCGCACCCACACCAAGCAGCGCATGGCGCCACATGACGCGATTGAAGTTCCTAAAATCCGCCTCGATCCGTCGCCGAAAACTCTCGACCTCGACGCCCTCGGTCGCAAACGCACGGACGAGCCTCGTGCTGGCGATCCGCTCGTGAAGAAAGCTTAAAACCTGATCCCAGTTGCGCCGATGCTGACGGCTCTCGACACGGAGCCGACGCCGATGCCATCGGTAGTTGGCGACAAAAAACGGCAGGATCGCATAAGTGAGAAGCGCGAGCTGCCAGTTGGCGTTGACCAGCACCACGAGCACACCAACAATCGTCACGACGTCTCCGATGAGGTTCACTGAAGCTCCGGTGACCAATCCGTGCACGGCACCGGTATCCGTGCTGACACGGGCAACAATTTTTCCGGTGTGGCGGGCGTCGTAAAACCGGATCGAGAGACTTTGGAGGTGCCGGAAAATCGCGACCCGCATGTCACACGTAACCTTCATTCCAGTTCGCTGCGTCAAATACGTCCGCCCCAAAAGCACGATACTCCGTGCGACAATCGCAAAAAAGAAGACGATCAAGATTCCCGCAACGGCATTCCAATTCGCTCCCTGCGAGGCCTTATCCACGATGCGACCGATGAGATATGGACGCAAGAGGTCGAGCGATGTTGCTGTCAAAAGCAGAAGGAAAATAATAATGAGCTTCGGCCAATAAACCAACAGCGAGGGAAGAAACCGCCGTATCGTCGGCCACACTTCAGACTTGGAGCGGCGGCGGGACATTTTCAGGGAATTGGTGGAAGCGTGGGCATCAAGAAACGCCCGCGGGATGAAGGTTCCATGACTCGCGAATCACGCACCAAAAAATCTCCGCGTCGAAGCACATGGTGGACGCGGCAGCGGGGACGGTGGAACTCGTAGAGATGATCCGGATGACGATAAAGTGGTGGAGCCGGTTCGCCCGGGTGGCCAAACGAAACCAGCGTCAGATCGGCATCAAATCCCTCCTCGACCCGGCCTTTCCCAGCAATTCCGAATCGCTCAGCCGGCCGGCCCGACAGCCATCCCGCCGCACGACCGAGACCGTTCGGGTGGTAGTGAAAAATCTCCCCGAGGAGCGCTGCGAAACCGTGTTGGCATCCGGAGATCCCCCCCCAGATCTTGAAAAAATCGTCACCGGTTTTCATCTCCGGCGGGGCTGGGGAATGGTCGGATCCCACCGTGTCCACGAGCCCGTCATCCAACGCGACCCATAGCGCTTCCACATCGGCACGAGATCGGAGCGGTGGAGCGCATTTCGCACGCGACCCGATCTCGCTGCCACGGTCGGCGTCGAACAATAGATAGTGCGGACACGTCTCCGCCGTCACACGAACGCCCGCCTTCCTTGCGGCGGCGATTTCGCGCAAACCCTCCGCGCAAGTCACATGAACGACGTGAAGTGAGGCGCCGGTTTCCCCCGCCAGCTCACACGCCAGCCGGATTGCAGATACCTCGGCAGAGATCGGCCGACATGCAAAAAATTCGCGGAGCGAATGCCCGGCGATCGTCTTGGCTGTAACAATGGCGGGATCTTCGGCATGGACGGCAACTGGCCTCCCGACTCTCTGTGCGCGGATCATTCCCTCCCGGAGCGTCTTTGCATCGGAATGTGGAAACTCATCAATCCCGCTCGGGCACATGAAGGCTTTGAATCCGACGGCTCCAGCCTCGGCCATTTTTGGAATCCCGTCGGTGTGCCCCGGACACAGCCCACCCCAGAGCGCAAAATCGGCGACCGATTTTTCCTCTGCTGTCCGTCGCTTGAGGAGCAGGCTCTCGGCGTCGAGCACCGCCGGGCTGGAATTCAGCGGCATGTCGAAGAATACCGTGCCACCTCCGGCTGCGAGTGCGCGGGGTCCGCTCTCCAAGCCCTCCCAATCGGCCCGTCCGGGCTCGTTGAAGTGCACGTGGGAGTCAACGAATCCCGGAAAAATATACAACCCAGACGCATCCATCTCCTCGTTGGCCTGCCCCGCGAGACCCGCAGAGATCTCGACAATCCGACCATGCTCGAGCGCGACATCCGTAATGCGGATGCCATCCGGTCCGACCACAGTTCCATTTCGAATGATGAGATTTTTCATTCTGGGCGAAACTCCCGCAAAAATTCCGTGAGGACACGAACAGCCGCCGAGATATCCTCGACCGACGAATATTCGTCCGGGTGGTGGCTCACCCCATCCTGACAGCGAACAAATATCATTGCGACCCTCGCCGTTGCTGATGCGGCCACCGCATCGTGACCAGCACCGCTTGTCAGCCGGGGACACGCGTTTTGGTTTTTGGAAATCGCTTTGGCGACGAGGGCCGTCATCGGCGGATCGCACAGCACAGCCGGAGAGTCCAGCAGCGTGAGGACTTCGATTTTGAGATCGCGGGATGTTGCCCGGGATCGAAGCCCGCTGATCGCGAGGTTTACGAAGCTAGCGCGAATCGCATCGTCCGCATGCCGGATGTCGACCGAGAACGAAGCGAAGCCCGGGATCACATTCGAAGCCGGCGATCGCAGGTCGAGACAACCAACGGTTGCGACCATGCCAGGAGACTCCCGAGCCAGTTGCTCCAAAAAAACAATGCCCTCAGCGGCACCGGCCAAAGCATCTCGCCGATGCAACATCGGCGTGGTTCCAGCATGACCTGCCGTTCCATCAAGATTTATGCGGAGCCGGGTCTGGCCCGCAATGGCAGTCACAGCGCCGAGAGAAAGGGCTTCCTTTTCAAGAACCGGACCCTGCTCGATATGAGCTTCGATGTAAGCAACGAGGCGGCGAGGGGGGGGAGAGGGGAAGCTCGGCGTGTGCGAAGCGACAGCCTCGGAAATCGTTGTTCCCCCCGCATCCCGAACCTCGCTGTTCAAAACCGAATCGTCGCCCGCGTAGAACCGACTCCCGAGATACGTGGATTGAAACCGAACGCCCTCCTCGTCCGAGAACGCCACGACCTCGAGGTGATACGGAAGCGCGACGTCCCCCAAGTCCGAAGCGGCAACAATTCCGGCGACAATTCCAACCGCCCCGTCAAATCTCCCCGCATCGCGCACCGTGTCGAGATGAGACCCGCAGGCAACGACCGGAGCCCCCGGGTCCGAACATGTTCGGCGCCCGATCAGATTTCCGACCTTGTCCTCGAACACCTCGAGCCCGGCGTCCCGCATCCACGACCCAACGAGCACCTTCGCTCGCTCCGATGCCGGCGAAAGAAACGTTCGGGTCAACCCGGGCGGCTCATCGGTGATCTCGGCCAGCGACGCCAGCATCGCCGGCGCGTTCAACTGCCTCGATACGTTTG
>JBMOHW010000110.1:0-7939 GCA_049317665.1 Terrimicrobiaceae bacterium | reverse complement strand
AAGCCAACCTTCGAAAGAGCGGCGAACGGATCGCTGCACCAGACCAACCTTAAGGCGTTGGTTGTGGGTTCGAGTCCCACCCAACCCAAGTTCTTTCTCGGACGGTTTGCAAGGGGCTGTGGATTGTTTCATGTTCTCCGGAAATGAGCAGCGTTCCACGGGCCGATTTCCAGGCGATCCTTCGCGACATGCCGCACAAGCCGGGTGTTTATGTGATGCGCGACCGGCTTAACCACGTGATCTACGTGGGAAAGGCGAGGGATCTTCGCAAGCGCGTAGGAAGCTATTTCATGCCGTCGCGGAAGTTTGCGGCCGACTTGAAGACCCGTGCGCTCATCGATTCCGTCTGGGGCCTCGAATACCATGTCGTCCGGAGCGACGCCGAGGCGGTGCTTTTTGAAGGCCGACTGATCAAGGAGTTTCGTCCGAAATACAATGTCAGCTTCCGCGACGACAAACGGTTTCTGATGGTCCGTGTGCACCTCGACGAGCCGTTTCCGCGCTTCGCGCTCACGCGACTGCGACGCGACGATGGCGCGAGATACTTCGGGCCGTTTCCGAATTCCGGTGCGCTGCGCTCGACTCTGAATGCTGTTCGCAAGCAATTCGGTATCCGCTCGTGCCGTCCGCCGGAGCCGGGCGAGAAGGACTTCAAGCATTGCTTGGATCACATCATCAAGAACTGCAGCGCGCCCTGTGTGGCGAAGGTGAGTCGCGAGGAATACGTCCAGCGTGTGCGGGACGCCTGCGATTTCATGGATGGGCAAAGTCGGGAGATGATCCATCAGGTCGAGGCCGAGATGAAAGCGGCGGCAGAGAAGATGGATTTCGAGAAGGCCGCACAGCTTCGCAACCTGCTCGAGGATCTTAAGACGACAACGAAGCCGGTGGCTCGCTTCACGCGAAGGTCGTTGCCCACGACGATCCATCCGGAGGCTGATCTGGCCGCTCTGCGTGATGCTCTTGGCTTGGAGACTCTCCCACGCGTGATGGAATGCTTCGACATCTCAAACATTTCCTCCACCCATATCGTGGCCTCGATGGTGCGATTCCGCGATGGAGTGCCGGATCGGACGAATTATCGGAAATACCGCATTGTCGGGACTCCGAACCAAAACGACTTTGCGAGCATGGCCGAAGTCGTCCGTCGTCGCTACGGTCGGGTCCTCCGCGAGGCGGCGACGGGGCGGGACATGGAGTTCAATCAGGAACCCGTTGGCGAGGCCGCCCAGCGGATCGCCGAGGATACTCAGACGACGGTGTTGCCGGATTTGATCATTGTTGACGGCGGGCGCGGCCAGTTGTCGAGTGCCTGCAAGGAGCTCCAACGCCTCGGGCTTCACCATGTAGCGATCATCGGACTCGCGAAGGAATTTGAGGAAATCTACCGTCCCGGTCGTCCGATTCCCACACGCCTTCCGGAAGATAGTGGAGCCCTCCGGCTCCTGCAGCGGATTCGCGATGAGGCCCATCGCACGGCAAATGGCTACCACAGCCTTTTGTTGAAGAAGCGAGTGCGGGAGAGTTTTTTGGATGGAATTCCCGGGGTGAGCGCAGCCCGCAAAACGGCGCTGCTCGAAAAATTCGGTTCGGTCGAAAGGATCCGGAATTCGTCACCGGAGGATTTGTCGGCCGTATCGGGGGTCAGCCTCAAGCTTGCGCGGCAGGTTCTTGAGAGCCTCGGGTCGTAGCCGCTTCCTCACGGTCGAGCGCAACGGCTTCGCGAAGCGCGGGCAGGAAGTCGGGGAACGTCGCCTCGACTCGATTCCAATCAGGAATCATCGGATCGCCCAGCGGGTTGGCGAGGTATTCACCGCTGGCACGCTGCAGGGATTGGACGAAGGTTGCCACGGCTGCTTCCTCCTGTTGGCGGTTGTAGCAAAGCCCGTTGATCTCGGCATCTGCAGCATAGAAGCGCATCGTGTCTCCGGATTTCGCCGTGTAGGCCGCCAGCAGGGTATCGAAAATGCTGCGGTCCAACCGGACCCCGAGCCCGGCCAGAGATCGGAACAGGCACCTCGCGATATCGCCCGCCATTTTGTTGAGTCCTTTGCCCGGATCGGAAAATGACAACTCCTGGTGCTTGTGATCGTATGCCTCCGCGATATCGACCTGGCAGATCGTTTTCTCGGACGCGATCCGATAGACCTCGGCGAGCAGTCCGACTTCGATTCCCCAGTCCGCTGGAATTCGGGCCCGTCGCATCATTTCGACATCCATGCTGACCTCGCCGCTTAGCGGATAGCGGAACGAATCGAGGTAACTCAGAAAGTCATGTCCGCCCAGAATGCTCTGAAGCGAGCGGACCAGCGGGGTGAGGAAAAGGCGCATCACGCGGCCATTTAACTGCTCGGTGAATCTCGCGCTGTATCCCTTGCAAAAGTCGAATCCGAGCGTCGGATGGGCAACCGGAAAACAAAGTCGGGCGAGCATTTCCGGGCTGTAGGTTGTGATGTCGCAATCGTGCGTCGCAAGAACGCTGGCCTGCTTCCCGCCGAGAACGTAGCCGGCACAGAGCCAGAGATTCCGGCCCTTCCCGGATGCCTCCGGATTCAGGCCGCAGGGCGCCAGGCGCGATACGAGCGAAGAGATCCTGGGGCCGTCGATCCAAAGAACATGGGCGTGTGGGAGTTTTTCAAAGAGACTCGAGGCCAGGCTGTGCGCCCGGGCATCGGCCTGGTCGAGTCCGACGATGATTTCCTCGATGTAGCGAACGTTGCCCAGCACGCGGATGATGTTCTGGAGTGCCGGTGTTCCGAGTTCTCGCGCGTGGCATGGCAATGCCAGAGCGATTGGCCGATCTGCGGCGAATCCGATCAGGTCGTTCTCGAGTCGATCGAGATCCGGGGAGCCGAGCCGGTGGAGCGTTGCCATCGAACCATCTTGGAAGAAATCTGACATGGCTTAATCTTCGTGGCGATCCCGCCGTTTGGACTCTAGTTCGCCGAGCCTCGCAGAAGGGCTGTCTTTAGGCTCGGCATGACCGGGTTCGATCCAAACCAAAGGCTCAGAAAGGCCTTCTGAAAATCTGTTCCGGAGATCGTGCCCTTTAGTTTCCCGTTTTCAAGGATTCGCGTCGTCGTGCCGCTCAACTCCACGCTTTGCACGCCCAGAGAACGGATCGGGCCAAAAAACTGGCTGAATGTAGCGACGTCCTTGGTGAGATTCGGATACTGAAATGTCGCGCTGTCTCTGAACTGGGCCTGCCAAGCCTGTGCGACCTGGCCCTGGCTCACCGCCTGGAGGAATGTGAAATCAAAGCGCAGTGGCCCCGGCGATGCCTGAACGGCGCTGGCGGACCGCAGTGGCGTGGGGGAATAGAATGCCGCGACGTAGGCCTTGATCGGAACGATCAGCAGGACAACCGTCCGCAGTCCGGCCCCGTTGAGGTTCAAGACCGTTCCGTCCACAGTCACCTGAGGAGGGATCTCAACCCCCTCGATCTGCAGGGCGTGGAGGGGCATGAGCGGAACCCCGACAAGCAGGCAAAGGATCCAGGCGAAACGTTTCATCGGAATATCAGATACGTTCCACTTCGCGTTTTTCGACGAAGATCGGGAGTCCTTCGCGGGTGAAGCTGCTCATTAACTCCTCCGGATCGAGAGCCTCGGGCATCATCACTCCGCGTTCCGGGATTTTTCCCGTCGCAAGAAGTTTGGCCGTGATGGCTGGAGGAATGCCGGTCTGCACAAGCGTGAGCGAGTAACCATATTTTTCATAGGTGTCGCGATGGCTGTCCATCGAATAGACAAAATATTCAACACGTTTCCGATCCTTTGTGCCGCGCACTTCGGTGCCGACGCAAGAATACCCGTCGACCGTGGCACCAAGCTGCGCGGGCTTCGGCAAATGAGCGCTCGCCACACGAACCGGCGAGACCTCAACGCCATCGACGCGAACTTTTTTCCACGTGTCGAGATTCAGGAGCTGAAGGGTCTTGGAGATGTTTACGACCTTGTCGGGCACGCTGTATTTGAAAACGGAATAGCGGACGCCTTTCTCCACAAATGGCGGATAGATCCCGAGGCTCACGCCCTCTTCGTGCGCGACGGCGTAGGTTTTCTGGAGTCCGATCGGATCTGGGAATCGCACCCATTCGACCTCGGTTTCCAACGGCTTCCCGCTGACCACACGGCCGTCCTTGACAAAATACGGAGCTGCGCCGAGTTCCTCGAAAAATGTCTCCGGCGAAAAAAGCACGGCGAACCGGTAGCCGCGGACTTCGGCGTTGTCGGCGTCCAGCACACGGATGCTCGAAGCCGTGTCGAGGCGATCGATCGCCCATCGGGCAAAGACATTCACGGCACCCGGATCCATCCCCATGCAAAGAATTCCCGCCAAGTCGCGGTCGAGGAATGGCTGATGAAATTTTTCGATCTCCGCTTCGAAGGAATTCTTTCCCGCCTTCTTCACCCCGGGCGCTGAATAGATATCCGCCGCCATGTCAAGGTAGTGGGAGCCCGCCCGGAGGCAGGCCTCGAGGACTGAATGGTTCGTCTGGCAGACGCACGCATTACACGTCACCGTGACCGAGTATTCCTTCATCAGTGCGGTGAGGCCATCGATGTCCATGGCATTCGCCTGCACGACGACGAATCGGTTTTTTGGTGTCTTGGCCGCCAGTTGGTTCGCGAAGATGGGATCCAGGTCCGCTAGAACGATCCGGTCGAAGCAACCGTATTCGTGAAGCTTCTGTCCGATGACGGAGCCGACTCCGCCGATCCCGATAACCATTGCATTTGCCATAATTTGAGTGGGGCTCCAGCCCCGGGTTAGTTCACCCTTGGAGGCGAGCACGCCGCGCGGCGATGAACGAGTTCACGCACAAAAGCAAAAAGATCAGGGAGATCACGCCCATCGCGAGTTGCATGTAGATCGCGAATCCGCCGCGAGTTGCTGTGCCGGCGATGAGCATTCCGAGCTTCGGCAAACCCATGCCAAGTCCGCCCAGCGTTCCCAACAATCCGAAAACGGCCGCCACATGCATCAAGTGCTTGCGCATCGCTGGCATGGCAATCGCGAGAACCCCCGAAAGCAGAATCGGCACCCCGAAAATCACCGGAATCAACGCCGTGAAATGCGTGGAGCCGGTGGCGATAAACGCGGCAATTCCAAGAAGAGACAGCGCCGATCCGAAGATGACAGAAATTTTAGGCATCCTTCCAATCTGCCCAGAAATCCGGCCTTCGCAAGGGAGAAAGTATTTTCACCCGATCCCGCTCGCGATCGTCCATGCGAACCGATGGACTCCAGATGCGAGGCGGTAGGAGGGAAGGACGTCGGGTCCGCAACTGTGTGTGCCGAGCCCGCGATGCGCGGCGTCGAGGTAAAGGATCGTTTCGGGGCGGCGCATCAAGTCGGTCGTATGCCGGGCGGCGAAGAGATCTTCGGCAGTGAAGTGGGTGGCATTGAATTCAAGAACCGGCTCTCCGCAAAACTCCACAAAAATCTTGGACGCGGGATCGGAAAGTCGCACACGGCGGACATCGGTGCGGTGTCCGTGCTCCTGGGGCATTACGTAGTCCACGTAGGTTTCGGCGACTGTTGACTCATAGCGTGCGAGCATGGCCGAGCTTTTGCGATCACTGTAGTTTTCCCACGGGCCTCGCCCGAAATAAGAGAGGCCATCAAAACCGGGCGCGAGATCCCAGCGAATGCCGATGCGGGGAAGGTCCGCAAACTCGGGGGCTGGCAAGTGGACTTCGTTTTCGACTCGAATGATGCCATCGGGGGCAAGGTGCCATTTTTCGAGGTGACGGATTTTTTTGCTCGAACCCGTGAGTTTGATTTCCTGTTCGAGGAACACGCCGGCCGTTCCGCCCTCACGGAAAATCCGGTGGCGGATGAGGCGACGTGTGAGGGGATTCTGAAGACCGAGAGCCAGCCAACGGCCCAGGGCCTTGCCGCCCTGACCGCTCCAGAGCCTGATGCCATCATTGTCGGTCGCCGCGCGCCAAAGGGCAAGGCGCGGACTGGCGGCGAGGATTTCGGTCCCGTGCGACGCAAACGACGTCAGCAATCCCGAGGAGCGATCAAACTTCAACTGCGTTGCTCCCGCAGAGAGATGCCAAACTTGCCCGCAGTCCTCGATTTGGGCACGCGGGAGCTTTTGAACTTTCGGCCGACGGGCTTTGCCTTTGGCCAGCGAGACCTGGTCCCACGCGACTTCGAATCCCTTGGGAGCAAAGCGAGTAGCATGCGCGAGGCGCCATCGGATCGTCAGATGGATCTCAGCACCGGTGGGCACAGACCCGACGACCACTTCGACCGGGGCACTTTGGCCGGGAAGGACTTTCGGGACCGGGAAAACTCCCTTTCGGATGATGAAGCCATCCGCCAGCAATTCCCAACTCGCGGACAAGTCGTCCAGCGTAGAAAAATCTCTGCGGTTTTCGACCTGCAGCTTCGCTCTGGCGGACCGAAAGGACTGCAACGATACGGACAGAGGCTGCGCGAGGTGCTGGAATTCGTGCAGGGCCGGATGGGGAACGCGGTCGGCGGAGACAAGCCCATCGCAAACAAAATTCGCGTCGTTCGGCACATCTCCAAAATCGCCGCCATAGGCAAAAAACTCTACACCATTTTTATCCCTCTGCCTGATTCCGTGATCCAGCCATTCCCAGATGAACCCGCCTTGAATGCCAGGCTGACGCCGGAAGACGTCATAGTAGTCACTGAGCGACCCGTTCGAGTTGCCCATCGCATGCGAGTATTCGCAAAGGATCACCGGACGCTCGAGCGGATGCAGGAGTCCGGTCGCCCGCACGTCGCTCAGCTTGCCCTGCGCAGAGACAAAGTTGCTCCACTCAATGAGTTTCTCGATGGACTCATACATGGGACAAATGATGTCCGTCCCCAGCGGATGTGAGGAAAACGTGGCGCCGGTTTGGCCTTTAGAAATGGCCCCTTCGTAATGCACCGGGCGGGAAGGATCGTAGGCTCGCACCCAACCTGCCGCCGCCGCTTGGTTCGGGCCGTAGCCAGACTCGTTTCCGAGGGACCAGAAGATCACAGACGGATGGTTCTTGTCGCGCAGGACCATGCGCATCGTGCGGTCGAGCCATGCCGTGGCATAGCGGGAATTTTTGCAGAGCGCGTTGTGAAAATCGTGCGATTCGATATTCGCCTCATCAATCACATAGAGCCCGTATTCATCGCACAGATCCAGCCATCGCGGGTCGTTCGGATAATGCGAAGTCCGAACGGCATTGAAGTGGAATTGCTTCATCAGCTTCACGTCCTGAAGAAGTGTCTCGTAGGGCACCGCTTTGCCGAAGTCCGGGTGGTGGTCGTGGCGGTTCACGCCGTGAATGAGGACACGCCGCCCGTTGATGAGTAGGTTTCGATTTCCCACTTCGATGCGACGAAAGCCCACGCGCTGGGCCGTGTGAAAGGCGCCCGACTTTGTCTTGAGTGTAACCTGCACCACGTAGAGTTCCGGCGTCTCGTGCGACCAAAGCCTTGGCCGGGATACCTCGCCCTCCAGCGAGATCGCGAGGTGGCTGGCATTGTGGATCTCTCGCGTTTCGGGGGTCCTCAACAAACCGCTCAGCGGCTGAGGGAAGACCGGTTTTCCCGAAGGGTCAAAAAGCTGGGCGGTCGCTGAAATTCCCTGCAAATCCGGCAGGCTGCAGCAAATCCCAATCGAGACCTCAAGACCAAGCGTGGCGGACCGAAGATCAGCCGCGACACGTGCCTGGACCTTCAGGTCGGCGAGATGAATCCGCGGTGTGCTGAAAAGGAAAACCTCGCGATGCAAGCCAGCAAGCCACCACTGGTCCTGATCCTCAATAAATGTCGCATCCGACCATTTAATGACGATGGCTGTTACGGAACTTTGAGATCCGCATTTTACGAAATCCGTTATGTCAAACTCCGCTGACAGGTGAGCGGACGCACCTTTTCGAGCCAGGTAAAGAGTTAGTCTGAGACTTGGTTA
>JBMOHW010000109.1:0-7999 GCA_049317665.1 Terrimicrobiaceae bacterium | reverse complement strand
GCCGCTACGAAGTGATGGTCGCCACCGACATCGCCGCCCGCGGCATCGACATCGCCGGTGTAAGCCATGTCGTCAACTACGACGTGCCACAACACCCAGAGGACTACGTCCACCGGATCGGTCGCACCGGTCGTGCACAAAACGTCGGTGATGCTTTCACAATCATGACCGCGGAGGAACTTCCCCACGTGAAGGATATCGAACGCTTCATCGGACAATCGGTTCCGCGGTCGAAACTGGAAAATTTCAACTATCTCTACACCGCGGTCTTCAATGAGTCCGAAGTCACTGCCGCGCTAAAATCCGCGAAGGGCGTCCGCACACACAAAGGCACCCGTTTCGGATCCAAACGGAAGCGCTAGGCGGCGTCTTTATCCTGCTTCTTTCGGATGAGCGGGGTCCGCTTGCCCTCGACGACGGCGCGGTTGATCGTAATTTCCGCGATGTCATCCCGGCCGGGCGCTTCGAACATGATGTCGAGCATGATCCGCTCGAGCATGGCGCGGAGCGCCCTCGCTCCCGTGCCCTTCTTGACGGCTTCAGCGGCCAGCGCACGAAGGGCGTCTTTTGTGAGATTGAGGCCCACGTCCTCCATGCGGAGAAGCTTGGTGTATTGCTTCACCATCGCATTCTTCGGTTCGGTCAGAATGGTCACCAACTGATCCTCGGTCAGTTCGTCGAGTGACGCCACGATGGGAAGACGTCCGATGAATTCTGGAATCAGCCCAAAGCCTAGAAGATCTTCCGGCTCGACCTTTGAGAGCGCATCCCGCTTGAGGATCTCCGGATCTACCGATCCCTTCATATGAAATCCCATCGCCCGCCCGCCGAACCGGCGTTGGACGATTTTATCCAGGCCGACAAAGGCCCCACCGCAGATGAACAGGATCTTCTCGGTATTGATCTGGATGTATTCTTGATGGGGATGTTTCCGTCCCCCTTGGGGCGGCACGTTACAAACAGTCCCCTCGAGGATTTTCAAGAGCGCCTGCTGGACGCCCTCGCCCGAGACGTCGCGCGTGATGCTCACGTTTTCCGTCTTGCGACCGATTTTGTCGATCTCGTCAATGTAGACGATCCCCATCTCGCACCGCTTCACATCGTAGTCGGCATTCTGCAACAGGCGGAGCACGATGTTTTCCACATCCTCACCGACATATCCGGCTTCGGTGATCGATGTGGCATCCGCGATACAGAACGGGACGTCGAGGATCTTGGCGAGCGTGCGGGCCAGCAGCGTCTTCCCGGAGCCCGTCGGCCCAACAAGGAGGATATTGCTCTTCTCGATCTCAACCTCATCGAGCGGATCGCCGATCGTCGACGGCGGTTCCTGCATGATCCGCTTGTAGTGATTATGGACGGCGACGGAGAGAACGCGCTTGGCGAGATCCTGTCCAATGACGTGCTGGTCGAGCTGCGACTTGATTTCCGCCGGCTTCGGCACACGAATCGCTGTCTTCGCTTTTCGGACGTCGTCCTTCACCTCTTTGTCGAGGATCCCTTTGCAGACCGTGATGCAACTGTCGCAAATGTAAACTCCCGGGCCTGCAATGAGACGCCGCACCTCGGCATGGCTCTTCCCGCAGAAAGAGCACATCGTCAGATTGTTTGCCCGTGCCATAACGCGAGGCTACTCGGCGGGCTTGTCGAGATGCTTGATCTCTTTGCGCGACTTCACGACTTCGTCCACGAGGCCGTAAGCCTGCGCCTCCTCAGCCGTCATGTAATAATCACGGTCGGCATCCTTCTCGACCTGCTCCACCGACTTTCCGGTGTGGAAGGAGAGGATCCTGTTCAAGCGCTTCTTGAGCTTGAACATGAATTCAACCTGACGCTCGACGTCGCTGGCCTGACCCTGCGCGCCGCCGGAGACCTGGTGAATCATGATGTCGGAATTGAGAAGCGCGAAGCGTTTGCCCTTCGTTCCGGCGCACAGCAGGACGGCTCCCATGCTGGCAGCAATGCCCATGCAGTAGGTGTTCACGTCGCACGTAATAAATTGCATCGTGTCGTAAATCGCTAGGCCGGCTGTCACCGAACCACCGGGCGAGTTGATGTAGATGCTGATGTCTTTTTTCCCATCTTCCATTTGGAGGAAGAGGAGCTGCGCGATGACGAGGTTGGCCACATGGTCATCGATCGGTGTGCCGATAAAGATGATGCGATCCTTGAGCAGGCGCGAGTAGATGTCGTAACTGCGCTCGCCGCGCCCGGTTTGTTCAACAACGATGGGAACTAACATAAGTAATGACTAATTGGCCGCAGATGATCCCGCAGCTGGTTCGCGCACGGTAACATTGGAAGCGATCAAATCAAGTGCCTTGCCCATTAAGATTTGCTCGCGGATCGGCCCAAACCCCTCGCGGGCCTGGAGGTCCTTGATCAGCTTTTTCACCGGGATTTCGTATTGCCGCGCCATCTCACTCACAGCGACGATCAGATCGGTTTCCGTGACTTCGAGTTTTTCTTTCTCGGCGATGCGGAGGAGGAGAAAATTTCCTCTCACCCGGTCCCGTCCGCTTTGCTGAGCCACGCCAACGAGTTCATCCTGGTGCTTGCGGAGTTCTTCATCTGTGACACCGCGGCCCTGATTTTCCTGAACGATTTCCCGAAGGATCGAGCTGACCTCGCGATCCACCGCATGGGCCGGCAGTTCGCAGGAGACCTGCCCGAGCAAATGTTTGAGAGCGCCGTTCCGCTTGGCACTTTCGAACTGCGACTCGGAGATTTTCTCCAGACGCTCGCGAATCTCGGAGGTCAATGCTTCGATGGTCTTCCCGGGTTCGATTTTCTCTGCGAGCGCGTCATCGAGAGGAGGCAGGGTCTTGGAGTTGATCCCGTGGAGCGTGGCGGTGTAGGAAATTTTTTGTCCTTGCAGGTCAGCCAACGGAAAATCGGCTGGCACATCGAGCGTGAACGACCGTTCCTCACCGAGCGCCATCCCGTCGACGGCCTTGGCAAAGCCCGGAACCAACGTGCCCTCATCCATGAACACCCACGCATTGCGCCGCCCCTGGAGCTGCGCGGGTGCCTTCGGCAGAGCCTCGGCGAGGGGTTTGTCGTCGAGTTTTCCTTCGTAGGTCATCACCGCATAATCTCCCATTGCCAAAGCGCGACCCTCGACGGCCTCGAATGTCGCATGGGGTTCGCGGAATTGCTCCAGCCATTTCTGCACATCGGCATCGGTGACCGGACGGCGGGCAGCCTCGACTGAAATGGCGGAATAATCGGGCAATTCAAATTCCGGAACTGTGACAATGCTGGCCCGGAATCGCATCGTCTTGTCGTCCCCGATCTGGACGTCTTCGACCTTCGATACGGTGAGAACGCGGAGTTTTTTTTGTTTGATGGCCTCATTGAGACTCTCGCGGAGGAGCTTGTTCTGGAGCTCTTCGCGGATGTCCTTGGCAAAGCGCGTGTCGATAAGCGACTGCGGAGCCTTGCCAGGACGGTAGCCGGGGATGCGGGCGTGACGCTGAAAATCTTTCGCTACGGTCTGCCATTCACGGGTCACCTGATCAGCAGGCAGTTCGACTTGGAGGTTGACGACACAATTCGGTTGAGGATCCAAAACAACATTCATGAGTAATCCTTCATAGGAGCACAGTCCGCCCGCGGCGGCAACCGTGAAGACGCCCGAATTCAGACCACCTAAAACTTCACGTAGGTCATGCCCAGCGGCTGGAGAAAATGGTAAACCGTAAACACGGAGCCAACGAGCACGAGCGAGGCGAAGGCAAGGCGAAGGGAATTTTTCCCGATGGAGAAAAGCGCGAGGACAGCGGCTGCGAAGAGCAACACGACCGGAACGGCATAAGACACATACGTCAGATACGGACCCTGACAGAACCCACGCAGAAGCCACTCACTGAGCGGCGACGGAGAGATGCGGGTGTAGATCAACGGAGAAACAATCCACGTCCCCCACGACTCGTAATAGAACCTCTCCGGGCCGATCAGCAGCACATAGAGGATCGGAAGTCCCGCAGCGAATGCCGACACACGGGCGGGCGTGAGGATGTCTTGGCGGGCTTTCATCGGCTTCCTTACAAAAGGTTCGCCCACAATCCCGCGTTCGTCGAATGGAAAATCAAGCAGGCGCACCGACGGGTGAGACCTCGTAGAACGTCGGCGGCTCAGCACTTTCCGGCGACGGTTCATACGCCTCGGCGAGCAACCTCCGGTAGACAACTCTCCCAAAGGCCGCCGCGCTGACCCGCGCTCGGAGCCCGAACTCCTTAACCAACTCGCCTAGCAGGGCATCGACTTTGCGATACATGACCGCGTCGCTTCGATACCACCGACGCATCGCCCACAACACCGCTGGGTAATCCGAGCGCAGCGGACGAGCCTCACGCCGAAAGCGACGCCGAACTCGGGGGTCCGGGTGTCGGCCAAATTTCCGCCAACCCATCAGGTTCGTTCGAGCCATGCGAAGAATACTCGGGCCGTTGACTTCAAAATCCCGGCGGAACGCCTTGAGGAGAAAATCCGTCTCCATCCCGGGCGGGAGATGGGGATGCCTGTGAGCGAACTTCAACTGTCCGTGATAGTCTGACGGCTCAAGACATTCCGGGTCGAGCAGTGTGCCATTGGCGCGATGTTCCTCGAAAAGCGGAGTGCCCGGCACCGGCGTGTAGAGCATGAATTGGTGAAACTCCGTATCGTGCGAGATCGCGTGCTCGATGGCCGCGTCGAGATTCCTGGGCGTATGCTCCTCGAGCCCGATGATTGTTGATCCCAAAATGCTGATCCCATGTGATTGGAGCGAACGAACGAGCTCGTGTGTATCCGTCCCGACCAGCTTCTGATACTGGCTCGCCTTTCCCTCAAGACCCATCCAGACCCACGAAATTCCCAGCCGCACGAGTTGGTCGAGCGTGTAAGAGCGCAGCGCATGGGCCGAGCTGAAAACATAGAGCGACCAACTTTTCCCATGCCGCTCCATCAAGTCCAGCAGCCGCAGCGCTCGCTTCCGGTGGACGAGAAAATTTTCGTCCATCACGAAAAACGACTGCACACCCATGTCGCGTTCGATTCCCGTCATGACCTCAAATAACTCATCACCTGTCTCGTAGAAATTGATGAATTTCCCCTTTCCGCCGAACATCGCCGAGGTCGCACAAAAGTTGCAGCCCATCGGACATCCGACGGATGGAATCAAGGTCGCGGCGACATCGCCAGGTTTGTCGAGCCGGAGACCCATCGTCCTAGCACCAATCCCCGAAGAAATCCGAGGATGCCGAATCGGCGCGCTGACGTCTTCGCCGAGAAATTCCCGGAACCAACGCACCCCCTCCCCTCGCACGACATAGTCAGCTCGCACACGCTTCTGGAGATTCGGGAGCCCGGAGATATGCCCGCCAATGATGATCTTGGCCTCCGGTTGGATCTCCCGGATCAACAGGCACATCTCACGCACCTTGAGGTAATTCGGCGGAATCGCGCTCAATGCCACCACATCGTAGCGTTCGTTCTGCAACTCCGCGATGAACCGCTCCCGCGTCGGAAAATCCAGGAGCGCACTCGGTGCCGAGATGTTCTCGCGAATGAGAAGCAATCCCCATGAGCGATGAAACATCCGAAGCGAAAACGGTCCCTGCAAACGCGTGACCTGATTGTGATAAAGCTCCATCGGATTGATCGCGCGGCTTCCGAATTCATCATCCTGCGCATACGGACCAAAGACGCTCGAAAAGAGAATCCGCGGCACTTTCCGTCCGCTTTCAGCAACCGCGCAATCGCATTGGGGCATGTAGGACATAGTTCTGGAAACCTAGTCCCGTCCGTCACCGGCAACAGGACATTCAGGCCCGAAACGCCACGAAGTGCGCAATTCCATGCGCTACATCAACGAATTCCGCCAACAGCCCGCTCCTATACCAAGCTCCGCCGCTGACACCCGAGCCATGCGGCGAAAAGACCGATGATCACGTGGAAGGAGAGGACCCAGAGGCAGAGACTCGCAGGCGACAGAGCCGTCTGAACGACCATTTGCACGATGTCGTAGTAGCGTTCCCCCTTGAGGGTTTGCAGGATCCCCGACCAGCTCCAGTAGGCTGCGATGAAGGGCCGAACGATCGATCCGATAAAGTCCGGGAGCGCGAGGACGGCACCCGAAAGCGGAAGCTGGAATCCGACCAGATAGATCGAGACAAGCGACGCCTGCTCGGCCGAACCGAGGAAGCTCGAAACCGCCAGACAAACCGCTGTCATCGCCGCATTGACGAGGATGAGGAAGAGAAGTTGGGTCGCCAGATCGCCCGGGAACCCGCAGACAAAGTGGACAAAAAGCCCCATCCAGACCGACTGCGCGAGGACGAGGAAGGAAAGGAAGACCGCTTTGCTGGCGACGTAGCTGAGCGGGCTCAAGCCCGAGAGTTTTTCCTTCTCAAAAATCAGCCGCTCGCTGGCGATCTCGCGTCCGGAATTATTCGCCCCCATAAGCGTGAGCAGGATCACTTGGAACATGACAATGCCCGAGACAAGGCTTCCGATTTTCGAAGACTGGACAAGGAACTCTTTCGCCTCGACGAGCTGCTGGACGACATCGAGCCCCAAACCCATGCTCAGGTTCTTCACAGCCGGCAAGCCATTCCAGGCGAAGATCGCTACGAGGACCGGGAAGCCGAAGATCAGCCCAAGCTGGAGCGCGACTTGGGCTTTTGTGCGCGAGAAAATTTTAATCCTCCGCGAGAGGAGGGTCAGGAATTGGCTGGCCGGGCCGGGGACCGGGATCGTGCCGGGTGTGGCCGGCGGTGCTTCTTCACCGACTTCCACGACGGACTCGGCCTGTGCGATCGCGCTGTCAAAGCTGACCTCGCGGAGCTCGGCTGGCGTTGGCTTCGCACCGATGTCGTCAAACGAGTGCCTGTGTTTTTTCCACGACTGCGCCCATTCCTTCGCGGGGCGCATGTCGAGTTGGGAGTATAGTTCCTGCGCGTCTTCTGTGCGGAAATAATGGGTGAGGAACTCCGGCGGCCCGTGGTAGGCGACCACTCCCTCGAACAGCACCAGCACCGAGTCGTAAAGGTCGAGGTGCCGGAGGCTGTGCGTGACGGAGAGCACGACGCGCCCATCGGTGCGCGAGAGTCCATGCAGCAGCTTCACGATCTCATCTTCCGATTGCGGATCGAGCCCGCTCGTGACCTCGTCCGCGAGCAGGATCGCCGGCTTGCTCACAAGTTCCATCGCGAGAGCCAGGCGCCGTCGTTGACCGCCAGAGAGAATATTCACCATCCGGTCATGGAATTCGCCCATACCGACCTCCTCAAGCACGGCCGAAACGCGCTCATCGAGCGCCGCCGGATGCATCCCGCGCACGCGCAGACGCATGGCGTAGGAGACGCACTCGCGCACCGTCAGCTCTTCATGGGCGATGCTAAATTGCGGCACGTAGCCGATCTCCGATGGGGAAAAATCTTCCTCGGCGACATTCCGTCCATGCCAGAAAATCGAACCCTCTTCATCGCCCGGCGCGACGCCGGTGATCACCTTCAAGAGCGTGCTCTTCCCACATCCCGACGGACCGATGATCGCTCCGAAGTGACCCTCCGGATACCGCGCACTGACGTCTGCGAGGAGGGGGCGAACATCCCCTCCGGCCTTGATAAAAAGTGTAACGTCTTTGAGCTCTAGCACTGTCCGGAGAGTGAGCGATCGACCCCGGCTTTGACAATACATTATCGGCCGACGCGCTAAACCCGCGCGGCGAGCCAGTCGAGGGCTTTTGTGTAGCTCTGGCGCTCGAGGTAATGGCGGAGCGTCGGGTCGGTCCCGGGTGGGAGAGCGACAATCAGGGCGTCAAGCCGTGCGGCGGCAACGTGAAGGGGTTCAGCCGAAGGATTCAGAGCGCGATCAACCTCCAGGCAAATGCGATGAAACGGCAAGCCGAACACCTCCTCAAGAAAGGCATCCGCAAGGCGGGGTGGAAGTGACGACAGACAGCTTGCAGATCCCCTCCCTTTTCGCTATGCAATAAAAAGTGTGATCGACTCCC
>JBMOHW010000108.1:0-8044 GCA_049317665.1 Terrimicrobiaceae bacterium | reverse complement strand
CCCCACGCCCGAGCTCGGCTCCATTCCACATCACACGGCAAACAAAGTTCTTCGAATGCTCGGGGCCGGTCTGCGAGAGGAGTTCGTATTCCGGTGCGGTCGGCGAGATCGATTGGAGGACTTCCTGAAGAATCCCTTTCGGATTGATCTCCTCCGGCTGGCTCGCCAGATCGGCGAAGACCTCTTCCATCTGTTGCAAAATAAACATCCGGGATGCTTCGAACCCCCCGTCGAGGTAGATCGCGCCAACGACGGCCTCGAACGCATCCGCGAGCGTCGAAGCCCGCTCGCGCCCACCACTGGCCTCCTCGCCGCGACCCATCATGAGGAAACCGCCGAGGTCGAGTGTCAGCGCGCGCTCGCGGAGGGCCGAGCGGGAGACGATGCGTGTGCGGAGCTTCGTCAACCGCCCCTCACTGAAATCGGGAAACATCCTGTAGAGATGCTCGGTCACCGAAACCTGAATCACCGCGTCGCCAAGAAACTCCAAGCGTTGATTGTCGAAGGGATAATCTTTCCGCTCCAGCGAAATGCTCGGGTGCGTCAGGGCCTCCGCAAGCAACAGCCCATTGCGAAATTTGTATCCCATCCGCCCTTCGAGCGGGTTCATGATGGATGTCGTCAATCCTTCCATTTCGATTTCGTCCGGAAATGTGAGCACTCGATCGCCATCCGACAAGCCATCACTTTTCCAACCGCACGGTGACCGGCTCCTCGCCCCGCAGACGAAAATCGCGCTGGGGGAACGGCATTTCGATACCTGCCGCGCGGAAGTCCGCATCGATGCGCCTGCGGATGTTGCTGCCCACGAGACGCGAATCAAACGTGCCATCGATTTCGATCCAAAAATAAACCCGAAAGACGAGCGCGCTGTCTCCGAATGCATCAAGGAAGACTCCGGGCGTCGGATCGCTCAACACGCCGGGCTCCTCGCGCACGGCCGTTTCGAGGATTGCGATGACTTGATCCACCGAGGATCCATACGCCGCCCCCACCGTAAAGTCGTAGCGATGGTGCGCGTCGTTCAATGTCCAGTTTGTTACCTCTTTTTCCAGAAATGCGCTGTTGGGGATCAACATCTCGACGCCATCAAATTTCCTCAGCCGCGAACACCGGCTCCCCAGATGCGTGACCTTTCCCGTGCTTCCATTGACCTCGATGATGTCGCCAACCTCGATCGGCCGCTCGATCAAGAGGATGAGCCCGCTGATAAAATTATTCATCAACGTCTGCGCACCAAATCCCAGCCCGATGGCCAGCGCCCCACCGAGAAACGCAAACGCCGTCAGTGGAATGCTCAACCAGTTCAGGATCGTGAAGACCAGCAGCGTCGCCAGCAGGACGAATAGGATTTTTCTCAGGATCTCACCCTGCGATTCATCCAGGGAAAAACTCCTCCTCGCCGCCCGGGAGACCCACATGGCGCCGAAGCGGGACACCACCATCGCCACGGCCATTCCGATCAACCCCAACAGCACGATCCCGACGGTGATCCCCTTCCCGCCCACGTCGATCAACCGAAAGTCCCAGACCCGCGCCAACAGGGCCGTCAATTCCTCGGCCTCTCCCACAGCCAGCAACGGAAAACCGATGAAGCAGTTAAACATGATCCCCTTCTCCTACCGCCGCACGGCCTGAGCAGGCGAGAGGAAAACCCGACGGCCGGGGTTGAATTCCCCACCGAACCCGCTAGCTTCCTCCCGCATGACATTGTCGCCGGACCTCACGATGGAAGAACTGCTGCACACCTACCCAGGTGCTCAGCGGGCCTTGTTCCGTCATTATCACATCGGCGGCTGCGCAAGCTGCGGATTTCGTCCGGACGAGACACTCGCCGAGGTCTGCCAACGCAATGACGCCCCGGAACCTGAAGAAGTCATGGAAAAAATTCGCGAGGCCCATGCACAGGATGAGAAGGTTTTGATTTCGCCCACCGATGCCGCGGCCGCCCGGCAGTCAGGCGCGCACCTCTTGGACATTCGAACACGCGAGGAATTCGAGGCCGTTCACATCGAAGGAGCAGAACTCTTCAGCCAGGACCTTGTTCAGACCATTATGTCGACATGGCCGAAGGAGACCGCGATCCTCATCGTCGACCACACCGGCTCCCGCGGCCTCGACGCGGCGGCGTATTTTTCCGGCCACGGATTCACAAACGTCCGGGCCATCCGTGGCGGCATCGATGCCTGGAGCGTCGAAGTCGATCCCACCCTCCCCCGTTACTCCACCGAATGAACGACAAAATCGAAGACGCCATCCGCGATCCACAGAACCTTGGCGAAATGTCCGGAGCCGATGCGGTCGGCACAGCCGGCAATGGCGATTGCGGCGATATGCTTCGCATGTGGATCAAATTCCGCGACGACGACGGACGCAAAGTCATCGACAAGGCAACATTCCAATCGTTCGGCTGCCAGACCGCCATTGCCGTCGCCAGCATGGCCACGGAGCTGATCAAGGGAAAAACGCCAGAGGAGGCGCTTGCCCTGTCCGACACCGATCTCTCCGCCCCCCTCGGCCCGCTCCCCCCAATGAAAATCCATTGCGCTCAACTCGTTGAAGGCGCACTCAAAAACGCCCTCACCGGCACACCCGCCGCCGCGCCCTCAGCGCCCTCAGCCCCCACCCTCTGGGATAACCTCCAAGGCCCACGCGAAGTCAAAATCACCTTCCGATAATCCCGACCATGCACCCACAAACTGACATCACCCTCGCCCGCGACTGCGACGCCATCCAAATCCCCAGCGGCAACCCTCTTGTCCTGCCAGCCGGCATGTCGGTCGTCATCACCCAGTCCCTCGGCGGCACATTCACCGTCGCCACCCCCGGCGGCCTCGCCCGCATCGAACTCAAAGACGCAGACGCCCTCGGCCTCGACCCGAATGCCGAACCCGAGAAAATCAAAGTCGACGGCCCGGCCGAGACCGCCGTTTGGGACCAGCTCAAAACCGTCTTCGACCCCGAGATCCCCGTCAACGTCGTCGACCTCGGCCTCATCTACGACTGCCAGGTCGAAAAGAAGGACAACGGAACCACCTCGGTCCTCGTCAAAATGACCCTCACCGCCCCGGGGTGCGGCATGGGCCCGACCATCGCCGCCGACGCCCGCAGCAAAATCCTCTCCCTCGACGGCATAGACGAAGCCGAAGTCGAACTCGTCTGGGAACCCGCATGGAACCAAGCGATGATCAGCGAAGCAGGAAAAATGAAGCTCGGGATTCTTTGAGAAACCTGCGAAAAATAGGAAGTCGCGCGCCATCACAGCCTCCTCGACTGCCTCCTCAGCGCGCAATAGCAACGAAAGGTTGCTTTTCGCTTTCAACACCGTTGTCTCCAGACTTGGCTGAGGCACCCAGAATTTGCTGTTTTCAGTATTTGCGGCAAATCCTCTGCTCGACACTAAGAACAGGCGGAGTAGGTTGTTCGCCATGATTGGTGGCAATACCACCGGCCCCGAGCTGGAAGAATTTTGGTGCACCGACAGCGGGCTGACGGCGGCGGACCGGGCGGCGGCTTACGGGATTGATCTTTCACTCATCGATGAAAACCTGCGACTGACTCCAGCCGAGCGAATGGAAAAAAACGAGGAGGCACTGGCACTCATGCGGTCCCTTGAAAAGCATTCGGAGTGCGATGCAGGGGCTTAAAGATCTGTTGTGCCGGATGGCCGCTGGCGGGGTGGATTTTATACTGGCCGGAGGATTTGGCGCTATGGCCCACGGCAGTTCTTCCCTGGTGACGCGGGTTGTGGATGTCGTCTGCCGGATGGACCCGGAAAACCTGCTCCGTCTCCATGAAGCGACAGGAGACCTGCGCCCCGTGCATCGCATGACCCCTGAGAGGCTTTCATTTACCCGTGACCAAGCGGAACGCGGCCAGCTCAATAATCTCTACCTCTCAACCGACTGGGGGCAACTCGACTGCCTTGGCGAAATCATGGGACTTGGAGGGTATTCCGAATGTTTGGCACGCAGCGAACCTCTCGACCTCGACGGGCAAAAAATCCGCGTCCTGAGTCTCGAGGCCCTCATTGTTGCCAAACGTGCCATGGGTCGTCCCCGCGACTTGCACACCGTGCTGGAACTGGAAGCCATCCGCGAACGCCTGCGACGATAGCGGGATTTATCGAGAGGATCGCCCACAGAAGGGGGCCACAGATCGGGTCGCCCTCGACGGAATCGACGAAGCCGAAGTTGAACTCGTCTGGGAACCTGCATGGAACCCGGCGATTGAAGGGTTTTTAACAGGATTCACAAGATTTACGGGATGGATTTCCAAAGCATACGCATTGGACAAAAGTATCCCCAAGCGGGTTTCTGAAACTCCCTTTTCGGGAATCTTGTCGATCCTGTTAATCCTGTCCAAAAAACCGCAATCGGATCAGTGCTGGGCGAGCACTTGAATCGGATAGTCGCAAAACCGTTGGTCGGTTGTAAATACGGGGCACTTCGCTTGGCTGGCCAATGCGATCACCATCCGATCGAAAGGGTCTTCGTGGTGCGGAGGAAGTAGCTCCGCCTCATGGCAGATTTCTGGCGTGAGGGGTTCGAGGCCAATTTGGTGCCGGCGACAAATCCCATGAACGAAATCGAGAACCCCGGCTTGGCCGCAGGGAAGCTGAAGTTTCCCGACCCGGAGCTTCCGCGCGATTTCCCACACGGCAACGCACAGAACCACTGGACGCTTCGCTCCCGCCAATTCGCGTCGCGCCACCCGGTCGGTCCAACGTCCGGCCGCCAAATCGAGAAGAGCACACGTGTCGAGCACGTGAGAGATCACTCCTCTTTCCACTCGGACTCCCAAATATCCTGGTCATCGAAGGCAATGAGGTTTTTGAACCGGGGATCAGGATCCAGCGTCCTCCTCACAGGCTCTTCCACCCGAGTAATCCGAAATTTCGCTCCTTTGCTGCCCCGCCGGATCATGACCTCCTCGCCAGCCTCCACCTTGCGCAATAACAACGAAAGGTTGTTTTTCGCTTTCAACACCGTTGTCTCCATACTTGGCTAAGTTAGCCAGAGATTTTGCTATTGTCAAGATTTGCGGCGAATCCTCTATGCCTCCCCCACTGCCATGAGGAACCACAAAATCTATCTCCCGCCCTTCCTTGCCGCGCCGAGACATGGCATTCGGCTCGACGGGGTCGGCGCTCGATGTGTCGAAGTCTCGATTTTCGAAGAATCCTGAGCCCCCTCAGGCCAACCATTCAGCCTCCCGAGACGGGGTTCAGAGCCCAAGTCTCAAAGTCGAAAACATGAAAGACAGCAAAATCTTCTGCATTCGCAGTGGCGAGTCTATGGATCCCTCTTTCATGATAAGTCGCCGCGAGATAAGTATCCAGAATCCGTTTTCGTCCGAGGCGAAATTCCTCCATCCACAACCAAGCCTGCTCTGCGGCCCGATCTCCCGGATGGCAATGAACCACTTCCGCCGCATCCCACCAGGCACGGCACCGACGAAGTGCTTCGCCCATCGTCAGAGGACGCTCGAATCGTTTGGCGTCCGTCACGACATGAAGGAATTCCTGCAGGACTTGGGGAGCGAGGGCGAACTGCTCGGTGCCCGATCTGCTGGCCATTTCGATATGCTTCCTCACCGAATCGTGCCCGGTCGCTTCGCGAATCTCATAGGCCAGCAAAACGGTTGTGTCCAAACCGATCATTGCCGATCAAAAAAATCGTCGTTCCAATCCTGCCGTCCCGCCCACGGCACCAAGATGTGCCCCACGGAAGCTGGTTCCGTAGCCTGCCAGAGCGGAGTTCGTGGCGTTTTGCAGCTGCGACGAAAGTTCTCCATGGCCTCACGGATCAAATCCGAAGTGGAACGTTTCGCACGGCGAGCCAGCTTCTGAAAATCCCGATAGACTGGTTCCTCGACATGAATTGTCACCACTTTCATGAATACCGACATATGCTTATATTTCATATGTGTCAACCTCGCTCTCTCCAAACCAGCGCTTGACTTCAAAAGCCCGGCCCGAATCCTCCGGGAGTTCACCCAAAATTCCCTCACCTGTTAAGTATGAAATCCATGGTCTGCGCAGTTCAGGAGCACTCTCGGCTCAACATCAAAAATTTCCGAAGTTCCTCAATTCGCCTTTGAACATCTTCTGCGAAAAAAACCTCTGCTCGAAACCCGGACCGGGCGGCGGGTTACGGGATTGATCTTTCACTCCTCGATGAATTCCTGCGAATGACTCCGTCCGAACGAATAGAAAAACGAGGCGGCCCTGACATTCGTGCGATCCCTTGAAAAGCATTCGGGATGAGATGTAGGGGCTGAAAGATCTCTTATACCGAATGTTTGGCCGCAGACGGAGTCCAAGGAGGGGATCTCGCGCAAGTGAATGCCGTTCCCCATTCCACTCTCTGCGGCTCAGCGACTCCGCGGGAGTTTTTCTGTATCTATTTTTCACTGGAGGTTGATCTGCGGGACTGCCCCTTCTTTCCCTGCTTCTAGGCGTAGTCCGAAGACCCAGTTAGCCTCGCGGACCGCGAATGACGGAAAGCAAGATGCCGCCCCGTTCGATTTTCCTCACCACCGGCGCTGACTCAAAATTCCTAAACTGACCATACCGCACGGTGGCCACGTAAAAATCAGCCCCGTCCGGCCAAGGCGAACGCCGGTAGTCGCCCATGACCTGCAAGAGCTGGGTTTCTTTGGACGCGAAATGCTCATACGCAGGAATCGAGAACGAGTTCGCGGCGAGGACAACCCGCGGGTCGGAGTCAGATCCATTGATCCACTGCGCCGCCTCCCGGTAGCTTGTCACCCAATAATCGGTCTCAAATCGCTCGTGGATTGTCGCCCGTTCGCCTGCAAAAACATTGAAGTAGCAATACTGATAAGGGTGAAGTCGGATCAGGCTGGGAAGTGATGAGGCGAAGAACAAGGCCGCTACGAGAGCTCCGGCCGGTCGAAGACTGCCGGGCAAATGCCTAACCCCGGTCACCGCACCGATCCCCGCGGCGACGGCCAAGGCCGGAATGATGAAGAGGAAATGTCGGATGCCATCATACACATTCATCCGCAGGACCACGAACACGAGCATCGGAAACCAGATAACAAAAAGCACCGCACCGGAGGCCCATCGGGTCTCAAGTTTGCGAAGCGCCAGCACGCAGATGACCGACCCGATAAGAGACGCGATTACGAAAAACGGCGGAAGGGTTAACCCGAAATAGGTCAGGTAGTAATCCCACGGCAGGGCATTACTCGGGACCGATGCCCCCTTGAACAGAACCGGGTAGACCTCGTTGAACTTCCCAGCGAGCAACATGCTTTGAATGGGGTGAAAAACCGGGCTCCGGTGGGCAGATGGCCACGCGGCAATCATGACAAGCCACGAAATCATCCATGTCGTCAGAGCGAAGCCAGCCAATGCCCAAAGGACTCTTGGTGTCCGCCGGAATGCGCTCCAGTGCGCGAGAAGCGGAAGCATGGTCAGTGCGCCGACGAACCAGCCACCAGGGCGAACCGCAAGGACGGCACCAAATGCCAAACCCAGCCCCACCACACGCCCCCATGTCAAGGGAGCCGGCGGGAGGACACAGCCAACTGTGGCCATGAGGAGCCACGCGGTTGTGCACGCAAACGGGAGGTCTTTTGCATTGATGAAGCCGTGCCCCATAAAAACCGGTGTGGCCAGCAAAGCCAAACCAGCAAACCATCCCGCAGCCGCCCCACCGATCCTTGCGGCAGTCCGACAGACAGGCCAAAACGTTCCGACCCAGAACAACCCCGTCACCGCAAGCCGCTGCGCCTACCGCCCCCACCCTCTGGGACAACCTCCAGGGCCCACGTGAAGTCAAAATCAAATTCCACTAACCCACACTATGCACCCACAAGGAGACATCACCCTCACCCGCGACTGCGACGCCATTCAAATCCCAAGCGGTAACCCGCTCGTGCTTCCCTCCGGCATGTCCGTCGTCATCACTCAATCCCTCGGCGGCACATTCACCGTCGCCACCCCCGGCGGCCTCGCCCGCATCGAACTCAAAGACGCAGACGCCCTCGGCCTCGACCCGAATGCCGAACCCGA
>JBMOHW010000107.1:0-8111 GCA_049317665.1 Terrimicrobiaceae bacterium | reverse complement strand
GGTTTCAACTTTCAGAAAGACCTCGTCGACGCCGTTGGGGATGATGTGAAGTCGCTTGGGATCGACTCCGAACATCCGGCGCATGAAGAGGGCTTCCACCGAGGTCAGCGCGATCACGGCATCGGCATTTCGGTAGGATGTCCATCCATACTGCCTCCCGATTTCCCCGCCGATGAAGCGATCCAATTGCCGCAGCCCCCAATGCGGAAGTCGCTGCCACCAGTTTCGATTTGTCTGCGAGGCGAGCAAATCGCCCATCACGAACCGCACACCCTTGCGACGCGCAAATCCCGAGTAGAACTCCCCCACCCTCCCAAAAAAATGGAGCACGTCACACGTCTGCGTCGGGTCCCACCAGTTCACAAAGTCCGCGTCCACGCCGATCTCCCGCAGTGCCTTCACGGTATTCACCGCCTGAATCTGCTCGCCGCCGTGAGCCAACAGGGAAGGAACGTGGCAGTCGAAGAGAACTTTCATCGAGGGAAGAGAAAGGCGGAAAGTTGAAAGTTGAAAGTTGAAAGTTGAAAACCCGCGCGTTTGCGCAGTTTAAATTGGGTCACTCGAAGGTTTCGCCCAGGGCGGGCAACCGGAGCGCCAGCGGAGCAAAACCAGCGCGTTACTGCTTTTTGAAAAGGGCCACTCGAGCGTTTTGCCCAGGGCGGGCAACCGTAGCGTTGGCGCTGGTTTTGCGCCCAAAGGAAAGTTTGATTGCTTTGACGTTTTTAGAAGGGCGCGGGCGGATGGGTCGATAGGGTTCTCGAAGCCAACGCAGCCGTTTTCAATCTGCACCTGCAATTGGCTGCGCTCCGTAGGTTGACTCTGAAGACTCCATCTCTGTCTCCCGGAAAACTGCATTCCTCGAAACTCAATTGCTGGCGCTGGTATTTTCCAGGAACCGTATTCGCTCTTCGGTCGGAGCAATAAGATGGATGTTTCCCACGACAGTGTGCATTGGTGGAACATCCTTTGTAACGACGGCATTTGCTCCGACCATTGCCCATCTTCCAATTTTAACGGGGCCGAGTATTTTGGCTCCGGCTCCTACATACACTCCGTCCGCGAGGGAAGGATACTCTTCGGCAAGATCGTCAATTTGGCACCAGGGATCGCGTCCGCCGAGGGTCACTTGGTGCATAAGGGTTACGCATTCGCCTAGACGCGATGTCGTTCCGACAATGATGCCGTAGGGGTGTGGGAGGAAGAGTCTTTCGGGAATCGGGCAATCAATTTCGGTGTTCAAGACTGTTTCAATAAGACGGCGAAGGAGTCTCTGACGTTTCCGCAGACTTGAAAGATAGAGGTCCACAAGAAACCCATTGCTGATCCACTTGTTTATTGGATGGGGACCAGTGCGTTTCATGCGACAGAACGTGGAATCTTCGGTTGCGGAAGGAAAGGCGAAAAAGCGGAAAGCTAAAGGATGAAAGCTGAAACGTGAAAGTTGAATACGGAGCTGATCGGAGATCAGTAGGGCACGCGGACCATGGGATGGGCTTTGCTGAAGTCTCTGGTGTTCCGCGTGACGAGGAGGCAGCCCTCGCTGTCTGCCGTGGCCCAGATGATGGCGTCTGGTAGTTTGAACCGGTATTTTCTTCGGGCCGCGACGGCAAGATGAGCGATTCGCGAGGTGAGTTCAATGACCTGCATGGAATCCAGAAGCTTCTTCGCCGCTTCCGCTTCCTCCTGCGTCTCTGCTCCGCCCATCACTTCCATCCACGAGATCACCGAGTAATGGAGATCGTCGTAACGCGCGATTTCCTCAGCGGCTTTCTTGTGCCCTTGAAGGAAATCAATCAGCACGTCGCTATCCAGAACGGCTTTCATTTTTCCCACTCCGACCGGAGCGACTCAACGAATTTCCTGCTGTCCACCTTCTTGTGGGCCCAGGCACCAAAAGCCTCCTCGCGGGGGCTGGTGCTTTGTGTTGAAAGGGCGCTTCCAATGGCACGCCGGACCGCCTCGGCGCGGGAAATCCTCTCCCGCTGACACCACAATTCAAGCCCCCTGAGTTGCTCATCCGGCAAATCAATAATCGTCCTCATGATGACGTAATCATATATCATTCGCTTGGCCTGTCAAACACAGGGAAAAGCCAAAAGCGGAAGCCGTAGGGACGGCTCGGGTAGACTCTCGGCAGGACAGCCCGAAGGGCGAGGAGAGCTGGAGAAATCGAGGCAAAACCCATGTTTTGCCTGGGGACAGATTATACGCGGGCACGGATTCAACTCAGGAGACGAGGAATTGACGAAATGCCGAAGAGCAATATGGTTGACCCATATGAAGACAACCATAGAAATTGCTGATCCGATTCTTGAGCAGGCCAAGCGGGTGGCATCCCGTGAGGCCTCGACTCTGAGATCCCTTGTTGAGGAAGGTCTTCGCCTTGCTCTGGCCCGAAGGCAGGCAGCCTCCCCCCCTTTCCGAATGAAGCCATTGAGAACACAGGGAGGCGGATTGCGTCCGGAGTTTGAAGGAGCGGGATGGGAAAAGATCCTTGATGCCATTTACCCGGAAAGCGGGAAATGATCGCCGTCGATACCAATCTGCTTGTGTATGCCCACCGGGAGGAATCCCCGTTTCACCTCAAAGCCCGAGACTCCTTGATTCGAATCGCCGAGGGACCGGATCTCTGGGCGATTCCGTGGCCATGCCTCCATGAATTTCTGGCAATTGTCACCCACCCGAAGATTTTCAGAAGACCCACGACCATGCCCCACGCGTGGGAGTTCCTCGATGCGGTGTTGGAAAGCCCCCCGCTCCGGCTGCTGAGCGAGACACATTCTTACCAGTTAACGATAAGGGAGCTTCTCGGAGCCTCCCGCGTGGTCGGCCCGAAAGTTCATGATGCCAGGATCGCCGCACTTTGTTTGGACAATGCGGTCGGGGTTCTGTGGACCGCCGATCGCGATTTTTCGCGATTTCCGACACTCCGCACGTTCAATCCCCTCGTCGCGTAGAACTCGCAACCACGTGGAGCGGGTAGGAACAGGATTCCAATGAAGAACCTCCCCCACCTTTTATCACACCCTGGAATACCTCCTCTGGCGGATTGACCAATCTGCCAGTCTCGATAGAATCAATTTGTGAAGACTCAGGTGATCCGAGAAGAGGTTCTGCGTGACCCAAGAAGCCCCTTGCACAGCATCGCTGATCGGTTGCTGCCCTATTTGCGTGTTCTCGTGGATCAATTTCAGCCGGAGAAGGTGCTGGTTTTCGGCTCCTTTGCCTATGGGACACCCGGAGAACATAGCGATGTGGACCTCCTTGTGGTCATGCCGATCCGGCAGAGCCGACTCAAGGATAAAGTGGCCATCCGCGCTGCTTGGTGGCCCCTGCTACGACAGGGCAGTCCACTTTCCTTCGACCTGATGCTCGCCGCGCCCGAAGAGAGCGCAATCCTTGCGCGTGACGCGAAGTCATTTCACAGTGAAATTCTCCGCAAAGGCGTCAGGGTCATATGACGACAGACCCTGCCAATCCATCCGACTGGTTTCTTCTTGCGAAGGATCGACTGGAAAAAACGGATGCGCTTTTTCTTCAATTCGGGGCTTCGTGGACAGGCGTTGAGTTGCTTCATGAAGCTGTCGAGCGATACCTAAAAGGGTTTCTGGTCTCCCAGGGGTGGAAAGTGGTGAAAACGCATGACCTGAATCGACTTCTCGCGGAGGCCTGTGTCTTTGATCAATCCTTCTCGGAGTTTGAGTCCGCCGCTCAGAATTTAACCGAACAATTTTGGGAACAGCACTATCCGGGCGGTGACTTGGACGAAGTTGGCGATGGGTATGCCTGTGTTCGCGAAGCTGTCGGCCAGATGATCGCCCGCATCGGCAGCAATATGAAATTGCCGGGTGGCGATCACGTGTGAAATTCTCCATCATCACCCCGAGCTTCAACCAACTCGATTGGCTCCGCCTCTGCATCGCCAGCGTGAGGGATCAAGTTGTTGATGACTCCAGCAACCCGGAGGCGCATCTAAAATCCAAAATCCAAAATCAAAAATCACCAATTCCGCCTCTAGCGGTGGAGCACATCATTCAGGATGCCGGCACACCGGGGATCGAGGAGTTCGCCCGCGAGGTCGGGGCGGAGTTTCATCGTGATGGGGCGCTCGTCTTCGCGGGCACGGGAGATCGAAGATTGGAGACTGAAGATCGGATCGAGTCTCCCCCGGGCGCGACCTACCACCTCACTATCCACTGCGAGCGGGACGGCGGCATGTATGACGCGGTGAACCGCGGGTTTGAGAAGGCGACGGGAGAACTCATGGCTTATCTCAACTGCGACGAGCAATATCTTCCGGGGGCGTTGCGCTCGGTGACGGAGCGATTCTCCCGCGAGCCAAATCTCGAGATGCTATTCGCGGATGCTGTGGTGGTGGAGAAGGACGGGAAGTTTTTGTGTTTCAGAAAAGCCCAGGTGCCATTTCGCGACCAACTGTGGTTCCGCATGCCGGTGCTGACATGCGCAACGTTTCTCAGACGTCGTGTTTTTGCGGAAAAGCAGGTGCGCTTGGATGAGACCAAGAAGGTCCTCGGAGACGTGATCTGGATCATGCGGGCGCAGGAAAGAAAAATTCGAATGGGCACACTCCGCCGGTTCACTTCGGCGTTCACGGAAACGGATGCGAACCTCGGAGTAGGGGGTGCGGCCGACCGGGAGTTTCTCGAACTCCGTGCGCGCATGCCCGGGCACGTGCGGCGGGGAATCAAGCTCTACGAACTCTGGCATAAGGTGCGCTCGGTGCTCTCCGGCTCCCGTCACGCGGCACCGTTCTCCTACGAGATCTACACAGACTTCGACCTCACCGCGAAAAAATCTTTCGATGTCCCCCACCCTACAGCCGTCTGGAAAGGCCGGACGGGCGTCGATCAAGCGGCGTTGGCACGGGCCGAGAAATAGAATACGGATTGCGTTATCAGTAGGAATCCCTACTTCTAAAGTATGAACGCCATTCTTTCCGAGAAAGGACAAGTCACGATCCCGAAGACTTTGCGCGATTCGCTCGGGCTGCGACCGGGCGTTGTCCTGGATTTCACCGAGGACGAGGGCTGTTTGGTTGCCAGAAAAGTATCGAGGGAGGATCCCCTCGAAAAGTGGCGTGGAAAAGGGGAACTGCCCAAGCGCCAAACGGTGGATCAGTATCTGGCCCGGGTGCGAGAGGGAAAATGATCACGGCCTTGGATACGAGTGTGATTTTGGACGTCATCACCGACGACCCTTCCCACGCCATCCGATCGCTGAAGGCCATTAGGAGGGCTTCAGAATCGGGTTCCATCGTGATCTGCGAGTGTGTCTTGGCAGAAGTCCGTCCCGCCTTGACGAACGAGGAAACCGAGCAACTCCTCGCAGACTGGAACATCGTGTTCAAGCCCTCCACAAAAGAGTCCTCACTCCACGCGGGAGCGATGTATCAGGCTTACTTGAAAAGAAACAAACGGCTTGGAAGGGTGTTGCCGGATTTTTTGATCGGCGCTCATGCCAAACTCCAGTGTGATCGACTTCTGGCGAGGGACCGGGGTTACTACAGGGACTATTTCGAGGGCCTCGAACTGATTGAGCCTTGAGAGCCAAGCGTGGTCTTCGAAGTGAACGGGTTTCCCCAGTGATTGACCTTGATTTCCACTCAAAAGACTAGTTTGACAACTCGTATGAAAGCAACGGAAGTCGGAGTATTTGAGGTCAAGACTCATCTTTCCGAATTCATCGAGAAGGTTGAAAAGGGCGAGTCCTTCATCATTACGAAACGAGGAAAGCCGGTCGCCGAATTGCGCCCTCCCCAACCGTCGACTGGACAGCGTCCCACGTTTGGATTTTTGCGAGGAAAGGTCCTCCACATGGCCGATGATTTTGATGCGCCGTTGGAGGATTTTCAGGAGTATATGCCGTGAATCTCCTCGTCGATACTCACGTTCTCGTCTGGTATGGCGAGGGCAACCCGCGTCTCTCCGAGCGCATTCGTGTGGCCCTTGACAATCCGCACAACGCGATCCTCATCAGCATTGCGACGTTCTGGGAATTCACGATCAAGGAATCCTGCGGGAAACTCCGGCTCAAGAGCGGCGTGAGAGGACTCTACGATGACTGGGTGCGATTCGGGGGGTGCAGCCTGTTGGAGGTGAGATTGCAGCACTTGGAGACTCTGCGCGAACTCCCGTGGCTCCACCGCGACCCATTTGATCGTCTCTTGGTGGCCCTAGCCCTCGCTACGGATTCCGTTTTGGTCTCCCAAGACCCCGACGTTTTGGGGTATGCCGGACTCAAACTTCTGCCGACTTGATCCGGAGGCCTGCGATCGGCACAAATATCTTCTTGTAAATCCTGTCCACAAACCGATCCCATGAAAATCACGATTATGCGCGCGATGCGCGGCGAGTATCCCAGCATGGAGACGTATGCGGACGGGCTTGTTGCCGGTTTGCGCGAGGCATACCCGGATTGGGAAGTCATCGAGGTCGAGCCCAAACAACTGCCGAATTCCGGCGGGCTCTCGAGGCCAATGCGCGCCCTCAACGGGATCCGGCGCTACATCGAGCGCTTCTGGAGCTACCCGCGGCGGGCCCTCGCAACAAAGCCGGACGTCGTGCATGTGATTTCCGATCACTATTTCCAGGTCGGACGTTTCGCCCGGCCGGGCACTCGTGTCGTGGCCACCTGCCATGACCTGATCTACTACCGGTTTCGGAAAAATATCGAGCAATTCGCGGCCTTCGTCGGCGTGAGCCGGACGGCGCAGGAATTCAGCATGAGGTCGCTGCGGTGGTGCGACCATGTCATCACGCTCTCCGAGGACAACGTGAACGATCTGCACTCGATTCTCGAAGTGCCGCGCGACCGGATGACGATCATCCACAACGCGGTTCCCGCGCACTTTGTGCCGGCGACACCGGAGTCCCGGGCCGCCGCACGGAAAGCGCTCGGGCTGACCGACGGGATGTTTGCCATCATGCACGTCGGCACCGTCGAACCGCGAAAAAATGTCGACGCGATTCTCGAAACTCTCGCGTTGATGAAGGGTGAGAATGTGCTTTTTCTGAAAGCCGGGATCACGTTCACCGAGGCCCAGCAGGCGCGCATTGCCACTCTCGGCATCGCGTCGATGATCCGGCATCTCGGTAAGATTCCTAACGAAAAGATGGTCGAGATCTACCACGCGAGCGATGCTCTGGTTTTCCCATCCCTCTACGAAGGCTTTCCCTTCCCCATCGTCGAGGCTATGGCCAGCGGAACCCCGGTCATCACGTCCACGGCTTCTTCGTTGCCGGAGACCGCCGGCGGAGCCGCCCTGCTGGTGGATCCCCATGACCACCCGGCCATCGCCGCCGCCATTCGGAGACTCCGCGACGAGCCGGGCCTCCGTGACGAACGCGTCGCCGCCGGCTTCGCCCGTGTGAAAGACCTGACTTGGAAAAAAAATGCAGAGATCGTGGGGCGGATTTATCAAACCCTTCTGCGCAACTGACGATAACTCCGAAAAATGGAGCGTAGTTTGACGATATGGATATTCGTGCTATTAATGTAGCATGAAATCTCATATCAGTGCTACGATTGAAGAATCGGTGCTGGCGGAACTCGACGAATACGCCCGGGAGGAAAGGCGAACGAGGAGTCAAGCCATCGAATTGGCAGTGTCTCGTCTGCTGAGGGATCGGTTGGAGAAGAGGGCACTCCCGACCTCGAGCGCATGCTTCGGCGGCAAGTTCGAGCGCGCGAGTTCCTACGGAGATCGCATCTGAAAGGGCACTGGTGAACCTCTCCCTTGCCGAGCCCTACATGATCGACACCAACGTGTTGATTTACGCAACGCTGGCGCGGGACCCTCGACACGAAATGGCGGTCAAGGCCCTCGAAGCGAGATTGGCGGGATCCTCCAAAGCTTACGTTTCGACGCAGAACCTTGCGGAAATGTACCCCAACCTGACCGGCCCGAAAACGCAACCATCCGATTCGCCTGATGTGGCTCGTGAAAAAATTCGCGCCATCGGCAGCCTGCCGCGCTTGGAAGTTCTCTCTGTGACACGTGGTATCGTCGAGACGACTTTGCGGCTCTGCGCGGAGCGGGGAATCATTCGGCAGCGGTATTTTGATGCTCAGATCGTGGCCACCATGCTGGA
>JBMOHW010000106.1:0-8122 GCA_049317665.1 Terrimicrobiaceae bacterium | reverse complement strand
GGGGGGAATCTCGTTTTTGTTCGACGCAGACTAGGCGAATGGTGAGAATCGAGAAATGAAAATCTTGATGGCGGCGAGCGAGCTCTCGCCGTTTGCCAAAACGGGAAATTTTGCAGACGAAATGCTCGCCTTGGCGTCGCATCTCCGGGCGTCCGGTCACGAGGTGAGCGTCGTGATGCCGCTTTATCGGGTGGCTCGCGAGAACAAGGCGCTGAAAATCCGGAAAACAAAATCCAAGTTTTCGGTGCAGGTCGGATCGGCAAAATTGCCATGCGAGATTTTTGAGGCGACGGCGCCGGGTGATGTGCCGGTGACGTTTGTCAGCCGCGAGGAGTTTTTTGATCGCAGCGGGCTCTACGGTGCAGATGGACGGGATTATCAGGACAACTCGGCGAGGTTTATCTTTTTCACGAAATGCGTCTTGGAGATCGCCCGCCGGTCTTCGCCGGATATCCTTCACGTCCACGGATGGCAGACCGCTCTTGCACCGGTCTTCGTTCGGGACCAGCGACTGCCGGTCGTTACCGTCCTCACCCCGCACAGCCTCGAGTATCAGGGTAATTTCTGGAGCTACGATTTCGCGTTGACCAACCTTCCCGGTGACTATTTCTCCGCGAGAGGTGTGGAGTTCTACGGGAGCTTGAATTGCCTCAAGGGCGGAATTCTTTTTTCCGATGCGGTTGTCCTTCCCGGAAGACGACACGTTGCTGAGATGCAGACTTCCGAGCACGGATGTGGATTAGAGAATGTCCTGCGCGAGCAGAGTTACAAGTTGGAGGGAATTCCCGACGGGCTTGACGAGGCGGCGTGGCCGGTGTTGCCAGAGACGGCTAAGGCGGCGGCACGGGACGCCTTGTTGGCGGCAACCGGATTGCAGGGTGGGGGAAAAGTTTTCCTCGCCGACGCTACGGCGACCGCCGGATTCGGGATCGACTTGCTGCTGGAATCTCTCGACCGGCTTCCCTCCGATGAGGCCCGGGTTTTGCTCCTCGGGCCGGTGAAGCCAGAGGATGCCGTTTTACTCGAGATCGCGATCCGGAAGCATCGGGGGCGCTTCTCCCATTTTGCGGAGGTCGGAGTGCCTCTGCTCCAACAGGCTCTCGCGGGTGCGGATTTCCTTCTCCTGCCCGGGCCGGTCGAGCCTGGTGGCGAGTTTCTTCTGCTCGCGCTTCGCAACGGGGTTGTTCCGCTCGCGGCGCATTGTGGCGGACTCCGGCAGTTTGTGCAGGACTTCGATCCCGTCACGGGGCTCGGAAACGGTTATGTCTTCTACACTTCGTCGGTCGAGGCGATTGCCGATACATTGCATCGTGCGATGAGCACGACTCCCGAAGTCCACGCTGGGTTGGTGGCGGCGGCCCGGGCGGCTGATTTTTCCTGGGCGGCATCGGCACGGCGTCACGAATCGCTCTACCTTCGCCTCCTGCGGCAGGCAGGGCGGCAGATCGCGGCCTGAGGTATGTTGCCGGAGATCATCTCCGATATTCCGGGCCCTCGCTCGCTGGGGCTCATGGCGGACCTCGCGCGTTCGGAGTCGCGGAATATTACATTTTTCAATTCCGAGTTTCCGGTCTTCTGGGAGCGCGCCGCGGGTATCAACGTCTGGGATGTAGATGGCAACCGATTCCTCGACATGACGTCCGGCTTTGGCGTCTGCGGACTCGGTCACGGGGCGACCGCGGATGCGATGCGCGAGCAGTCCGAGAACCTTGTTCACGGCCTTGGCGATGTGCATCCCTCGCCGCTCAAGGCGCGTCTTTGTGCCGAACTCAGCCGGATCACTTTCGAGCGATGGGGCGTCGGTTTGGGAAAGTCGATTCTTTGCAACTCCGGCTCCGAGGCTGTCGAGGCGGCTCTGAAGACGGCGTTCCTCCACAGCGGGAAGGCGGGAGTCCTCAGCTTCGTCGGGGGATATCATGGCCTTGGACACGGCGCTCTCGAAACATCCGGGCTGCCGTTTTTTCGAGATCCTTTTGTTGGTCAGCTCGGGCGCTTTGGAGTGCGATTGCCGTATCCCCACTGCTTCCGCTGTCCGTTTGATCGTGGGGAGGGATTTCGTCTTGAAGGACGGGATTTTCCGAATTGCTCGACGAGTTGTCTTACCGGGATCCACGATCAGATCGAGAAAGCGATCCGGCAGCGCGAGATCGGGTGTATTCTCGTCGAGCCGATTCAAGGGCGGGGCGGCGACATCGTTCCGCCCCGGGATTTTCTCCGAATGCTCCGCGAGATTTGTGATCGGCATAAAATTCTTTTGATTCTGGATGAAATCTACACCGGATTCCATCGGACGGGACGTTACTTCGCGTGTGAGCATTCGGAGGTCATTCCCGACATCATCTGTCTCGGCAAGGGTCTTACGAATGGCTTTCCGCTCTCGGCTTGTGTCGGACGGGCGGACATCATGGATGCGTGGCCGAGATCGACCGGCGAGGCACTTCACACGAGCACGTTTCTGGGCCATCCCGTGGGTTGCGCGATGGCTCTGGCTTCTATCTCAGAACATGAGAATCCGGAGACCGCCGAGCGGGCGAGAGCCGCCGGACGCCACCTCCGCGAGGCCCTGCAAGATTTTCCGTCATCTCATCTCCGCGGAGTCGGAGCACTTATCGGGCTCGAACTTCTCAAGTCCGACGGCTCGCCCGATTCCGACCGTGCCTCGCGGGCCGTCTGCGTCGCGCTGCGCTCCGGCGTGATTCTGCTTGCGGGAGGTCCGGCGGGAAATGTGCTTTCGTTCTCGCCGCCGTTCCAGATCACCTCGGAAGAAGCCGCATTTGTCGGCGACGTTTTGCGATCAGTTCAGGAATGAACAGACGTATTGGCAGATCCCGGATTCGACGGAAATCGTGAAGCCCGATTTTCCCGGGACCTCAAATGAAGATCCGGCGGGGTAGGGGATCTGATGGTCCGAACCATCCAATTGGACGACGCAGGCGCCGTCCACGATTTCCATGAGTTCCGCGGCATCGGTTCCGAAGTGATATTCGCCGGGAAAAATCAGCCCGAGGGTTTTCTTCGATCCCCCGGCCAATCGGATCGTGTGCGAAACAACGCGGCCATCAAAATACACATTCGCCTTGGCGACCGCGGTGACGTTGGGAAATTCCATACCTATCTGCTGCCCGACTGGGTAACGGATGGCAACCTCAAAAGAATCGCTGCGGGATGAGAACCGGTTGTCGGTTGGTGAGGCGCTCGACAAACCTTTCCCACGCGACCTGCCCGGCGAGGATTTCGATCTGGACTCGGAGATAGAAGATCGGCACCTCCGGCTCGAGAATTCGAGGGATGCGGACGGCGTCTTTTTCCGTTGTGATGATCGCATCGACCTCGCGCCGGGCGCAGCGACGAATGAAGCTTTCGATCTCCCGAGCCGAGTAGCGGTGGTGGTCGGCGTAGGATTTCGAGAGCTCAATCTCTGCATCCAACGACCGCAAGGCTTCCTCGAAACTCTCTGGCACAGCGATTCCGCAGAGCGACCCGACCCGAAGTCCGCGGAGAAACTCCAAGGGCTTGGTCTCCCCGGTTACGAAGTTCCGCAAGTGTTTCGGCCGGTGTGCGCATTCGATCAAATCTGCCGTCCGGTTGTATCGACGAATCCTTGCGATGAGGTCGGAATTGTCTCTCCCATCGCATTTTGTCAGGAAAATATGTGTCGCCCGCTGAAGGTTCCGCGGTGGCTCGCGAAGTGTTCCGCGGGGCAGGAGATATTCGTTACCAAAGGGCGACTGCCGGTCGATTAGGACGACCTCAAGTCCGTGTCTCATCCGCACGTATTGCAAGCCGTCATCCAAGATCAACGTGTCCACGCCGAATTCCCGCACTGCGTATGTCCCGCTCTTCACCCGGTCCCGATCAACCAAAACCACGACGCCCCGCAGGTTGTTCGCCAACATGAATGGCTCGTCCCCGGCCGTTCGCGAATCGAGCAGGAGCGAGCGTCCATCGGATACCACGCGTGGGACGAACAATGATTTATTCTTCGTCATCTTTTCCATCAGCCGCACGAAAAACGGGCGAGGCACGCTTTTGTATCCCCGGCTGAGGATTGCCACCTTGCGGCCGCCCTCGGTGAGTGCCCGCGCGAGCATTTCGACCACCGGGGTTTTCCCAGTCCCTCCGACCGTCAGGTTTCCCACGCTGATCACGAGGCAGCCGGGAGAATGATTCCGAAGGACCCGGTGGCGGTAGAGTGCGAGTCGGCTCTGCACGATGCCGAGGTAAACGACCGAGAGGAGACCGAGCAGCCACCGAAGCACATCGGCCCGGCGTCCGTATCGACGCCCGAGAATGACGTCGATGGCAAATGTTTCGAGGCCCTCGATCCAGCGTCTCATCGCACGATCCGCACGCCGGAATTGTCGGCACCGACAATCCTCAGAGTGGCATCCGTCAGTCCGGAGGCGGCATGCATCGCAACAGCCACACGCTCGGCCCGGGCAAGGGTCACGCAGGCGATAGTGGATCCCGAGCCGCTCAGCCAACCGCCCAGTGCCCCGGCGTCCCGGCCGGCTTCAAGGACCGTATCGAGACACGGGAGGAGCCTGGCGCGATAAGGTTGGTGAAGGGTGTCTTCGAAACACCCCTCCAGCTTCCGGTAGTCTTTTGAGGCAAACGCAGCGGAAATGGCTGCGGCGTTCCCGATGTTTCGCGCGGCGTCTTTGAGCGAGATCGACTTCGGGAGAACACTCCGGGCCTTTTCGGTCGGGATTTCCGTTTTCGGGATCAGGAGCACAAACGAAAGTCCTGCCTCGACGGAAAATCGCTGCATGGCTGCTTGCGGCGGAACCACGGCGAATCCCCCGAATGCACCGGGCGCGGCGTTGTCTGGGTGTCCCTCCAGTTCCGCGCAGAGAACGAACAGCCGGTGTCGGTTCAACGGTCGGCCGGCGAGTTCGTTCAAGCCGTGGAGCAGACCAAGCCGCACCGTCACGCTGCTGCCGAGACCGCGGGCCTGCGGCACGTCGCCTTCGACGGTCCACGCGAACGGGAATGACTTGACTCCAGCCGCGTTGAAGAATGCGGACGCACACGCCTCGGCCATTTCGCCTCCGAGTCCACCGCGTCCCCGCCGGACCGTCGTCGTGTTGTAGAGTTTCAACGCCACACCAAGACAATCGAAGCCCGGCCCCAAATTTGCCGTGGTCGCCGGCACACGCACGCTCACAGATTTCATTGAAGTCCACCATGCCGCACGCCAGCGCCGGGGAAAAGAAAGATTCGTTCTTCAAAATTTGCGATCTTCCGTTTTGTCAATTTCACAGATTCCCGCTATTGCGCTGACTGGAATGACGACCCTGGCCCCGCCGAGCGGAACAAAAGCATCGAATCTTGCATTCGCCCTGCTCTCGTTGCCCCGGGCCCGGCGATCGGATGCACTGGTCTTTTACCGGTTTTGTCGAGTGATCGACGACATTGCGGATGACCCGATTTTGCCCGATCACGAAAAGCGCGATCAGCTCGAAGAATGGCGGGTCGCGATTCTCGAGCGTGTGTCACCCGAGGAGTTGGAATCCGTGATCACCCGTTGCGAGATCGACCGCCACCTCCTTCTGGAAATCATCGACGGCTGTGCAGCCGATATCGGAATCGTGCGGTTTGAAACGTTTTCGGACTTGGAGAAATACTGCTGGCGGGTTGCGAGTGCCGTCGGATTGGTTTCGATCCGGATCTTCGGCTGTGTGAGCCCACAGGCGGATTCTTATGCGGAAAATCTCGGGCACGCCCTCCAATTGACAAACATTTTGCGCGATGTTGCGGAAGATGCGCGCATTGGAAGGATTTATCTTCCGCTGGAGGACCTCCGGCGCTTTGAACTGTCGGAGAGTGATATCCTCAAGGAAACGCCTGGCATTGGCTTCGTTCCGCTGATGCGATTCGAGGCAGACCGCGCTCGGGCGCGATTCGCCGCCGCGGTCCTCCCGGAAATCGACGCGCGGCGTCTCGTCGCATCGGAGATCATGAGAGCCCTCTACCTGCGGATCCTTGCGCGGCTCGAGGCCGGAGGGTTTCCTGTTTTCGCGAAACGCATCCGACTCGGAAGACTGGAAAAGGTGGTTATCGCCGCTTCGGCGGCTATTGCTGCTCGTCGGGCATTTCGGAAGCGATGACTGCGATCATCTGCGAGAATTTGAGTTGCTCGAAAGAGGACTGGTATGGCCGGGGGCCGGTTTCCGTTGGGGGAATCTCCATCACGATTGAAGCTGGCGAGTTTATCGGGCTCTGCGGCCCCGACGGCAGTGGAAAGGGGCTGCTTCTCAATTTGATCGGCTTGCTTGAGCGCCCAGATGCAGGTTCCATTTTTATCGCCGGACAAAATACCGGCGAACTCGACCCCGACGACTTGGCGACCTTTCGTAACGAGGCCTGTGGATATCTTTTCGGTCATCCCTATCTGTTGCCGTCTTTCAGCGTTGCGGAAAATGTTGCCATGCCCCTCTTCCGGATTTGCGGCGGCGAGGCTCGTGATGCACGGCAGCGGACGCTGGAAGTCCTGACCTTCGTTGGGATTCCTGATTTCGAGACATCTCTCGCGGGACGGGTGCCGCCATCCGTGCGATGGCGTGCAGCGTTTGCGAGGGCGATTGTGCATGCCCCGGGGATCCTGATTGCGATCTCGCCTCCATCCGACAACCACTTGTTGGCCTTAGCCGGGCGAGCCGTCCGAGAACTCGGCATTACCGTTCTTTGGGCTGGTGAGCGTTCGGATCTCGTTCCTATCGCCGACCGAATTATCGATATTCGCGACGGTCGGTGTGTAGAATAAAAATCCGGCGACCTCTCATTAAGAGAGCGCGGCAAAGTCCAATCCCAACTTTGCGCAGTAAGCACGGAACTCCGCCTCGTGCCCGGTGAAAACCGCTCCAACCACCGCAACATCGTCCGAGAAGCCAAAGCCGGGAACGATATCAGGAATGATATCGACGCCCTTTGCGACATAGCGCACTGCAAAGATCGATTCCGGCAGTGCGGAAAAATCGCTGGACACATACTCGTCGTCCAAAACGTCTTCGACATACCGGAGGAGAAACGACGTTCGCTCGCGGAGCCGGGTCTCACCGGCGGCCTCGAGGGTTTCGGCTTTCAGTTTGTAGATCGCCAACTGCTGGCGGAACGTATCGACTTGGCCAGCGGTGATCGCTTGCCCGCCTTGAACCACGAATTCTTGAATGCTTGTCATGCTTGAGAGATTGGGATGGAGCCGAATTAGACAGGGTTGCCCTCACCCCGTTCAACAAGAATTCCCACTCGATCAACGGATTTGTATTTTCTCGACGGCTCGGCGAAGATCTATTCATGACACGCTTGGCCCTCCTTCTTGCCTTAGCTTGGCCGCTCGGTCTCTTCGGCGCATCGCCAATCATTCGCGAGCCGGGGGCGATCTACCTTTCGGACTTTTCCATCAAGCCGCTCCGGCTGAAGTTGATCGAGCCCGCGCCCTGTTACTTCGATGTCGGTCAAACCCGCTACGCCGGCACACTCCGTTTTCCGCAGGTTGTCCAAGTCGAGGGGGTTTCAGAAAATGGAATGTTTCGTGTTCGCGGAAACGCCCAGCAAGGCGGCGTCGCGGCTTGGGTGAGTCGGCAGTTTTTGGAACCTCCGCCGGAAAAATTTGTGGAGAATCTTCGCAAAGGCGAGGAACGCCGCATCGAGGTTGAGGCTTTGATCAGCAAGAATGAAGTCGCCCTCGGCATGACACCCGAAGAAGTCGCCCGGAGCCTCGGGAAGCCCCAGAAGAGGACGAACCGGGCAAATAAAGACGGCACGCAGCAGACGTGGGAATACATCAAATACGAGCTTGTCCCTCAAACGACTTATGCTCCGGGATTCAATCAAACCGTCGTCCGTTTCCCCGGCGGCACGAATGCTCCCTCGGGCACGCTCATTCAAGGCGGGGCCGGGTTCACCTCGTCCACGATCTACATCAAAGTTCCTGTTGGCACGCTCACGGTTGTTTTTCGGGACAACATCGTCGAGTCACTAGAACAATCCGAAGGCACCACAAGCGGTGGAAGAGTTTCAGTTGTCGTCCCACCGATAACTGTGTATTGAACTTGGGTCGTAGTGCGCGGCGGGGTAGCCAAGTGGTAAGGCACGGCTCTGCAAAAGCTGTATTCGTCGG
>JBMOHW010000105.1:0-8134 GCA_049317665.1 Terrimicrobiaceae bacterium | reverse complement strand
ATCTCCTCGGCCAACTCTTCGTCGGACGGCTCGCGCCCGAGCTCCTCGGTCATCTGGGTGGAAACCCTGCGGATTTTTGCGATCTTGTCCACGAGGTGAACCGGCAGGCGGATCGTTTTGCTCTGGTTGGCCAGGGCGCGCTTGATGGATTGCTTGATCCACCACGCGGCATACGTGCTCAGCTTTCCCCCTTTTTTCGGATCGAACCGCTCCACGGCTTTCATCAAGCCGATATTCCCCTCCGAGATCAGGTCCAGCAAAGGCAGGCCGTAATTTCCATAGTCCCGAGCGATTTTGACGACTAGGCGCAAGTTGCATCTGACCATCCGGGCCCGAGCTTCCGCGTCTCCGCGTTTGATCTTCCGGGCAAGCTGAACTTCCTCTGCCGGAGTCAAAAGCGGAAATTTTGCGATCTCCCGGAGGTAGAGTTGGAATCCTGTGTCTGAATCTTCGATAGCCATGACTTTTTGGGGTTTTGTAGTAATTTCTGTTACGCACGTGAACCTGCCTCTGTGTGCAATTTTTCAATGCGTAAAAGTATTTAATGTCGTTAACAGTGAGACATCCCCTCCCCGCGAACGTTCAAAAAAATCTCGCGAGTCAGAAGTCGATGGCGAAGCACCGTGATAAAACCTCGTGCATTACGAAGCCGGTCGCAATCTCTGGTCGAGGAGTGGTAGCCAACGGTTTCCATAAGGCATGACCGTAAAGACCCGACGGCCGTGACTCTCCAGCGGGCGACCCTCGTTCGCCCACTTGAACAACGATCCGGCCAGATTCGAAACTTTCCCCCGCCCCCGCGCAATTACCTTGCTGGCGGCATCGGCAGATCTCATTCCGATGGCACAGGAAAAAACCACCGGCCGGTCGGCAGGCACCTGGGCGAGGACGTTCTTAATCTGGCTCGACGTCCCGGCCCGGATGGCATCTGGGATGTGGCTCACCTCAAACTCCTTCGCCGTGCGGACATCGATAAGAAGTGGTCGTTGTGGCTCCGGGAGTGCGAGTTGACGGGCAAGTTCCTCCGTCGAGATCTGCGGGACCGACGGCCAATCGCGAGCGATCCTCGCTTCAACGACTTCCCACGTCGCAGGCCGGAGAAAGTCGGCGATCATCCGGGGGACTCCGAAACCGATGCCCACGGAAACGGCAAGCACAAGCATGGCCAGACCCATCGGACCATTAGATCGCACGAAGTCTGTGGCTCGAAGATGCACACTGGCTCCGATCGAAACAGGCACCTCCCGGATTGCAAGCGGCGAATCTCGACTCCGGCTTGGTTGGCGGTTGCCGTGGGATCAGGCTGGCTCAGCCAGCTTTTTCTTGAGGCGGCGGAGCATCGCCAAAACTTCGGCGTCGTTGCTTTTGCGATAGGGGCCGGGCAGCGGGAGCTCGAGTTGCTCGAAGCAAATACGGCGGCTTTGTTTGGGACTCCAAAGGATGTGACGTATGGATGAGATGTTCATAACGCCCGCGACCATCGCACATCACATTGGACAAATGCTGTCCTACCCCCATGGAAATGTCCGGAAATTTTCTGCCCCTCGGAGCGGGATGCCGATCCTCGGCGGCTTTGGTATTTGCCGAGGATCTTGTCGAGCTGGGAGTAACTGGAGGGGAGGATGTAGCGATTCATCGCGAGCCCGGGACCTTCCGCAAGCACTTCCTGACACCCCATGCCGAGCTTTGCACTCCAGGTCACACCATCGATTTTCCAGAGGAGCAGAAAGCTGGGATGGAACTTCCCACACACGGAATCGTCGCCTCCGGGCGAGAACGCACGGCCCTCGCGAAACATCGCTTCGATCACAGCCTTGTCCGCCGGCTCGATGGCCAGCGGGCTCGCATAAAATCCCGACGTTCCCACGATTAACAGATCGGTCCTTTTTCTCTCCAGCGCGAAGGCGGCGGGGTCCGAGCTGGGATCGGGAAGCCCCTCGAAAATCTGCACGGCCTGAGCTTTGGCAATGGCTTGACGAAAGCGCTCGCAGGGAGATTTCCCGAAGAGGCCCGACAAAGACCTCGCGCCGGCGGCAGCGGATGCGCCTTGCCGTCCATCGACATTGACCTGGCCGAAACTCAGCAGGGGGGAGAGGAGTGCGAGGAGAAGTGCGGTGCGAAAAATCATGCGGCAGCGGGGGATTGAATTTTTTCCAGGAGGCGTGGGATGGAAACGTATTGCGAAATCAGGTCCTGAATACACCCGATTTTTTGCGTGTCGCCGGGAAGTGTCTTCACCGTCATGGAGTGAATCCTCTGGGCAATGCTGTAGGAGTCCATCGGAGAGAGAATGACAGGGAGTTGGGATCGGGAGAGCATTTCCAGCAGACGCTCGTGAGGCTTGAGGTCGTCGGAGAGCACCATACCGGCCAGCGGTGAGGAGGCTCCGGATTTGGAGAGGGCCGCGAGAACGACGTCCTCGCGGTCGCCCGGAACGACGAGCAAGGTGCCGGGGGAGATCGCATTGAAGAGATTGGCGGAGCTGAGCGCACCGATCACGACCTGGCGGCTCCGGGTGCGGGCCAGTTGCTCGTTACAGAGAAATGTTCCGCGAATCTGCTCGCAGGTCTCCAAAAGTGTTGGTTCGGCGAGCATGGACTCCATGGGTACTACGCCCAGAAGCTCGAGTCCGATACGTTCAAATCCCCGACGGGCAAAATCGGCGATGTAATCGAGTTTGGCGGGGAGCACTTTGTTCATCACAACGCCCAAAATTTCAACGCCCTCGCTGTCAAAAAGCGCTTTGTTCAAGGCGGCTTCGTCAATCGGACGTCCAATTCCGCCCGGAGTCACAAGGAGGGCTTTGCTCTTCAGGAGACGCGCCACGCGGGCGTTTGATAAATCGAATGTCGAACCAACGCCCGCATGTCCGGTCCCCTCGATGATCGCAAATTCCTTCTCCCAACACGCCCGGTCGAAGGAATGCTGGATCCGCTTGGCCAGCACATCGCCGTTCGACTGGTTGATATAGCGACGGGTAAAATCCGGCTCGACCGCGATCGGGCTCATGTCCTCGATCGGCACCTGCGTGTCAAACGTATCGCGGATCAGCACGCTGTCTTCGTCGATCTGTTTCCCCTCGATCTCCGTGAACCTCTGACCGACCGGCTTGATAAATCCGATCCGCCCAAATTCCTTGTGAAGGTTGGAGTAGAGGCCGAGGGCTGTGGTTGTCTTGCCGGCATTCTGCTCGGTAGCCGCGATGAAAATTCGAGGAGTGCTTGTATTCACCGCTGACCCTTATTCGCCCTGATCCGGATAGAGTTTGCGGTATTCGATGGCTTGGAGACCAACGAGGGCCGCCATGCAGGCGATTTCTTCCGGATCCGTGCCGCGGGACAGATCAGCGGCTGGGCGAGAGAGCCCGAGGATGATCTGGCCGAATGTTCGCGCGGCGGCAAAATGGTGAACGAGTTTCACGGCGATGTTTCCGCTATTGAGATCGGGGAAGATGAGGACGTTCGCGCGACCACCGACCAGGCTCGGACCCATCTTTTTTTCAGCGAGCTCCGGAATGAGGGCGGCATCGGCCTGCATCTCGCCATCCACAGCAATCTCCGCGCCAATCTTCTCGGCGATCTGCCGTGCCAACTCGGTGGCGCCGGCAACTTTTTCGGTGGCCGCAGTCTTCGCACTTCCTTTCGTCGAAAAGCTCAGGAGTGCCACGCGGGGACGCCGACCGAAGACCTGGCGGGCCAGGAGCCCGGTCTGCACGGCAATGCTCGCCAGTTGCTGCATGGTGGGGTCGGGAACCACTCCGGTATCGGCAAAAAAGAGGACGCCGTCATCGCCAAATTCCTTCTTCTCCAACTCGACGACCGTGCAGCTCGACACCACGTCGGCATCCGGCAGAGGCTTGATCAGGCGGATCAGGGGACGGAGAAGGATCCCTCCATAGGAACTCACCCCGCCGACCAGGGCGTCGGCGAGGCCGTATTGCACCATCATCGCCGCAAAATAATTGTAATTGGTCATCACCGCCCGGCTGTCGTTGATCCCCGTATTCTTATACCGCTCGAGACGTTCGAGCCGCTGGCAGAAAACCGGAAGGTCGGACGAAGTTTCCGGATTGATGATCGCCACATGGTCGAGACTCGCCCCCTCGGCCATCGCCACACGCTCGATCACGTCCCGCCGACCGAGCAGCACCGGCACACCGAGATCGCGTTCGAAGAAAATCTGGGCCGCCCGAATCACCCGCGGATCATCCCCATCGGGAAAGACGATCCTCTTCGGATGACGTTTGAGCTTTGCAAAAACTGAATCGATGAAACTCATGGCCGTTGAATCCCTGACGAAGCTGGAGAAGAATGGATAGGGAAACAAGAACAACATGACGATTATGAAACTGCAGGCCCGCGGTCGGATGGTCGAATTTCCTCGACGACCGCTCGTCATGGGCATCGTCAACATCAACGACGATTCGTTCTCGGGCGACGGGCGACTCGACTCGACCTGGGCGCTCGCACGGGCGGCCGAGCTCGTCTCCGAGGGCGCGGACATCATTGATGTGGGCGGGGAGAGCGCCCGCACCAATCGTCGGCCGGTGTCCGAGGAGCAAGAATGGGCGAGGATTCGACCGTTTGTGGAGATGTTCCGCGAGACAATGTTGACGGCTCGTCCGCGTGATGAGGCCCAGCTTTTTCCGCCGCTTCTTTCGATCAATACCTGGCGCCCCGCCGTCGCGCGTTGGAGTCTCGAAGTCGCGGGCGATATACTCAACGACATGAGTGCACTCCCGGACGATACGAATGCGCGGATCTGCGCGGAGACCGGAGCCGCACTCCTGATCATGCACTCCGTGGGCGAGCCAAAGGTCGCGCATACGGAGGTCACTTACCGGGACGTCGTGGCCGATGTCGCCGCATTCTTTGAAGAGCGAATCCGCATCGCCCTCCAGGCCGGTGTCGCCCGGGATCAGATCCTCCTCGATCCGGGGATCGATTTTGCAAAGCAAATGCCGGACAACCTTCGGATCTATCGCGAGTTGGGGTCTCTCTCCAGTCTCGGTCGTCCGATTCTTCTTCCCGTCTCGCGCAAGGGAGTCATCGGGCGGGTGCTTGGCATTTCCGATCCGGCCGCCCGCGATGCCGGCACCGTCGCATGCATCGTCGCCGGTTGCCTTCGCGGCGCCTCGATTTTTCGAGTCCACAATGTGGATGCGGCCTGGCACACGATCCGAACCATCGAGGCCGTCTCATGAAGTGGTTGATCATTTTTCTCCGGATCGCGCTCGCGGGGATGTTTCTCTATGCGGGACTTATCAAAGCTGGCGCGAGTGAGGAATTTGCCCTGGCACTTGTGCCGTTCACGATCATCCCACCGGAGTGGGCGGGGACATTCGCTGTGATCCTCGCATGGACCGAGATCCTTGCGGGCTTGCTGCTTTTGATTCCGCGAGTCTACCCGCTCGGTGCCACGATGATCTTTGTGCTATCGGGCATCTTCATCGCAGCACTCACGTGGGCGCTCACGCAAGGGATTATCGTGGACTGCGCGTGTTTCGGCCGGGATGAGGCCCCGTCGGCAATGAAAATGATTTGGGCAATCTTGCGCGATGTGCTGATCGCAGCGGCAGCTTTTGCGGTGGGTGTTTGGGCGCTCGCTCAACGAGCACGACGTCAGTAGGGACCTCGGATCCGAGCCGCGACCTCGGATTCGTAAAAGGCGCGGATTTGCTCGTGCAATTCGGGCGAGAGCCGCGGGAGCTTGGTTGCCACTGCATTGGCCGTCGTTTGGGTTGGTCGGCTCGAACCCGGGATCACCACCGACACCGCGGGATGGTCAAGAATGAATCGCAGCGCGAACTGCGGAAGCGTCACGCCCGACGGGAGGAATCTCTGCACACGCGACACGAGATCGAGACCATCCTCGAACGTCAGACCGCAAAAGGTCTCGCCGACGTTGAACGCCTGCCCGTTGCGATTGTAGCTCCGATGATCTGTTGGCGCGAAAACCGTCTGCCCGGTCATGTGACCGCCGAGGAGACCACTCGCCAAAGGCAGGCGAACGATGATGGCAACGCCCTGACTCAGGGCCAGCGGGAAAAGCTCAAACGCTGGTTTTTGACGAAACAAGCTGAAGATTACCTGCAACGAAGCCAGACCCGGCTGCTTCAGGCACAGGAGAGCTTCTTCGACCGTCTCCACACTGGCTCCAAAGTTCCGGATCTTTCCCTCGTCCTGAAACCCCCGAAGCCATTCGAAAACCTCGCCACTCCGGAGCGTTTCGGTGGGCACACAATGGAGTTGTGCGAGATCGAGTGACGCCACGCCCAACCTTCGAAGCGAGGCCTCCACAGCGGTTCGCAGGGCGTCCTTCGTATAACCATCCGGGTAGATCCCCTGTGCGCGTCCGATCTTCGTGGCGACAAACGGACGTCCCTCCTTCTCTTTCCGTTCCTTGAGAAACTTCCCGATGATCTCCTCGCTTTTTCCGGCCCCATAAACGTCGGCTGTGTCGAAAAATGTCACCCCGGAATCCATCGCCGCCAACAGAATGCTGTGCGCCCGCAAATCGCTCAACCCACCCCAATCGGTTCCTCCGAGTTGCCAACAACCCAATCCAATCTCCCCGACTTCCCGCCCCGTTCGACCGAACACGCGTTTGTTCATTGCTTAAAGACGATGGAACAATTCTGAGGGAATCGCAAAGCTCTTTGTTCTCGTCGGCTCGTTCCGATCCGGGCAAACTGAGTCGATCATGGAAACCAAATCGCCCACCGACCTTCCGATTGTTCCCCACTGGATTGGCGGCGAATGGATTCGCCCGGCGGGTGTGACGGGCAACTCGGTTTTCAACCCATCCCGTGGTGAGGCGATCGCGCACACACCGCACGGCGACGCGGCCACCGTGGACGCCGCCGTCCAAGCGGCGCAGTCGGCATTTGTTTCCTGGGCTGTCACGCCTCCCCCGAAGCGGGCGGCGATCCTGTTTCGCTACCGCGATCTCCTCGATGCCAACTTTACCGACCTCGCCCGTCTCGTTGTGCGGGAGAATGGAAAAACCCTCGATGAGGCCAAGGGCGACGTTCGTCGGGGGATCGAGGTCGTGGAATTCGCCTGCGGGATTTCCCAGCTTCTCAAAGGCGAATCACTCCCCCAAGTTGCCGAGCAGATTGATGCCGTCACGATGCGCGAACCGCTCGGAGTCTGCGCGGGAATCACCCCCTTCAATTTCCCGGCCATGGTCCCGATGTGGATGTTTCCTCTCGCCATTGCCTGCGGCAATTCGTTCATCCTCAAACCCAGTGAAAAAGTCCCGCTCACGGCCGTTCGCCTGGCCGAACTCTTCCGCGAGGCGGGGCTGCCGGATGGCGTGCTGAATCTCGTCCACGGCGGACGCGAGGTCGTCGATGCGCTTTGTCAGCATCCGGGGATTTCGGCGATCAGTTTTGTCGGTTCATCCCAAATCGCGCGCCACGTTTATTCACTCGGCTGCCAGAATGGCAAACGCGTGCAAGCCGCGGGCGGCGCGAAAAACGTTCTCCTCGTCATGCCCGATGCCGAACCGGACTCGACACTGCGCGCGATTCTGGGCTCATCGTTCGGCTGCGCAGGCCAGCGATGCATGGCGGGTTCGGTGCTCATGGGAGTGGGCTCGGCGGCAGAGGAATGGCGCGAACGCCTCGGGGACGCTCTCGGGAAGTTCCATCTCGACGACACCTCGGCGAACGATTCGGCGGACATGGGACCCGTGATCGATGAGGCCGCCCGTCAGCGGGTGCAGACGTTTATCAGCGCGGCTCCGGGCGAGGGGGCCGACCTGGCCTTTGATGGACGCCGGCGGTTGCCGGAAAACTCGGGAGGCTTTTTTGTCGGGCCTACGCTGATTGATCATGTGCGACCGACCATGAGGGTTTTCCGGGAGGAGATTTTTGGCCCCGTGCTCTCGCTCGTGCGTCCGGCAACGCTCAATGAGGCGATTGCCACAATGAACCAACTTTCCTTCGGCAACGGCGCCAGCATTTTCACCAGCAGCGGATCCGCCGCCCGACAGTTCACACGCGAAATCCAATGCGGGATGCTCGGCGTCAACGTCGGCGTGCCGGCCCCCATGTCGCTCTTCGCCTTCTCCGGCTGGAACCAAAGCTTCTTCGGCGACCTGCACGTGCAGGGCATGGAAGGCGTCATGT
>JBMOHW010000104.1:0-8185 GCA_049317665.1 Terrimicrobiaceae bacterium | reverse complement strand
ATCCGTCTTTCCTCCGGGTCGGGCGGGGTATTGAATGATGGATTCACGCCCTTGATCTCCATGTTCGCTGAGTCGCAAGTCATCCACCACACGATTGAAAATTTTCCCGGTTACGGTCCCGGGGACTTTCAGGTGACGGCGGTGGAGAAGGGTGGGTCGGACCGGAGGTTCTACCGGATCCGGGCGGCGGATCGGTCGATGATCATGGTGAAATACTCGGGTCACAAGGAGGAGAACCGGCATTACGTGGACATCGCGAAGTTTCTCGCCTTGTCCGGAGTGCAGGTGCCGAGGATTTATTTTCATGATTCCGAGCAGGAGTTGATCTGGATGCAGGACCTCGGGGAGAAGGATCTCTGGACGTATCGGGAGCGGGAGTGGGATGTGCGGCGGCCGCTTTATGAATCGGCATTGATCGAGGTCTTCAAGATGCATTCGGCGGCGACGCGACGGCTGGGTGAGGCGGCGATCACGCTCGAGCGGGAATTCAATGAACAGCTCTACCTTTGGGAGCAGGGGTATTTTTTTGAGCATTGTCTGGGCAATCATTTCGGGCTCGACGAGTCCCAGGTTCGCCGCATCGCTGGGCTGTCCGCATTGAAGTCGGCGGCGGTGCGATTGTCCGAGCGTCCACGAGTGTTGGTGCACCGGGATTTTCAATCCCAGAATGTGATGATCTCCGAGGGGACGGCGTGGCTGATCGACTTCCAGGGAATGCGACCCGGCTTGGCTCAATACGATGTGGCGTCGTTGCTATTCGATCCCTACGTGAGCCTTGCGGTCGGGGAACGCGAGGAGTTGTTGGGTTTTTACATGAGGCTCTCGCGGCGGTCCGGTATCGAAGTGAGCGAGGACTTCGAGGAGATATTTCACTGGTGTGCGCTCCAGCGATTGATGCAGGCGCTCGGGGCTTATGGATTTCTGGGGATCCAGAAAGGCCGGGCGGACTTTTTGCAGCACATCCCCGCGGCGAGACGTTCGCTGCGCGAGGTGGCGGCGAGGCTTGATGGGCTCGATGAATTTGTGGAGGTTCTGGATTCGCTCCCATGAAGAAACAGCCCGAGACAGCCATCATTCGTCGAATCTCGCCCAGCCTCGATGGTGGGCGCTACGCGATCAAGCGGGCACCGGGCGAGCCGATCGTCGTTGAGGCCGATGTCTTCAAGGAAGGTCATGATGAAGTCACGGCGGTATTGAAATGGCGGAAAGCCGGGGAGAAAGCGTGGCGGGAGACGCCGATGAAGCCACTGGTGAACGACCGTTGGGCTGGAGTGCTCGCGGTGACCGACCCCGGCGGGTGGGAATTCACTGTCGAGGCATGGGGCGACGTATTTTTTTCGTGGCAGCATGAGATAGAGAAGAAGTTTGGAGCCGGTCTGCGGGAGCTTCAGAGCGAGACGCTTGAGGGGGCGGCGTTTGTCGAGGCGGCAGCCGGGCGCGCCGGGAAGTCCGAAGACGGGAAGGCGCTGAAGAAGTTTGGTGCAGCCCTGCGGGGAGCGGATGCCGAAGCCGCGCACCGACTCGCCCATGATCCGGTCTTGTGTGCCTTGATGACGATCCATGCCGACCGTTCGCTGGCAACGATCCACGAGCCCGCACAGCCGGTGTGGGTTGATCGCGAGCGGGCGGTCTTTGCGGCATGGTATGAATTTTTTCCGCGCTCGGCCGAGGGGAAGCCCGACAGCGGATCGACATTTCGCGATTGTCTCGGGCGGATCGATGACGCGAAGGCGATGGGATTTGACGTGATCTATTTTCCTCCGATCCACCCGATTGGCGTGAGCAATCGGAAGGGGCGGAACAACTCCCTGCGCTGCGAGCCCGGTGAGCCCGGGGTGCCGTATGCGATCGGCAATCACCGGCAGGGCGTGAATGGTGGAGGGCACAAAGACGTGGCTCCCGAGCTCGGAACGCTCGAGGATTTTGAGTGGCTTGTCGGGCAAGTGCGGGATCGGGGAATGGAGATCGCGCTGGATTTTGCGATCAATTGCTCTCCCGATCATCCCTACGTGAAGGCCCATCCCGAGTGGTTTTTCAAGCGTCCGGACGGCACGATCAAATACGCCGAGAATCCTCCGAAAAAATACGAGGATGTGTATCCGCTCAACTTTCACAATCCCGAATGGCGCGCGCTCTGGGATGAACTGCGCGACGTGGTTATGTTTTGGTGCGAGCGCGGGGTGCGGATCTTCCGCGTCGACAATCCGCATACCAAGCCCGTGTCGTTCTGGGAGTGGATGATTGCCGAGGTCCGGGCGAAATTCCCGGATGCGGTCTTCCTGAGCGAGGCGTTCACGCGGCCGAAAATGATGCAGGAACTCGCCAAGGCCGGGTTTTCCCAGAGCTACACCTATTTCACCTGGCGCAACACGAAGGCCGAACTTGCCGAGTATCTCACCGAGCTGACCCAGACCGAACTGAAGGAATTTTTCCGGGCCAACTTTTTTACGAACACGCCCGACATTCTCCCCGAGTATTTGCAGACGGGTGGGCGTCCGGCCTTTCTCATCCGCTCGGTGCTGGCGACCATGGCGTGTCCGGTCTACGGTATCTACAGTGGGTTTGAGCTGTGCGAGAACTTGCCGGTGCCCGGACGCGAGGAGTATGCGGACTCGGAGAAATATCAATTCAAGGGTCGAGACTGGAATGCGCCCGGGAACATCAAGGAATACCTGGCGAGGCTCAATGCGATCCGCCGGCAGAATCGCGCCTTGCAGGAGTATGCGAACCTGAGGATCCAGACGGCCGAGAACGACAATGTCCTGTGCTTCAGCAAATCGACGGCGGCGCTGGACAATGTGGTGCTGGTGATCGTGACGGTTGATCCGTGGCAACCGCAGACGGCGTTTGTGCATGTGCCGCTCGCGGACTTTGGGATTGGGGCAGCCGAGGCGTTTGTCGTCGAGGACTTGCTGACGGGTGAGAAGTTTACGTGGCGAGGATCGCGGAATTTCGTCTCGCTGAATCCTCACAACCGCCCGGCCCATGTCTTCCGTGTTCGGAGATTTCAGGATCGCGAAGATGGCCAGGATGTTTTTGCCTGATTATCACGGGTATTGAAAAGCCGGAGATCACGGCTAGGTTTTTGCAAATGCTCATCGAACGCTCCCTGCTCGCGGCGCAGGGCTACATTGAACTGGAGATGCCCGAGGAGGCCCTGGCCGAGTTGGACGCGCTGCCTGCCGGCGAACAGCAGCGCGAGGAAGTGCTGCAGCTCCGGCTTTTTGTCTTGATGCGCGGGCGGCTTTGGGTGCCGGCACTGGAGGTTTGCGCTCTTCTCCGGGAGATCTATCCGGACGGCTCGACGGGCTACATTCACGGAGCGTTCTGCCTGCACGAGATCGGGCGGACGGCCGAGGCTAAGGAGGTTTTGCTCGCCGGACCGCCCAGCCTGTCGAAAGAGGCGACCTACCACTACAATCTCGGCTGCTACGATGCCGTGCTCGGGAACCGGACCGAGGCGGAAGAACACTTGAAGACGAGTTTCTTGCTCGACAGGAAATTCCGCGAGATCGCGAAATACGATCCGGATCTGAAATCCGTCAGCGATTTGCTTTAGCTTCTGCGTGAGCGAAAATTTTCCTGCGAGGGTGCGGGCGGCGTTCGAGGCCAACATGGCGTTCGGAACGGAAGTTGGGGCGGCGGTGTCGGTCTGGCACGAAGGGGTCGAGGTTGTTCGGTTGGCGGGAGGATTCCGTGACGCCGCCCGTCGGGATCCGTGGACCGACGACACGTTGGTCCTCATCTGGTCGGCCACCAAAGGCCTCGCGGCGACTTGTGTGCTGCGAAGTGTGGACGAGGCCGGACTGGGGCTCGACTCGCGAATGGTTGAGTTGTGGCCCGAGTTCGGAGCCGGAGGAAAAGGTCAGATTACGATCGGACAGGTGTTGTCCCACGCAGCGGGGCTCGGAGCGCTTCGGCGGGACGGAGTTTCGATTCTCGATCACGCGGCCGTCGCCGAGGCCCTCGCGGCGCAGGAGCCATTTGGCGAGGCTTTTGGAGGGCTGGCTTATGGCCCGAGGACCTCGGGATTTCTCATGGATGAGATCGTGCGACGCTTGAATGAGGGGGAGACACTGGGCCAATATTGGCGCCGTGTTTTTGGGGATCCGCTCGGCTTGGATGTATGGATCGGGCTGCCCGAAAGCGAGGAGGGCCGGGTCGCGACCATGCTGGCTGCAAAATCGCGCGGCGATGCGGGCGATCCATTTTCAGTGGCATTTTCTGACGCGGCCTCACTGACCCGCCGGGCGTTTTCGTCCCCGTCCGGTCTTGCGATGGCGTCGTTGATGAATCAACCGGAAGCCCGTCGGGTCTCGATTCCCTCGATGGGCGGCATCGGATCGGCCACGTCGCTGGCGAAGTTTTACGGAATGTTGGCAGAGGACGGGATCTTTGCCGGACGCCGCTATGCGAGCGAACGGGTGATTCGGTGGATGACCACGCGGCGGACGCAGGGATTTGACAAGGTTCTGCAAACCGAGACGGCGTTCTCGGCCGGTTTGATGATGGATCCTCTGGATGATCGCGGGGTGAAACGTCGGGAACTGATGGGGCCGTCGGTGTCGGCATTCGGGCATCCCGGGGCCGGCGGAAGCCTCGCATTTGCCGATCCGGTGAACCGGATCGGTTTTGCTTATGTGATGAACCAAATGGAACCCGGAGTATTGCCCGGTCGTCGCGCGCAGAATTTGGTTCGGGCTCTCTATGGGCCAGCGGAGCAGTGAAATCCCTTCGCCATTGACGCGCTCCGGGTGCTCTGCGACTTTCCGAGGCCTTGATGAATGAGTTTTGGAATACTTGGACACCCAAGGAACGGGCGACGCTTTGTTTTGTGATTCGGGATGGACAGATTCTCCTTATTCTCAAAAAGCGCGGTCTCGGGGCTGGAAAGATCAACGGCCCCGGCGGCCGTCTGGAGCCTGGCGAGTCGGCAAGGGATGCGGCGATCCGGGAGACGCAGGAAGAATTGGGAATCACGCCCGTGGGGGTCGAGGAATGCGGGGTTTTGCATTTTCAGTTTGCCGACGGCTACAGCTTGCATTGCACGGTTTTTACCGCCGGCGATTGCGTGGGCGAGGCGATCGAGACGGACGAAGCGGTGCCTAGATGGACGCCGTTAGATGCCATTCCCTACCGGGAAATGTGGGAAGATGACCAGTATTGGCTGCCGGGGATGATTCGAGGGGAACGTTTCCGGGCATATTTTCACTTTAATGGAGAGAAAATGCTGACAAATGACGTTTTCTGGTCAAAAAAGTCGTAGTGCAAAAGGCTATCCTTAAGTTATTTAAAGAAACATTCGAATTTTTTTTGAAAAATCCCTTGCGCCGACGGGAGTTCGGGATAACCTCACGTCATTAAAGATTGTTCTGGGGGGAACAACAGCCCGTCGTAGCATTCGCTGCGGCGGGCTGTATCTTTTTCGGCCCTCAGCGTTTTTGTGAGATGAGATCCTTGATGGTCTGCCGCGTTCCGGGGGCGACTACCATGAAGCACATCCCATCGACCTCGCGGATGGCCGCAGCGTATTTTTGATCAAGCGCAACCGTTCGCCAAGAACCCTCCGGAGCGACCGAAACTCCAAAGGGAACGGGGTCAAAAACCATGAAAAACATAAAGTTTTCCGGCACGGCAAGAACGGCGATGGGTTGATTCTCGATCTTGAAAATGCGAGCGCCCGCAGCTTGGTAGTTGGAAAACTCGTCCGGGATCTGGAATCTGTCGAAGCCCTTCATCAGGAACCAATCCGCAAGTGCCCCCGCATTCTCTTCGACAACGTCGAACTGGTCCGTTTGCAGTCGAATGCCCTCGGCCGCCACGGAGAGGGCTTCTTCTGGGAAAGACCCCGACCGGCCGAGGAAATGCCAAGTGAGGAGGCCGACCAAGAGGATGAATCCGATGGTAACAGAAAGGGTGGCGGGATCCAGCGGGTTGAACCTCGTTTTCCCACGCGAGCTCGCGGCCGTGGTCTGCAATTCCTTGATCTTTTCGGCGATGGCCGGTGGGACGGTCATTTCACAGAGCGCGGTAACAGCCGCGAGATCGGCTTGTTTTTGGAATTCGAAATCCGCCATCAACTCGTCGGACTTCCGAATGGTCTCCAGAGCGGCAGCCTGATCCGGGGTTGGGTTCTCAGAGGGCAGCGGCTGAGTGGCGAGAATGACTCGGGCGGACTTCGGCGTCATGCGGCGTCCTCCCTTGGGAAGGCACGGCGGGCATCCGACAAATAGGCAGCCAGGTCCGACGGGGACTCTCCGAGCAGGCCCGCCAAGTCCTCGCCGGCGAAAAGGCCGAGGGATAGCAGGATCCACGCACTCCGCCCTGGTTCGGGCAGACCACGAAATCGATAGGCAGCCGACTCGGCGGGCGTGGTGGGAGCGGGCGGTGCGGCCATGCTGCGATGTCCACGGTAGAGGATCGAGAACAGGATCTTCTTCGCTCGCAATGGGTCTGCCGCGTCTGTGCGGCGGGCCAGTTTTTCGAGGGAGGATTCGACAAGTTCGAGAGCGGTTTCCTCGCGTCCAGTCAGAACGAGGGCATATCTCCAAGCATCGTCCAGAAAAGACCACTCTTCAGTTGCCGAAGTCATCAAGCTGCAAGGCTATACCCGGCACCCTCGGGAATCTCAAGTGGCGAATGGGGTTTCCCTTCCGATTTGCCGGGGGGCATTCTTGCGCCTGCGGTTGACTTGATCGCATGGGCCTTTAGTGTGGCGGGGTTTTCATGAAGTCAAACCGTCGTCATGTCGTTTTTGTTTGCACGGGAAATGTCTGCCGAAGCCCGATGGCTGAGGCATTGTTCCGTGCACTGGTTCGCAAGACACCTGAGATCACGACGGAGTCGGCTGGAGTGAGTGCCGCGAGGGGGCAACCGGCCAGCCCGGACTCGGTTCGCGTGCTTGCCGAGTCGGGGATCGATCTCACGAGTTTCCGGAGTCAGCCGGTGACTGGCGATTTGCTCGAGAGGGCGACGCACGTGTTTGTCATGACGGAGGATCACCTGCGTTTGGTGGACTTGTTTTTTCCCGAATTTTCGCACAAAGTTCGTCTACTCCGTGAGGACGAGCCCGGCTCGCCTGATGTTCCGGATCCGATCGGCCAAGGCCGGGCGGTCTACGAGCAATGCAAGCGGACGATTGAACGTGCTCTGCCGACCATTTTGAAGCGTATAAAAGAAGAAGATCCCATGACCACTACCACCGAATCCCCGGCTTCGATGCCGGACCTAGCCGCCACCGACCCCGAAATCGCCGATGCTATCGCGCGCGAGCATCACCGGCAGTTCGAGCACATTGAGCTGATCGCCTCGGAGAACTTTACCAGTGCCGCCGTGATGCAGGCCCAAGGTTCGTGCCTGACGAACAAATATGCCGAGGGGTATCCCGGGCGGCGTTGGTATGGAGGGTGTGAGTTTGTCGATGTCGTGGAGTCGCTGGCGATCGCGCGAGCGAAGGAACTTTTCGGCGCTGATCATGCCAACGTCCAGGCTCACAGCGGCAGCCAAGCGAACATGGCGGTTTATTTTTCGGTGCTCCAACCCGGCGATCGGATCCTCACGATGGATCTTGCGCACGGCGGCCACCTGACTCACGGGCACAAGGCGAATTTCTCCGGCAAGCTTTACGAGGTGCACCACTACGGCGTTTCCGCCGAGTCTGGGACGATTGATTATGACGCCTTGGAGCGGCAGGCTGCCGAGGTGCGTCCCAAGATGATCACCGCTGGCGCATCGGCTTATCCGCGAGTGATTGATTTCGCGCGGATGCGGGCGATCGCGGATTCCGTTGGTGCGTTCCTGTTTGTCGACATGGCGCACATTGCCGGTTTGGTTGCGGGCGGAGCCCATCCGTCGCCGGTGGCCCATGCGGATTTTGTGACCACCACGACGCACAAGAGCCTGCGCGGACCGCGGGCTGGATTGATCCTGTGTCGCGAGGCTTTCGCGAAGAAGGTGGATTCGCAAATGTTCCCTGGTGTCCAAGGAGGGCCGTTGATGCATGTGATTGCCGCCAAGGCCGTGTGTTTCCGCGAGGCTCTGCAGCCGGATTTCAAACAATATGCCCGGCAGATTGTCAGCAATGCGAAGGCGCTCGCGGCCCGTCTCTCGATGCTCGGCTACACGATCGTCTCGGGTGGGACGGACAATCACGTTATGCTCGTTGATCTACGACCCCGCGGAATCA
>JBMOHW010000103.1:0-8297 GCA_049317665.1 Terrimicrobiaceae bacterium | reverse complement strand
CAACAACCATCCTTCTCTTAACTCCGCCGCGGCCTAAATCCGGGGGGGAAGCTCACCTCTTCTTTTCGGTGGAAGAACGCGCGATGAGTCGTTAGGAAATGGGGTCATGGCAAGCTCGTTGGCGATGGCCCACAACTATGACCACCTCGCCCGCCGATGGCAAAAGGTCGCCCGGATGAACAAGATGGCGATCAAGGAATTTGCGACGGTAGCCGGGTATCCCCTCCTCGTCCTGTGCTCGAAGTCTTCCCGACGGGATCTTCCGCGGATGTATTTCTCCGCCGGGATTCACGGAGACGAGGCGGCGGCGACCGAGGGGTTGGTGGAATGGGCGGAGAACAACCCGGAGATCATTCGGGAAATCGATGCCACGATTTTTCCCTGCCTGAACCCTTGGGGTCTTGTCAACAACAGCCGCCTCGATCATCGGGGCCGCGATCTCAATCGTTGCTACCACGCCCCCACGCAGCCGATCCGGGCGCAGATCCGCGAGATCGAAGGTCGGACTTTTGATGTCGCCATGGCGTTCCACGAGGACTTCGACGCGACCGGGATTTACATCTATGAAATCGCCTCAGCGAAACCCCACTGGGCGGAAAAACTTCTAACCGCGGCGACTCCCCATGTCCCCGTCGACCGACGGAACCAGGTCGAGGGGCGAGCGGCGTCCGCGGGCGTCATCCGTCGGCGGATCCGACGAAATTCCATGGCGGAATGGCCGGAAGCGTTTCTCCTCCATTTTCAATACGCCCGGCGAACTTTCACTGTTGAGACGCCATCCGAGTTCCACATTCAAGATCGGGTCCGTGCGCAAGTCGCCGTCATCGAAATGACCATGACCCTCGCTCTCGCCGAGTGGCACGCTAGCCGCTCTTCCGGATCAGCGAGATAATCTTGTCCCCGGCGAGCAGGGTGAGATGGGGTGCCGGATGCTGGCTGCTTGTTCCATCAGGATGGCGCACGGCGAGAACGATCGACCGGCCTTTGATTCCCTCCACAAAGGCTGAGAGCGGCTGCCCGACGAGGTGGTGGCCTTCGGTGAGTGCTGTTTCCTCGAGTCCGACGCCGAGTTCCTCGAGGTCGTTCTTGAGGAATGTCGTGTCGTCATCCAAGATGCCCAGCAGCGACGGACGAATGATCCGGTGGGCAATCTGGAGTCCGCCAGCGAGGGCTGGGAGGATGATTTCGTTGGCGCCGGCTTGACGGAGTTTCTTTTCCGTGGATGGCTCCTCGGCCCGGGCGATGATCCGGAGTGCCGGGTTCATGTTCCGGGCGGTGAGGGTAATGAACACGTTGACCATGTCGTTGGGGAGCACGGCTGCCAGGCTGCGCGCGCTCTCGATATGGGCTTGGCTGAGGATGTCTTCGTTCCCGGCATCTCCCTCCAGCGTGACGTAGCCCAGGCTCTCGGAGAGTGCAATTCGGGCTTTGTCGCGATCAACAACAAGAAATGGCAGTCCGGCCTTCCGGAGCTCCCGGGCTATCGTCTGGCCAATGCGACCGAAGCCGCAAATGATGGTGTGGTTTTTTATGGAATCCATGTTTTTGAACTTTCTGTGATCGGCCATTGCTTTCTGAAACTCTTTTTCGGTGATGATTTTCACCAACGAACCAATCACATAAACCGTGGCGACCGGGCCCGCGATGATCGTGAGAATCGTGGTGAATCTTTCGATCGGAGTATCGACCGGTTGGACCTCGCCATAGCCCACGCCGAAAATCGTGATGATGACCATGTAGAAGGCATCGTCGAGGTCCCAACCTTCCAGCCAGTAGCAGAGGGTAGCCACGGCAACGACGCCGGAAAAAATCCCGACGCCGACGAGAATTTGGCCTGTGACCCTTCGCACAGCTTTTTGTGATGCGCTCCCCGGCACGGAGGCGAAGGTTGGCAGGTGTCGGTGCGGTTGCCAAGCCGTCAGTATTTCAAGATCTTCTCGAGAAATCGCCGGACCTCCGGTGTCCCCGGGTCACGAAAGAACGCCTCTGCCGGGCCGGAAGCCGGAATGCCGCCCCCCGCGACAAATGCGATGATATCCGCCGTGTGCCTGGCAAATCCCATCTCATGCGTCACCAGGACAAGTGGTGTCCCAGACTCCTTCAACTCGGCGATCACATCGAGAACCTCTGCGGTCATTTCGGGATCGAGGGCCGACGTGGGCTCGTCGAGGAGGAGGAATTTCGGACTCCCGGCCAGGGCGCGGGCGATGGCGACGCGCTGCCTCTGGCCGCCGCTGAGTTGTGCTGGTTGCTTGGAGGCATGGTCGGCCAGTTGGAAGCGCTCGAGCACTTCGTAGGCACGGGCCTGCGCGGCAGCTGGCGTCAGCCCGTGCACCTCGACGAGCGGGAGCACGACATTGCGCAGGGCGGAGAGGTGGGGAAACAAATTATACGCTTGAAAGACAACTCCGATCTCGCGTCGGTAGGGCCGCAACTCCGCTTCGGACGAGCCCAGCGTGATGCCGTTGACAGCGAGCGAGCCGGTGTCTGGGGTATCGAGGCCCGCCAGCAATCGCAGGAGCGTGGATTTTCCACCACCCGACGGGCCGATGAGCGCGAGCGTGTGATCGAATGTGACATCGAAGTTCACGTCATCGAGCACCCGGTGGGATCCGAACGCTTTGGTCATGTGGCGAAGCTCGATTTTCATCAGGGATTACGTTTCGTATCGCACACGCTTTTCAAGCCACTTGGTCCAGAGAGAAACAGGAACGGTGAGGAGGAGGTAGCAAATGCCAAGCGGCAGGTAGCAGGCCAGTGTGCTGTAAGTCGCCGAGGCGACCTGCTGCGCGGAAAATGTCAGCTCGGTGATGCCGATAATTGATAGCAGGGAAGAGTCCTTGATGATCGAAGAGAACTGCCCGGCGAGCGGGGGGAGTGATTGTCGGAGGACTTGGGGGAAGACGACGAAGCGGTAGGTTTGAAGCGGAGTGAGACCGATGGCGCGGGCAGAATCCCATTGGGATCGACCGATGCTCTCAATGCCGGCTCGAATGATCTCTGCGATGTAGGCTCCGCTGAAGATCGAGAGAATCAAGACACCGGCGGAAATGCGGTCGTTCCAATGAACCGCGCTCGCCACGCCATAGAACCCGGCGAGGACGAGGACGATGAGCGGAAGGCCCCGAATGGCCTCGATATAAAAGGCAGCCGAGTAGCGCAGCGGCAGGAATGATGAGCGTCTCGCGAGGGCCGCCAAAGCGCCGATCACGGTGCTCAAGACCAGAGCCGCAGCCGAGACAGCGATGGTGAGCGCCCACCCATTGAGGAATGTGAGCCGGTAATTCCATACGAGTCCCCAATTTCCCGCCGTCCGGGAAAACGCGAACCAGCAGGCGATAGAATAGAGAACGAAAAGTCCGGCAACGGTCACCCCGTGAATCCAAGGTTGGGCGGGACTGTGCTCCCTATCGAAAAAAGCCTTCATCGTTTGAGTCGGCGGCGGATGATCTTCATCGCGTCGCCAGTTTCCTCGACGCGAAGGAGGAGGCAAGTTGCGAGATAGGCGGTTACTCCTGCCGTGATGGTGATGAGGACGGCAACGGCCTGTTGCCACAGGATGGGATTTTGGAAAACCGTGTCTCGCAAATGGAGTCCGCCCCAACAGACAAAGCCGAGTGGAACCGCCGCGAGTGCGCATTTGATGAGCGTCGACAGGAATCTCCCGGAGTCGAGGTGGCCGGCCGGGCGAAGCATCAGGAAATAGAGCGCGGCAAAATTTAAAACCGCACAGATCGTCGTTGAGAGCGCGAGCCCGAGGTGGCCGAGCCCAACGTGAAACATGAACCAGTAATTCAGCACGACATTCAGCGCGACGGATCCGAAGCTGACGAGCATCGGAGTCCACTTGTGGTTGATGGCGTAGAACGCGGGTGAGAGGACCTTGATGCAAGAATACGCCACGAGGCCGAGGGCATAGTATTGAAGCGCCATGCCGGTCTGCCGGGTGTCGGTGGCGACAAATTTTCCGTGCTCATAAATCAACCCGATGATCGATTCCGCAAGGAACCAAAGCCCGACCGCGGCGGGAAGGGTGAGGAAAACCGCCAACCGCATCGCTTTCCCCAACGTCGGCCCGAACAGGCTGGTATCTGCATCGGCGGCGATCCGGGAAACAACCGGCAGCGTGATGGTCGCCACGGCCACGCCGAAAACGCCGATCGGCAATTGCATGAGGCGGAACGCACTGTTGAGCCACGTCACCGCATCCGCTCCGACATGCGCGGCGAACCCGGTATTGATGAGGACGTTCACCTGCACGGCACTTGCGGCGATGACCGACGGGACCATGAGCACGAGGATTTTCCGGATTCCCGGATCCCTCCAGCGGAAGTCCCATCGGAAGGCAAAGCCCGCCCGATGCAGGCTCGGAAACTGAATGATGAGCTGGAGGAGGCCGCCGAGAAGTGTGCCGAGAGCAAGGCCGAGCAGGGCATTTCTCCCGAAGCTCGGGTCGATCAGCCAGCCAAAGAAGGCCCCGCCGAGGATCGACCCGATGTTAAAAAAGCTCGAAGCCATCGCTGGCGCCGTAAAGATGTTGCGCGAGTTCAGCATCCCCATGACCAATGCCGCCAGCGAGACCAGCAGGATGAACGGATACATGATCTGTGTGAGCAGGATCGTGAAGGCCATTTCGCCGGGAGCAAATCCCCGCGCGAGCAGGCCGACGAGTTGGTTCGAGAAAAGCACACCGAGGAGGCTCACCAAGCTCATGAAAACGGCGACGAGCGTCATCATCTTGGAAGCAAGCGCCCAAGCGGATTTCTCGCCGTCTTTTTCAATCCGCTGGGAGAATACGGTGACGAATGCCGTCGAGAGAGCGCCCTCCGCAAAGAGGTCGCGCAGAAGATTCGGGATCCGAAAGGCGATAATGAAAAGCCCCATCGACGCCGTGCCGAAGAGCGAGTTGAAAAGGACCTCCCGCACCAGACCGAGGACACGACTGCACATCACCGCGAAGGCAATAATGCCGCTCGCGCGGGTATTCAGCTTCTTCCCGTCGCTCATCGGGCTGCGGCTTTTTCGAGTCTTTCCATGATCGCGGCACCCAGTCCGTGATTGGGAAGTGCCTCGGCGATGATCGACTTCAATCCGGCGGCGTCAAGTCGGCGCATTGCTCCGAAGAGATTGGCCGCGGCTTCGCGGAGGTCTCCCGTGCGGCTCAAATGCTCGACGATTTCGAATCCCGTTCCGTCGTGCGACCAAGCCAGAAGGCCACAGTCGGCACGGGGTGTTGGTTTTCCTCGAACGATCTCGAGCGGAGTCAGCGGGGCGTAGTGGCTTTTGAATGCTCCCGGAGAATGGATCTCCGGGTCCGCGGCCTCGGCCACTGTGCCGAACTCTTCCAACTCTTCGCGGGTGATCGGGCCATGGCGAAGAATGTGGAGCGTATCGCCTGTGACAAGGATGATGGCGGATTCGATCCCGTGTTCGCATCGACCGCCGTCCACGACCAGTGGGACGGCTTCGCCGAGTTCCGCGATCACATCGTCCGCACTCGTTGGGCTGATCCGCCCGAAGCGATTGGCACTCGGCGCGGCAATCGGCCGCCCGAAGGCATCGATTACCTTCTGAAACACCGGATGAGCACTCCATCGGATCGCGACAGTCGACTGGCCGGACGTCACGACATCCGGAACGATATCCCTCCTCGGCAGAACAAGGGTGAGCGGACCCGGCCAAAAGGCTGCGGCGAGACTTTCGGCCAATGGTGAAAACTCGGCTAACCGGTGCGCCCACGCGATGTCTGGCACGTGGACGATCAGCGGGTCATTCAACGGGCGGCCCTTGGCTTCGAAGATTCTCGCGCAGGCCAGCGGGTTGAGGGCATCGGCACCAAGGCCATAAACGGTCTCGGTCGGCAGCCCAACAATGTCCCCGGCAGCGAGCAGCGTTGCAGCGGACGAGATTCCTCCGGCGTCTCCGATCGTTTTCAATCGAGTTCGCTGGCCAGAGCTTCTGCCGTCTGGCGTTTGCGGAATCCCTCAAGGGCGGCGTGGATTTTTTTGTCGCCGACAGCGAGCAATCCCGCCGCGAACAAGGCGGCATTCTTGGCACCCGGAACCCCGATAGCGAATGTCGCCACAGGAATTCCAGCCGGCATTTGAACAATCGAGAGGAGGGAGTCGTGGCCCTTGAGTGCCCGGCTTTCGACCGGAACGCCGAGGACGGGAACCAAGGTGTGCGCTGCGATCATCCCGGGAAGGTGCGCGGCACCGCCGGCGCCCGCAATGATCGCCCGAAGACCGCGCCGGGCTGCCGACTTGGCGTAACGCGCCATCAAATCAGGCGTGCGGTGAGCGGATACCACCCGGCACTCGTGAGGCACGCCGAGCGCCTCGAGGATCAGCGAGGACTCTTTCATGGTCGTCCAGTCCGAGCGGCTGCCCATGACCACGCCCACGAGTGGAATCGATTTTGACGGTTTGGATCGCATTGTGACGAAATTGTTACCGAACATTCTTTGACGTTCCGAGCCCGGAGCGTTCGGATGCTCTCGACGGGCGTTACTCTGCTCGAAATCACTACCAGACAGGCCATGCCAAGAGGAACAGTAAAATGGTTCAATGACAAAAAGGGATTCGGCTTCATCGTCGACCCGGAATGCGGGGAAGATGTCTTCGTTCACTTCAGTGCCATTGATGCCAACGGCTACCGCAGCCTCAAGGAGGGCGAGCCGGTGGAATATGAACTCGTGAAGGATCAAAAAGGTTCACGCGCCAGCAAAGTTGTGCGAGCGTGCGTGGGTGCTGCCTAACATCGTTCTTATTGGATTTATGGGCTGCGGGAAGTCGTCTGTGGGGCGACGGATCTCGGGCCTGACCGGACATCGTTTTGTCGATACCGACGATTTGGTCGTGCAAGCCGAGGGGTGTAGCATTCCCGAAATCTTTGCGTCTGGTGGCGAGGGAGCCTTCCGTGATATCGAGCAACGGGTGATCTCGGAACTCGTCGGGGTCGCTGGAATTGTCCTGGCAACCGGAGGTGGAGCCATTCTGCGCGAGGAAAACCGCGTGGCGTTGAAGAAAATTGGCATCGTCGCCTGGCTGGATTCCGATCCCGATGCGCTCTTCGAGCGAGCCACGCGCAGCCAGCGGCGGCCGTTGCTGCAAACCGAGAATCCGCGAGAGACCTTCGACGCACTCCGGGCGTCGCGGCTGGCCACCTACGAGGAAGCGTCGGACTTCCGATTCGATTCGACCCATTGTTCCCACGACGAGACCGCCCACCGGCTGCTGGAGCAGGCGATGCGCACCCATGCGAAGCGGGGAGAACTTTAGCTTACTATGCTACCGGATCCAAACTCCTCCTGCGAATACCCGCGCGACGGCGCTCCGATCCCGTAAGGTGAAGTCGAGTGTTTAGCGGGGGAGGCAATCCCGTCAAAAAATCCGATTTTCCCCGTCCGCCCTCACGGGCTCACGATTCGGTCCCGGAACCCCGCCTCCGCCAGTTCGCGAAAATGCCCGGTGTTAAACGTGTATAGCCGACTGACATCCTCGCGCACCGCAATCCAAAGGTGATAAAGATCGTAGATCATCCCGCCGACCACCCCTAATTCCCCGGCGCGAGCCTGCACCTTCGCCACCTCCCCCGCGTCCAACGCCACGCACCGGACAAAAGGTAAAATCCCCTCGTTCAAGAGTGTCGCCACATGCGCCGCCGGAACCGCGAGTCCGCGCGGCAATTGCGTGATCGCCGAGTGATACTCCAACAAACTGTGCGCGTGGATGACGCCCTCCTCCTCACCCGACGCGCACCGCTCCAGCACCGCCGAGGCCCGGACAAAATGCGGATGCTGCCGCACACTCGCTCCCACCAGCACATCCGTATCGAGAAAAACCTTCACAACCCGCCGGCCCGTGCATCCCGCTCGGCCCGTCCACGCCCCATCGCCACCGCGATCTCCTCCACCGTCGCCGAGGCCCCCGGCGCATCCCAGACGGCCCGCGCTCCCTCCCGGCTGATCCTCGCCACCGAGGCCCGACGCGGACGCAACAGAATCTCATTCGCCCGCACCTCAGCCTCCAGAAAATCCCCACCCACCAGGTGCAGCCGATCCCGGATCTCCTTTGGCAGAACCATCCGCCCCACCTTGTCCATCACGATATCCATGGTAAAACAAATACCATTTCCCATTATAAATGTCAATTATGGCGCTGTTGCCGGGTGAACCGCTCAGGATGAGCTAAAAATCAAGCCAACCCAGCCTGCGGAACGCTCGATTTCTGCAGCCATGCGCCATACTCCGCCTCGCCAATCACCCCCGCCGCGAGAGCCAGTGTGCGCTCGACGAC
>JBMOHW010000102.1:0-8330 GCA_049317665.1 Terrimicrobiaceae bacterium | reverse complement strand
CAACACAACGGCATCGCCTCGGCGACGGCAATGCAAATGTTCTGCCTGTTGCGGCATTGAGTTGACACCGCAGACCGACTTGTGCGGAGTGAGGGGATGGGGCACGATCATCACCACGCGCCGGCGGATTTCGGACGAGCCTTTGCATTGGGAATTCTTCTTAACGGCGGGTTCATCGTTCTCGAAGTCATCTTCGGCTTGTTCTCCGACTCGCTCGCGTTGCTGGCCGACGCTGGCCATAATCTTTCGGATGTCCTCGGTCTCATCCTCGCGTGGGGAGCGAGCGAGTTGGCAAAAAAAGCGGCCAGCTCGCGGCGGACCTACGGATGGAAGCGAAGCACGGTCCTCGCGGCGCTTTTCAATGCCCTGCTTCTACTGGTCGGCGTCGGGGCCATCTTTTGGGAAGCGATCCAGCGTTTGCGGGAGCCGGCTCCGGTTGCCGGGGGAACGGTGATCTGGGTAGCGGCTCTGGGCATCGCGGTCAATGGGGCGACAGCGCTGCTCTTTTATTCGGGGCGAAAGAACGACCTGAACGTCCGGGGCGCATTCCTCCACATGGTCGCCGATGCCGGCGTCTCTGCGGGTGTTATGATCTCAGGTGCCGTCATCCTCTTCACCCATTGGACATGGCTCGACCCGTTGGTGAGCCTCGCCGTTGGTTTTTGTATTCTTCTGAGCACATGGGAACTCCTGAAAGATTCACTCAATTATTCCCTCGATGCTGTTCCCGAGAGCATCGACCTATCGGCAGTTCAGGCCTACCTCGCGGGAATCGATGGCATCCGGGAGGTTCACCATGTTCACATCTGGCCGCTGAGCACCACCGAGATTGCCCTGACCGCGCACCTTGTGAAATCCGATCCGACGCTCGACGACGAGTTGCTCCACCGGATCGAACACGAACTCCACGACCGCTTCGAGATCACCCACGCAACCATCCAATTCGAATCCACCGGCACCCTCTGCCACGGGCGGGACGAGGGTTGCTAAGCGCTGGCGGGCTTTGACCCTGAAATTCCGAGCATCAGCAACGTCGCTCCGCCAAAAATCGACTGGATCCCATAAAGGACACCGACGATCCAAAGGGCGTCGGCAGGCCATCGGGCGTAGATCATCCCTCCGAGGATGAGGGCGACGATGCCATTGAGGAAAAGCCAGATCCATGCGGGATTCGGACGCATCCGAATTGACGTGACGATGCAAACGACGCCCTCGCTCAGGAAGACCGCGGCGAGGATAATCGTCAGCGCCGCCATGCCCGAGAGCGTGAACAAAAACAGCGAGGCGCCGGCTGCGATTCTTACAAGGCCGGACAAGCCGGAAAGGAACCTGTGGTGCTGGTGACTCCCGAAGATCGCGAGGAAAAATCCCATGACGCCGCTGACGAGCAGGAAGGCGCCGATCAACTGCGTCAGGATGTAGGAAAAGATTGTCGGCGCGGCCAGGGCAAGAAGTCCGACGATAATCGATACGATTCCGCCAAAGATCAGCCAGCCGCGACTGGGAGCGAAGGATTGAGGGGAGGCATTCATTTCGCGGCGAGCCTGCCACGGAATTCCGCCGTGGGGAAACCAATTCTTGGCCCGGGCCTTCAAGAAAAATGCGGCGTTTCCATTTTGGAATCATCTGTTAGTGAGAAAGGCGTCCACCCGATGTTATCTCCACTCCTCGAAGACCTCCTGCGCGCAGCTGTCGAGTCTGGCGCTTCGGATTTGATTCTCCATTCGGGCAGGGTGGCCATGGCCCGCGTGGAGGGGCAACTCGTCCCGGTAGAGTCGGCCTCGATGACCGATGCGGACCTGGATACGCTTTGGGCCGCATGTGGTGCTGAGGTGGGTGCGAAAGATTTTGATGCGGGCATGACAACGGCCGCCGGTGCGCGGTTCCGGGTGAACCTCCTCCGCCACCTCGGTTCTCGCGCGGCTGTGTTGCGGCGGATCCGCAGCGACGTTCCGGGGCTCGAGTCCCTCGGCCTCCCGGTCGAACTCTTGCGCGAATGGGCGGTGCGGAAATCCGGAGTCATTCTGGTTTCGGGCCCCACGGGCTCGGGAAAATCCACGACCGTCGCGTCGATACTCGGATGGTTGAACGAAACGGCTTCGCGCCACATCGTGACGATCGAAGACCCGGTCGAGTTCGTTTTTTCGCCGCAGCAGGCGATATTCACCCAACGTGAGGTCGGCATCGATACGCCCTCGTTTGCCGAAGGCCTCCGGCGTTCGCTTCGACAAAACCCCGACGTGATCTTCCTTGGTGAGATTCGCGATGCCGTGTCCGCGCTCACGGCCATCCAGGCGGCGGAGACCGGTCACCTCGTTTTCGCCACCCTCCACGCTTCGACTTGCGCGGATGTGATTTCGCGTCTCGAACTTCTCTTTGCCGAGGAAGATCGCGAGGGGATCCGCCGGACTCTGGCCGGGCAGCTTCTCGGCGTTCTTTGCCAGAGGCTCCTCCCGGCGCGCGATGGGGCGCGCTGCCTCCTCTGTGAGTATTTTTCTAACATCGGATCCTCCCGCCGGATCATTTCGGAAGGACGGATGGACGATCTCCAGGATTTTGTCTCTCGCGGCGATCCAAAAAATGCCCGTTCGTTCTCGACCTCGATGGTGGAGTTGATTCGCCTTGGTCAGATCGACGAGGCGACCGCGATGGAGAATAGTGACCGGCCTCAGGAACTCCTACGCATTCTTCGTGGCATCCATTCGTCCTCGGAGGCGACCAAGCGATAGCAAGAATTCATGGAAACAACCTTCGATCTGGTCAATCTCTTGTCGCGAACGGTGTCCGCTGGCGCATCGGACCTCCATCTCTGCGCGGAAACGGCTCCGATGATGCGGGTCAACGGCTCGTTGGTCCCGTTGGGAGAAGCCATCGTCGCGGTTGAGGATTGCCGGGAATTGATTCTCGGAGCACTCACCGAAAAGCAACGATCCCGGCTCGAAGAAGACTGGGAGCTGGATTTCGCGCTCCAAGTTGATGGGATTGGGAGGTTCCGGGGAAATGCTCACTACACCCGCGGCACGCTCGGCGCGGCCTTTCGATTCATTCCCCACACGATTCCGGAGTTGGGAAGTCTCGGCCACCGCGACACGATTTTCCGGGTGTGCGGGCTGGCTCGCGGGCTGGTCCTCGTCACGGGCGTCACTGGCTCGGGAAAAAGCACGACCATGGCATCAATGATCCAGCAGATCAGTCGCGATCTCGACGGAGTCATTGTCACCATCGAGGATCCGGTCGAATACGTTTTTCCCAATGCCCGCAGCGTGATCAAACAACGCGAGGTCGGGAGTGACACGAAATCTTTCTCCGAGGCGCTTCGACATGCATTGCGGCAGGATCCCGATGTCATTTTCGTGGGCGAAATGCGTGATCCCGAGACCATCGGTGCCGCATTGACTGCGGCGGAGACCGGCCACCTCGTGCTCGCGACGCTTCACACGATCGACGCGCCGAAGGCCATCGATCGCATGGTGGACGCATTCCCCGGAGATCAGCAACCGCAGATCATTGCGCAGCTTGCGAATTCTCTCGAGGCCATCATCTCGCAACGCCTCATCCCAACCGAGGACGGCAAAGGGCGTGTCCTGGCCACAGAAACGCTGATCGCCAACGCTGCCGTTCGCGCCTGCATCCGGGAGAAGCGCTGGGAACAACTCGTCGGCATGATCGAAATCGGTGCGAAAGAGGGCATGCACACGCTCGACGAAGATCTCACAGGCCTCTACCTGTCCCGGCAAATCTCAAAAGAAGAGGCGATTTCGAATGCGCGGGACCGTGACAACATCGAATCTCTCGCGAGAGAAGTGGCTCCGAAGAAGAAGCTCTTCGGTTGAGGATTTCCGGTGTGGGAAGAGAAAAAGCCCGGTCGGCCCACTCTCGCTCACGTCCCCCTCGCTCGCGAAATTCTGCCCTCCGACCGGACTGTTCTCTTGAGGGAAATATCAGCACGTCCCGTGCCAACTTTTGAGGGCGGTGATTGATTTTTTAAAACACCGAGGCAAGGCTGCACAATTTTCGGAATGTATTGCCTTCAATCCGCCAGACGCCTAAATCCATTTCGAAGTATGTCATCGCTGACCCAAGTCCTTGTCTGGGGCGAGTATCGCCACGAAAAGAAGAACCCGAAAGTTGCCGCGTTGTATCCCGACGGGATGCACGAGACGGTTGCAGGTTTCCTGCGCGAAAGCGGGGGACTTGCGGTCCGGACTGCGTGGCTCGACCAGCCGGAGCACGGGCTCACCGATGAAGTGCTCGATGCGACCGATGTCTTGGTCTGGTGGGGGCACATGGCACACGGCGAGGTGGCGGATGAGGTGGTTGCAAGGGTCCGTCGGCGGGTCCTTGAAGGGATGGGCCTCATTGCACTTCATTCAGCCCATTACGCAAAAATCTTCAAAGCCCTGATGGGAACAACCTGCTCGCTGAAATGGCGGGAGTCGACGGACAAGGAACGGATCTGGAATGTGAACCCGGCGCACCCGATCACGCAAGGGATTGGAGAATACTTTGAGATCCCCGCTGAGGAAATGTATGGCGAGCCCTTCGGAATTCCCGCGCCGGACGAGCTGCTCTTCATCTCATGGTTCACCGGCGGAGAGGTCTTCCGAAGTGGCGCGACCTGGCAACGTGGCAACGGGCGGATCTTTTATTTCCGCCCCGGTCACGAGACCTATCCCACCTATCATCAGGCCGAGGTCCAACGCGTCATCACGAATGCGGTCCACTGGGCGAAACCACTCGTGCGCATTCCCGATGCGTGCCCGAACTCCCCGGCCCTCGAGCCGCTCCCTGATGATGTCGAGTCCGGAAGCCGTCCAACCGAGGGCTTTCGCTGAAGATCGATGAAGACCAAACCCATCCGGCTTGCGATCATTGGCACGGGCGGCATGGCGAACATGCACGCGGAGAGCTTTTCCAAAAATAAAGCCTGCGTCATCGTTGCGGCCTGCGATGTGAATTTGAAGCGGGCGCAGGAATTTGCGGCGAAGCACAAAATCCCCAACGCTTTTTCCAGTGTGGGCGACCTTTTGAAAGCCGGTGGATTCGATGCCGTTTCGATCGTCACACCGGATGCTTTCCATGCACCGATCGCCCTGCAATGTCTGAAAGCTGGCAAGCACGTGCTCTGTGAAAAACCGTTGGCTCTCCACTATGCCGATGCCAAGAAGATGCTCGCGGCGGCCAAGCGCGCGGGAGTCGTGCACATGGTCAACCTTTCCTACCGCGACTGGCCCTGCATCCAAGCCGCAGCGGCAGCGGTCCGGCGCGGGGATATCGGTGAGATCCGGCATGTCGAGGCCAGCTATCTGCAAGCCTGGCTTGCTTCGAAGGTTTGGGGAGATTGGCGCACGACGCCCGCTTGGCTGTGGCGGCTCTCGACGAAACATGGGAGCAAAGGTGTGCTCGGCGATGTGGGTGTTCACATTATTGACTACGCGACGTATCCCGCCGGTCCGATCCGCGAGGTGAGCTGCCGGCTCAAGGCGTTTCCCAAAGCCCCCGGCAACCGGATCGGCGAATACCCGCTCGATGCCAATGATTCGGCCGTCCTCACCGTGGAATTCGCGAATGGCGCGCTCGGCGTCATCCACACCAGCCGGTGGGTCGGTGGACACGCCAACCGGCTGTTCCTGAAAATCGCGGGAACCAAGGGAACGATCGAGCTGGACTCCGAGAAATCCACGCAATCCTACCGCGTCTGCCGTGGCCCCGGCCTCGACAAGGGCGAATGGGCCGATGTCGCCTGCAAACCTGTCCCGACGAACTACCAAAGATTTATCAAAGCGATCCAGACCGGCAAACCGGGCGAGCCTGACTTCGCCCGCGGGGCTGAGATCCAACGTGTGCTCGACGCTTGTTTCGAATCCGAGGCCAAGCGAAAGCCCGTGCGGGTTTGAGATTTCCCAGAGCCCGTGCCTTGCGGCTCCGATTCAATATTTGCGCCGATCTCTCGGCGGCTGTAGATGCTTGGAGTGATGCGATCTCACGAGTTGTTTGAAAGGGCGAAGGTGCGGATTCCCGGCGGGGTCAATTCGCCCGTGCGTGCGTTCCGCGGAGTCGGAGGCGAGCCATTTTTCACAAAGTCCGCATCTGGCTGTCGGCTGGTGACGGTCGAGGATCGCGAGTTGATCGATTATGTCGGGACATGGGGCCCGGCAATCCTCGGGCATGCGCCGTCGGTGGTGATCGACGCGGTGCGCGAGGCGGCCGGGCGCGGGCTGAGCTTTGGAACCCCTAATCCGCTCGAAGTGGAAATGGCCGAGATGATTTGTCGGTTCGTGCCGTCGATTGAAAAAGTCCGCATGGTCAATAGCGGCACCGAAGCGACGATGAGTTGTATCCGGTTGGCGCGAGGTTTTACCGGGCGCGATAAGATTCTGAAGTTCGAAGGGTGCTACCATGGTCATGTCGATTCGCTTCTGGTCAAGGCCGGGAGTGGAGCGCTCACACATGGAACTCCGGACAGCGCGGGGGTGCCTGTGGCCTTGGCGGACCTCACGATTACCGTTCCGTTTAACGACATCGAAGCGGTCCGCACGGCCTTTGCAGCGAACCCACGGGAGTTTGCGGCGATCATTCTCGAGCCGGTTCCGGCCAATGCGGGATTGTATCTTCCGGAGCCGGGCTTCCTGGAGTCGCTCCGCACGCTCTGCGACGAGGCGGGGACGGTGTTGATTTTCGATGAGGTGATGACCGGATTCCGCCTCGCGCGGGGCGGTGCGCAAGAAATCTTCGGAATTCGCCCCGACCTCACCGCGATGGGAAAGGTGATCGGCGGCGGACTGCCGGTCGGGGCATTTGGCGGGCGGGCGGATATCATGGACAGGCTCTCGCCCGATGGTCCGGTTTACCAAGCTGGGACACTTTCGGGAAATCCGATTGCGATGGCCGCCGGTCTTGCCCAACTCCGCGAGCTCGAGCGCCGCGATGGATGGGCGGAGTTAGAAAAAATCGGCGCGCTCTACGAGGCCCATGTCCGCGAGGCGATCCGTGGGTTGCCACTCACCTTCCAGCGGATCGGGTCGATGTTTTGCCTCTATTTTTGCGCCGGTCCGGTCCGTCGTCTGTCGGATGCGATGGAGAGCGACCGCGAGGGGTTCGCGAAATTTTTCCACGCCTGCCTGACGGCTGGGGTGTATTTTGCGCCCTCGCAATTCGAGGCTGGCTTTCTCTCGCTCGCGCATACCGAAGCCGACATCGAAGCAACGTCGCGCGTCGTGGTAGAAGCCCTGAAGAGGAGTGCGAAGGGTCTCTAAGGTGTGCTGGGACCCGCGGTGAACGGCTGGAGGAACGCCGCGACTTTCTCGCGGACATCCTTGGCATTCGGACCGAGCTCGACAATGTGTCCGGCGTCCGGCACTCGAATCAGCTCGGCCTTGGGAAGGCGGGCCGCGGCCGCCTCGACGTCAGCAATGGGAATGAACCGGTCATCGGTGCCGTGGATGATGAGCGTGGGCATCACGATTTTCGCAAAATCCGACGCTGGAAGGGCGCGCATTTGGAGGAGGTCGTTCCGGAGGCCGGATACGCGATTGCTCAGCGGGGCGAGTGTGCCCGCGAGATCTTGGAACCATGCGACCTGCGAGGAGCTGGCCGCAACGGAGTTGACCCAATTGGCTTTTGCAGCATCCCCACCGGTCTGAGCGATGTCAAAGGTCCAGCCAAGCGCCTTGGCGGGATCCCGCTCGGCCGTTTCCACAAGATACCATGCGCCCATATCGCCGTTGACCTGCTCGTTGACGACTTCGGGAAGCATAGGATTTTTGCTGTCGGCGACGAGGGACTTCATGACCGGGGAAATCAGGATGAGGGCCCGTGTGCGCTCGGGAAACCGGCTGGCAAACGATATCGCTGCCGGAGCGCCAACCGAGAAGCCCACGACAATCACGCTCTCGAGATCGAGCGTCTCGTCGAGCAGTGTTTTCATCGCGTCGGCTTGAGCCTCCGGGGTGAGTCCCGTGGAAAGCGGAGTGCGAAGAAATCCCGGACGCGAGGGAGCAATGACCTGAAGCCCGTGATCGAGCAGGCTGCTGCCGAGGAGCATGGCTTGATCGTATCCGCCAGGGGCACCATGAAAAACGAGGACGGGGAGGCCTTCGCCCGCTTGGGCATATTCGATGTCTCCGGCGGACGTTTTCGCAACGATCGATGTAGAGTCGAGCTGGACCTGCTTCTCAGCCCGCCACGACGAGAACCATGCGAGCATGCCGCCCCACGCGAGCAGGGCCAAAACGAGAAGTAGGAAGAACAGCCTGTTGATCAGGCGCAGGAACAACTTCATCGCGGCATGACAATGAATCGTCGGGGCTTTTCCAATACAAAAACCCGGG
>JBMOHW010000101.1:0-8338 GCA_049317665.1 Terrimicrobiaceae bacterium | reverse complement strand
CAAATCCAAGGGTTCGATGCTGCGGACACCAGGAGTCGCCCGGGCGTTGGCCGCGCCCATCTGATCCGCCGCCAAGAGAATCTCATCCGTAAGTATCACTCGGGTCTGGTCGTTTTGCTGACGACCTTGCGGATAGAGGACGAGGAACGCCGCAGTTTTCGACGTCTCCAACATTTGAGCCATCAGATTCTTGAGCGCGGAAACGGATTCCTGAGGCTGAATCGCCTGCAACCCCCGCAAAGGAGTATACACTTCACTTAAGGAAACATCAAACTTTTGACTCTGTCCGGACCCGGTCGCCACCTCTACCGCCGTCGAATCCTCGACGGCCGATGCCAGGAGTGTGGAGGGAGCCATAGCCGCCCACAGGGTTGCCAACAGGGCGAAGGTCGGTAGGTGAGCACGCATTCCCTGAAACTCCCAAAAATCGAGAGAAAATCAAGCGTTTTCTCGATGTGGAAGCACCGTCCGGCGCGAAACAACCGGACCCCTGACGTATCACGGGCTCGGAGGCACTAAATCGTCCATTGATCGAATGGAACCGTCCGGGAAGCAGATATTGGCACCGCGAGCATGCATGCCTGCGATCTCAAGAAGCCAGGGTTGTGTGCTGAACTTGAAAGGGTCCCGCGGATTGCTTCCAAACTTACCCGGCGTGTAATGAATCTTCGGTGCATCCGGGGATTTGGAAGTTGCCTTTCGAATCGTGGGACACATCCACGTTTCTGGATTGACCCCGTAAGGCAACATTTCATTGATCCACCAGGTTTCATCGATTTGGGTGAAGTGATCCGCAGCCTCAGGATCCTGAGGCCAGCTTCCCTTATCTTGGATGTAAGCCAGAAGCGAAACATGAATCGATCTCATGTTCGCGAGACACTGCGCAGACTCAGCTCGACCGATCATCGATCCGATGGTCGGTAGCAAGACCGCCACGAGGATCGCGAGAATGGCAACGACGGAGACGATCTCTATGATCGTGAAAGCAGACCCACTTTTTCTATTCTTCAAAAACCACTGGACTGTGTAAAATTTGCCCTTCGGACTTCGCAAGAGACGGAGGGTCAAGTTTCTTGAGTGCCCCGCAGAGCAGGCTAATTCAGCGAGGTGCGGACTCCCGCAATCCTAAATCCCCTCAAAGAGGAGACGTAGAATGTGCTTGGGGGTGTTGAATTTGGGAATGTGAATACCTGAAGCGAACCATTTCCGTTAAAGCTATAATTTGGTGAGTTCGTCTTGAACTTTCCCGAGAAATAGCCGCCCGTGGAAGTCACTTCATTGACCGTGGCCGTTCCAGGCGAAGGGATCGTGCCGACCGTCGGGGCTTCAAGAACCCCGGCAAGCCTCGATGTCATGATAGACGCCTGAACAGTTCCAGAAATAATCACGCCATCTACGAAAAACACATAGGTATTGTTTGTTGTCGAGGGATTTCCATTGGATCCATAAGTGAAGCGTATCGTTCCAGAAATCCCAGCGCCACGGGCACTCGCTTGATAGGTTCCCTGAACACCGGACGTAAGCGGCGACCCGTTCGTGAATGGAGGAGGTCCGCCGAAAGACCCCGCTTGGGCCCCGGTAAATGAAGCGAACAGGATAACGGCAGCGATTAGACGTTTCATGGCTGAGGATCGTCTCAAAGCTCGCTCGATAATCAAGAAAAATCTCCGAGGCCGCTTTTTGAGCGGGAGCGTTTCGCGGCTTTCTGATTTCCTTGCATCAATGATCTATTGGAAACGAGTGTGGATTTTCGTGACGTCGAGTTTCGTCATGCTCGGAGGGAGTGCCGGGTGGGCGAAGGATCCAACGCTCGTTTCCACGCCTCCACCGATGGCAAAGACGTCGGTGTCCGCAGTTTACCTCAACGAGCCCACCGAGGTGACGCTGAGTGTCGGCGGTCGGGTGGTCGAGCCGTTGACATTCCTCATCCGGAAACAGCCGTCGAGCGGACGGCTGGGCGACTTGAAACGAACCGGCAAGACAAGCGCCGTGGTCGTCTATACGCCCGATCCGGGAGCCAGTGTCGGCGAAGATTCGTTTACTTTCGCTGCCAAGTCGCCGGATTCTCCGGTATCGGCTCCTGCGCGTGTATGGATCCGCTTGGTTGAAAGGCCGCCGGTGTTGGAACACGTGGGGGAGATCGACTTCGGTGCAGTTTACCTCGGAGATTCGGTCGGACGCGATTTGGTTCTCCGAAACTCCGGTGGAGGGCGGGCGACGGGAGTGATAAAGACCCCTGCGCCGTGGTCCGTCGCAGGCTCGCCGGATTACGCGGTTCCCTCCGGAGCCGAGGCGCGGGTGCGGCTTGTTTTCCGACCCGAAGACGAGGCAACATTCCGAGAGACGATCGCCGTGGGCAAATCCGGGGCTGAGGGTCTGACCGTGCGTGGGGCGGGAGTTGCTCCGATCCGATGGTCGGAGGGAGGATTGATCTTTGGTCCCTCCGAGCGAGCGAGTGGAAGGGCAAACTTCTCGCTCACCAACGAGACAGATGAGGCACGGTCTGCGCGATTCGATTGGCCGGATTTTCTACACGCTGCCTCCGAGGTTGGATTACCGGCTCGGGAAACCGTTTCGGTGGAGGTCAGGATGAGCGGTTCGGTCACGAGCCCCCCCGGACGATCGGTTAGCCTGCGAAGCGGAAACTTCACCGGATCCATCCCCCTCGTGATCCATCCCGGACCGGCAAGGTTGATTACCGCTCCCGAGTCTATCCTGGATCTTGGAACGATCAGCGGAGAGGGGGAACTCCACGGGAAGTTCACATTGAAAAACATTGGCGAGTCCGACGCACCGTTGGAAATCACCCTGCCGGACGGAATGCAGATTGTTCCGGATCCGCGACGGATTATTCTCGAGCCGGGTGGCTCGCGGGAGTTTGAGATCAAAGTTTTTCCACCGAAATCCGGATCGCTCCGGAGCCTAATCCACGTGGGATCGCCCGGAACTGAGCCCAACCGCCTCGAGGTGCACGCGACGGCAAGGGACAAACCAAGAAATGCCCTCCCGGTGGAAGATATGCTGAATGTTCCGCCCCTTCCAGCCACCGGCCCAGGCTCGCATCCGACCGCGAGGCTTCCCCGTGTCGAATCCGCCGACCTTGTTTTCTCGAAATCAACCGAGATCGGCCTCGAATGGGCTATTCCGTCGAAGGATTATGTCGGATTCAAAATTCAACGCCGGGAGGTCGCTCCCGGTCCAAACGGCGAGGTTGCCATCGACTGGGTCGAGTGGGATGGGGAAAAAATCTCACTGGCTGGCGACTTGGCGACGGCGCGGCTCATCCGCCTCCCCTCGGATACGTTTTGGATGATCCGAATCATCGGCTTCGATGCCTCAGGCGCACTCGGCGAGCCCTCGCCAACATTCCGGGTGGCAACGGCGCGCGCTCAACACCTGACGATTTCTCCATTGGCCTGGATCCTGATCGGCCTGCTGATTGTTGCGGTGCTTGTGCGTCTCGCGGTCCGACACCGAAACGCCCGATTGGCTCAAGAGAACGACAGACTCGCCCGACTCGAAGACGAATAGCTTCTGAATCTCTTCACCCTCCGGCCAGAAAATCTCAGTTGTCAAAGCGCGGTCGGGCTCTAACTTCTCCGGGATGTTTCGTCTGATTTTCTCGGCGTGGAGTTTTCCAGCTCTGGCCAATATGTATGCGGCTCCCGTCGCCCAAAGTCTCGTTCGCATCGAGGCCACCTCGCAGGAACCGAATTACCGCACACCCTGGAACCCCGGCGAAGTCGCTGGCGGCGTCGGCGCGGGATTTGTCATCTCCGGAAACCGGATCATGACGAACGCGCATGTGGTGAGCAATGCGCGCTTCCTGACGGTCTCGAAGGAAGGCGATCCCAAGCCCTACACAGCCCGTGTGCTCCACATCGCGCACGACTGCGATCTGGCATTGCTCACAGTGGATGATCCCCGTTTTTTCAAGGGCATGGCGGCGTTGGACTTCGGGGGCATTCCTGAAATTGAGTCCACGGTCTCCGTTTATGGATATCCGATCGGCGGGTCGAAACTCTCGGTCACGCGCGGGATCGTCTCCCGGGTGGATTTCCAACCCTACTCGCACTCGGGAATGGATTCGCATCTCACCATCCAGATCGATGCGGCGATCAATCCCGGGAACAGCGGCGGGCCTGTGCTGCAAGATGGAAAAGTGGTTGGCGTTGCTTTTCAGGGATACAGCGGAGACGTCGCGCAGAATGTCGGCTACATGATCCCGACCCCGGTGGTCCGGAGGTTTCTGAGGGATGTCGAAGACGGGCACTACGATCGCTATGTCGACCTCGCCGTCAGCTACCACAGCCTGTTCAATCCCGCCGCGCGCGCCGCGCTCGGTCTCGGCGATGATGGGACCGGCGTGATGGTCGGGAGCGTGTATGGCGGGGGCTCGTCCGACGGGATCGTTCACCCGGGCGATGTGCTGCTCAAGATCGATGGCCTGCCAATTTCGAGCGATGGCACGATTGAAATGGATGGAAAATCCGTGCAACTCGCAGAAGTCGTCGAGCGCAAATTCAAGGGCGACCGGGTCGAGTTGGACGCCCTTCGCGACGGCCAACCGATCAAGCTCACCGTTCCGTTGGACCAGCCCTGGCCCTTCACGCTGCAGAGCAACGCCTATAATGAAAAACCGAGGTTTGTCGTTTTTGGCGGGCTGGTTTTTCAGCCCGTGGATCAAAATTTCATGTCGGCATTCGATCCCGACGATCTCCGGCTCCGCTATACGTTCGACTTTTTTGTTGATGATCAACTCTACCGCGACCGCCCGGAGATTGTGGTGCTGAGCGGGATTCTCGCCGATCCGATCAATGCCTACGCCGGAGACTTCCGCTTCGGAATCGTCGATGAAATCAACGGTCGCAAGATCGAACGCCTCGACGACGTCGCAATAGCGTTCGCGGACCCGGCGGACTATTATGTCATCCAAATGCTGGGCATCGGCCGCCCGATCGTGCTCGAGCGACAGGCCGTCCTCGAGGCAAAAGACCGCATCCTCCAGCGCTACGGGGTGACCCGTGAACAGAATCTCGTGAAATGATCATACGCCATTTTCTTTTTGCAGCCTTCCTGATTCCTATCATCGCGTTCGGCGGAACAACGCCGATGCCGAAAAAACCAACCGATCTCGGCGAGCGTGTGCGGAACGACTCCGTCCTCCGAGTCAACTCCACGAATCAAGCCTACGACTTCTTCCGCCCTTGGACAAAGAAAAGTCCCTTCTCGCGTCGGGGCCTGGGCGCGCTAATCGAGGGCGGGAAAATCCTCGTCACGGCCGAGCTCGTTGGCAACAACACCTACGTCGAGTTGGAGAAGGCGACAACCGCCGAGAAAGCCGGCGCCGTCGTCGAGCGTGTCGATTACGACGCCAACCTCGCGATCCTCAGACCTGCGGACCCAAAATTTATCGAGGGCATGAAGCCGCTCACCATCGACGAGGGCGCACAGGTCGGCGACCGCGCAACGGTGATCCAGCTCGAGCCAAACGGAGAGATCGCCGAGACATCCGGCATTCTCACCTCAATCACAACGACCGGCTACCCGATGGACAATATGGGCCTGCTCATCTTCCGCCTGAGCGCGCCGCTCCAACAACGTGACGGCAGCTTCACGCTGCCAGCCTTGCGGAACGGGCGGCTGCTTGGCCTGCTCATGCGCTACGACGCCCGTAGCCAGACGGCGGATTTGATTCCCCCGCCAGTGATCCAACATTTTTTGAAAGAGGCCGCGAAGGAAAACTACGGCGGCTTCGCGAGGGCCGGCATGTCGTTTTCTTCAACCCGGGATCCTCAACTGCGAAAGTTCATCGGTCTCTCGCAACCGGGTGGAGTTTACGTGACGGAAATCCTCCCGGGCGGAGCGGCCGAGGCGGCTGGTTTGAAAAAGGGCGATGTCATTCTCGCGCTCAACGGGCACACTATTGATCAGGATGGGAACTACGAGGACAAGGACCTGGGAAGAATCCCCTTCAGCCACCTGACGAATACCGTTTCGCACCCCGGCGACACGATTCAGTTCCAAGTCTTCCGCGAAGGGGCCACCTTCGATTTGCCAGTTGAGCTCAAAGCTCGAGACCGCTCGAAAATGCTGAGCGAATCTTACTTCATGGACCAGCCTCCGAGATACGTCATTCTGGGCGGTCTCGTCTTCCTCGAGCTTTCACGCCCCTTCCTACAGGAATGGGGGAACGACTGGGTGAAGAGTGCTCCGCAACGCCTTGTGGCCTACGACGCGTTTCAATATGAACAGCCAGCCGATCGCGGCAAGGTCGTCTTCCTGTCGCAGGTCCTGCCCTCCGCAGACACGCTCGGCTACGAGTCGCTGGAAAACGTCGTCGTCAGCAAGGTCAATGGCCACCAGATCCGGAGCCTCGCGGACCTCGCCGAGGCCGCGAAAAACCCGGTCAACGGATTTCATGAAATCGAGTTCGAAGAAGATCCCGGCCGGATTTTTCTCGACGCCGCCAGCGTGGAAAAGAACCGGGATGAGCTTCAAAAAGAATACGCGCTTCCCGCGCTGGAGCGTCTCTGAAGCCCTTGCCCCGCCCACTTCGCATACTCTTCGTCCCCTTCGGCAGCGAGGGCGACGTGAACCCACTCGTTTGGCTGGCCCGTGGTCTTCGGGAGCGGGGCCACTCTCCCGTCTTCCTCCTGACGCCCCATTATGCCCACCGCGTTGAGGGGCTGGAATGGCATCCCATCGGGACCGAGGAGGATTTTTTACGCATGGCACGTGATCCCGACCTGTGGAAACCTGTGAAGGGAACCCTTCGAGTCGCGGCAGCGATGGTGGAGTCTATGGACACATTCCAGCAGGCCTTCCACGCCCTCGGCGAGCGATTCGATCTCGTCGTGACGACGTCGTTCAGCTTTGCGGCATCCTGCGTGGCCGAGGCCGCGGGGATTCCTAGACTGATGCTCCACCTCCAACCGGTTTGTGTGCGGAGCGTGGGGGACTTTCCCATTATGGGCGACGAGTTACGGTTTTTTCACCGAGCACCAGCGTTCGTAAAGCGCACGCTTTTTGGAATGGCGGACCTGTTACTGAATCCCCTGCTCCTGCCGTCACTCAACAGATTTCGCAAAACGCTGGGGCTCGAGCCGTGGCAGGATTTCTATCGTGAGGCCCTAATGTCGGGTGAAGGCGTTGGCCTCCTCTATCCGGATTGGTTCGCCCCCCCTCAGCCCGACTGGCCGCAGGTTGTGAAGCAGTTTGGATTCCCGATTCCCACCGAGCCGCCACCAGAACTGCCTGCGGCATTGGCGACTTGGATCGATGCCGGCGAGCCGCCTGTGGTCTGGACGCATGGCTCCGCAAACCTGCACATCGAAGAATTCCATCGGGTGGCTGTGGCCGCATCGGCCGATGTGAATACGCGGGCTCTCTTGGTCAGCAAGGTGGCACCGGCAATTCCGCTCCCTGCCGGGATGTTTCATTTTCCTCATGTGGCCTTCGAATCGCTATTCCCAAAATGCCGGGCGGTCGTGCACCACGCGGGGATCGGAACAACTGCGAAAGCCTTTCATGCCGGAATCCCCCAACTCGCCATCCCGCTCGCACACGATCAATTCGACAACGCCGCAAGAATCGAGCGCCTCGGGGCCGGGCTCCGCTGCCGGAAGTCTGCGCGATCCGCATCCGCGGCGTTTGGGCGACTGATCCGATCGGAGGAATTCACTCGCTCCGTCGCGCAATGCCAGGCCCTCGCACAGGCCGATAAAAAACTTTCAAACCTCTGCGACTTTGCCGAACAGCTTGCCGGTCATGTTTTTGATCGGCCGAGTATCCGTTGAACGGCATCGAAGACGTCGCCGGGCGACAGATTTTCCATCGACGCATCGGATGGACTCCGGTAGCCCGCCGGTCGCGGAATCTCGAGTAGCTCATGCGTTTCCAGATCCGCCAGCGGGCCCACTCGGGCCGCCCCGAGCTGGCAGTGCAACAGCGCGACCGTCGGCGTCCCGATCGCAAATCCGAGATGCATGATCCCCGTATCCGTGGAAACCAGACAATCGCCAGCCTCGATCAACGCAGCAGACAATGGCAATGGCAGGCGACCGATCACGTCGAAAAATGGAACGTCCCCCACTTGCTCGGCAAAGGCCGCGGCTTTTCCGCGATGGTCGGGTCCGCCGAGGATGAAAATCGGCCCAATCCCGTCTGCGTGCAGCTTCCTGGCCAGCTCGGCAAAATGCGCGACCGGCCAATCCCGATACGCCGCGCCCCCCCCACCGAGCTGAAAAACCACCTTCGGCTTCGTCGGCATCCCCCACTCGCCCAATCGCCCGGCGAGTGCCACCCGATCTCCGTCACTTACCTCGTAAACCATTCT
>JBMOHW010000100.1:0-8343 GCA_049317665.1 Terrimicrobiaceae bacterium | reverse complement strand
CTCGTCTTTGACGAGTGTTTTCGGCATTTCAAACCGACCGAGACGAACTGGCATATTGTTGAACTTTCTGGTGTCCGTCGGGTTTCCCCGGGCGCGTGCGGCAACTCATCGAAGATGGCTGCCCCGGGACCAACGGCGGACGATTTATTTGCGCGAGAGTTCAGGATCTCCAATGCACGAAGTTTGTCAACTGGATTTCTTGCGGGAGTCTGTCCAAGAAGTGAGGTGAGTTGCGGACCCGCGACGAGATTCTTCATGGGATGTTTGCAAATCGCCGTGACTGCGCCTATACCGAAGGCGGTCGGTTGGTCAGGCGCGGTCTCATGATCTTCAGCACCCTCACATTCAACATCCAGAACGGGCAACCGTGGAGCGAGACCGACCCGGATCGCGTTGAGATCGATCTCGATCAGACGATTGCGTTCCTCACGGAGCAGGATGCGGATGTGCTGTTTCTCCAGGAGGTCGAGCAGGGTCACGAGGGAGGCCGCCAGGTTGAGCCACCCCCAAACTACACGCGACTTCGCGAGGCGCTGAGGGGGTATGATTCGGTATTTGGATATCCCATTAAGAATGATCTGGAGCTGCCATTTGGTCTGGGGTTAGCGATTTTTTCCAAGACGAAGCTGAGGGATTTTTCCCGTATCGACCTGCCGCCGGCCGATGTGGGGTTTGAGTTTGCGGGAGTTCAGCGGAGGCCGTCCCATCGACTTCTGGTATCGGCCACGACCGTTTTGGGTGGAAGGAAGATCGCGCTCCTCAACACGCACTTGCAGGCGTTTTTCATGATCGGTTCGCGGAGCACCGAGCAGCCCGCGCAGAGGGATGTGGTGGCGGAGGAACTACGGGGACGCGTGGAGCCGACGGTGTTGGCGGGAGATTTTAACTGCGTGCCGGAGGAGGGCGTGGTCGAGCAGTTTGACGAGGTGGGCTTCCGTTCCGCGCAGAACGAGGTGGTCACCTGGCGGCGGATGCCTCTCGTGCTCGATCATATTTTTTTCAATGCCCCTCTGCGTTTGGAGAGCCACGCGGTGCTTCCGACTTTGGCATCTGATCACCATGCGGTGCGCGCAGAGTTTTCGTTTCTTTAAGGTCAGGAGATGAAGTTGATTTCGTGGAATGTAAATGGAATCCGCTCGATTCTGGGCAAGGGATTTCCCGAATATCTCGAACGGTCGGGGGCCGATGTGGTTTGTCTACAGGAAGTCAAGGCGAGGCGGGAGCAAGCGCCCCACGATTTTGCTGGCTACCATGTCTTTTGGAACCCCGCGGTCCGGCCGGGGTATTCCGGGACGGCGATCCTCACGCGGCGCGAGCCCCGGGCGGTGGAATACGGGATCGGGCGGGCCGAACATGACCAGGAGGGACGGGTGGTGACGGTGGATTTCGGGGATTTCTTTGTTGTGAACGTTTATACGCCGAATTCGAAGCGTGAGCTTACACGTTTGGATTACCGAACCCGGGAATGGACCCCCGCTTTTGTGGATTTTCTCGGGGGTTTGCAGGAGAAAAAGCCGGTTGTCTTTTGTGGGGACTTGAACGTCGCCCATCGGGAGATCGATCTTGCCCGGCCGAGGGAGAATATCCGGAACGCCGGGTTTACGATCGAGGAGCGGGAGGCCTTCGACCAGACGCTGGCGGCGGGGTTCCTTGATACCTTCCGGGAGTTTGAATCCGGTGGAGGGCACTACACTTGGTGGAGCTATCAGAATGGCGCTCGGGAACGGAACATCGGGTGGAGAATCGATTACGTCTGCATCTCGCACTCGCTTCGTGGAGTTCTACGCTCGGCATTTATCGAACCCCATGTGATGGGAAGCGACCACTGCCCGGTCGGGGTGGCTTTGGATCTCTGACTCACGCAATTTTCTTAAAGGTTCTCAAAGAGTTCGGTTTGAGTGGTTTGCATATTTGGTTCGGCTGGATGCAAAATTTTTTTCAAAATTGTTGAACATTCTGAACGGGCCCCGGTCAAATCTATCGGTTAAGGCAGCAATTCGGGCCACCGCGGTTCAGTTTCTTTGTTCTGAACAATCTCGCTGGTGGCCCGAATCTTTTCTCGGGAACGTCTTGCCGGTGCGATGAGGATCGGTTAATCGGAGGGCATCATGCGAGACACGGTGCTTGTTGTTGAAGATGAGGCTGACGTGGTGGATCTGCTGCGTTACAATCTGACCCAGGCCGGGTTCGACGTGGCGATTGCCAATGCCGGCGATCAGGGACTCGAGATGGCCCGGAGTCAGCGTCCCGATGTTATCATCCTCGACCTGATGCTTCCGGGGCTGAACGGGCACGAGGTTTGTCGCGCGCTCAAGGGAGATGCCAATACTGAGGCGATTCCCGTGGTGATGTTGACGGCGAAGGGCGAGCCTCACGAGCGCGTGAAGGGACTCGAACTCGGGGCTGACGACTATGTAACGAAGCCATTCTCTCCGCGGGAGCTCGTGTTGCGGGTCAAGGCGTTACTGCGCCGCCTCCGCTCGACGCCACGGACCGAAATCGTTGAGGTGGAGGGACTCTTTATTGATAAGTCCAGCTTCGAAGCGAAGATCGATGGGAAGCGGATGGAGCTCACGACAACGGAGTTCAAGCTCCTGAGCCTCATGCTCGAACGCCGCGGGAGAACGCTTTCGCGCGAGGATCTCCTGAGTGACGTTTGGGGATACCAGTCGTCGATTGATACGCGGACGGTGGACACGCACATGCGGCGGCTGCGTGAGAAGCTCGGGAAGTATTCCACGAGGCTGGAAACGATCCGGGGTGAGGGATACCGCTTCAGCGCGGTTTCGGAATCTTGAGCGCGGAGGCGACGCCGTGGTTGGTGGGAGGCGGAGTTCTTTTGGTGGTGGTGCTTTTGCTCACTGGGTATTCCTGTCTGGTTTCCCCTGTCCTCAGGATTGGAGATGCCCTGGCGCGACTGGCGAGAAAGGACTTCCGGCCTCTCATTTTGCCGCGTCCGCCGATCTTTTTTCGCCAGAGCACACGGGACGTGCGAACGATCACGGAATTGCTCCAGCACCTGGATCGCCAGATTGCCGACGAGGGATTCAGCCTTCGTGCGATTCTCTCCAGCATGGTCGAAGGGGTGTTCATCACCGATCGGTCACAGAGGATCCGGTTGGCTAACGACGCATTGGTTCAGCTCTTCGATCTCACGGTCTCTCCCGTGAACCGGTCGGTGATCGAAGTTTTTCGGAAACATGAGTTACAGAAAGCTCTCGATGCCGCCCTCGAGACCGGAGAGCCGCAGCGGCTGGAACTCGCGGTAGAAACGACTCTCGTCGGCGGGTATGACGTCAAACATTTTGACGTCCATGTCGCCGGCCTGAATCCGAAAGCGCATACCCGTCCGATGGCAGCGCTCGTGGTTTTTCACGATGTGACCAAGGTGAAGAACTTGGAGGCGATGCGCCGGGAATTTCTGGCCAATGTTTCTCACGAATTTCGAACGCCTCTGGCCATCATTAATGGGTATTTGGAGACTTTGCTGGATGGCGCGATGGATGACCGGGAAATGGCCTTGCAGTCGCTGCGGACGATGCTGAGAAACGGGCAGCGGTTGAACCTTCTCATTGACGACTTGCTGACGATCTCGCGGATTGAGGCGAAGGCGGAGATGCTGGAGTTCCGGGTCGGGGATGTTCGCGAGGTCATGATGAGAGTGATAGACCATCTCGAACCGAACATCGTCGACCGCGACGCCCAGGTGGAGGTGGACTGGGCTTTGGAGGCTAGGGAGATCGAGTTTGATGCCCGGCGGATCGAGCAGGTCTTCTCCAACCTTCTCGGAAATGCCCTGCGGTATGGGGATCCACACACGCTCCGCGTAAAAATCATCGGACGCCGGCTGGCCGGTGAGATCCGGGTGGCGTTCGTGGACAACGGGCCGGGGATTCCCTACGACGACCAGCCACATATTTTCGAGAGATTTTACCGTGTTCACAAAGATCGCTCCCGGGATGCCGGTGGCACCGGGCTCGGGCTCTCGATCGTGCGAAGCGTGGTGCAGGCGCACGGCGGCAGGGTCCGTGTGGAAAGCACCCCGGGCCGTGGGGCGACCTTTAGTGTTTATCTGCCAATTTCCCAAACATCGGACGAGGATCGCGTTTCGGGCACCTGACTCGAGATTCTGCGAAACTTTCCGCGGGGCGAGGTGTTGGATCGGGTAACCAGCACGCCATGTTTATGAAAAATGTTCTACTGATCGTCTGCACGATTCCCACACTCGCCCTCGCTCAAATACCGGACGCACCCGGTGGACCGCGACCGACTTTTCCGAGGGTTCCAGCTCCCGGCGGAAGCGAGGAGCGCGGGCCCGGTCGGGAAAAAATCCGGGACCGGATGATGGAGAATCTGCCTCCGGAGATTCGCGCCCGTTTCGAGGCGGCTCGCGAGAAGGCCATGCAGGACCCGAAGATTCAGGAGTTGAAGAAAAAGGCCGACGGAATCAATGAAGAGTTTCGCAAGGCAATGCGTGACGCCATGATGAAAGCGGACCCGGAACTCGCAGAGATTCTCAAAGAACGCTTCAAAGAAAAAATGAAAGATGGCAAGCCCGGGCACCCGCCGGGATTTGCCGACCTCAGTGACGAAGACCGTCAAAAGCTGATGGCTGCCCGCGAAAAGGCAAAGTCCGATCCGTCCGTCGTGGCAGCGGAAGAGAAAAAGAAGGCTGCTAAGACCCCTGAGGAAAGGGCTGCCGCGAACGAGGCATTTCACGCGGCCATGCGAGCCGCTTTGCTCAAGGTCGATCCCTCGCTCGGGCCGGTGCTCGATAATCTCAAGCCTCCGGCGCGGCCGGGACCCAAGGGTCCTCCAGAGGGCGGTCCGGACGAGCCCATGCCGCCATCGATGGGATGACGGCTGGCAACTTTTGGTTGCTTGACGGTTGTCGGTAAAACTTGACGCCGTGCGGAGACTGTCCGACATTCCGCGCAGTGCAAAAGCTCGGCCATATTGCTGTTGCGGTGGCGATGATTTCGATCATTGGCGGTCACTGGGCGGTTCTCCAGACGGTCGCGTGGACGGCGATGATCATCGAAGGTTCCCGCACTTCATCGCTCGCTGTCGCGGTCAGCGAGACCTTCCGGGGAGACAAGCCCTGCAGCCTGTGCCACGCCGTTCAAGAAGGGCGCAAGCAGGAGCAAAACCTGCCGGCTACAATCCAAGCCGACAAAAAAATCGACAAGTTTCTCGCTCGCTCGGCGGCAAAGGTCCCAACGCCCGCTCGCACAGATTTCCGGTATCCGTTAGTTCCCCGCGAGACGCTTCCGTCCCGCACGTCTGAGCCTCCTGTGCCAGTTCCCCGGTTCGCCTGAGCGATTAAAACGTAGCCCCGTTTTGCACGGGGCGTTCACCTCACGCCATCGCGCGGAGAGTTCTTGTCCGTTGGAACGGACACCGCTTCGGGATTCTCCCGGGAGACATTAACCAACCCGCGCCACCGTGCGACGGAGTTCTCCCGATGCGCATGAAGCTTAGAAAAAACGAAATCATGAATATTACAAAATACTTCCTCATCGCAGCCAGCCTCTTTGCGGGACTGCTCAACGCCGCTGCACACTTGAGTGTCGGCGGAGATCGAACTCTGGGCGTTGTCGACAATACGACGGTAACGAACGGCAATCGCACGGTCTCCGGTAGCTTTGGTTGGGCGGACGGAACGGATGCCAACTGGGGCGATTCCCATCGTCTGACAGCCTTCAAGTTCACACTGAACACGACGCAGGACGTCAGTATCACGGTATCCCGAAGAAATGCAGGGACGGGACCGGCGGGCACGCTGCTTCCGGCATTTTCTGTTTTTCAGACACCGCTATTCCGCGCTTCGACACACGATTCCGGCCCGGCAACGACAGCTTATCTCACGACCACATTCGGCAACGCGACAGTCGGCGAGTCGTTCACGAATACGAACGGCAGCGCGGGCTACGAAGCTGGAGATTCGTTTGTGGACACCAATTCGAATACGACGTGGGATGCTGGGGAACAGTATATTGACGCCAATGGGGCCGGGATTTGGGAGTTCGGAGATAGCTTCACGGATTCGAATAGCAATGGCGTGCACGACGGCGCTGGAATCGGGCGCTCCGGCAAGGAAGGGGCGTTTCGTGCCCTCGACCCATGGACGATCTATGTCGACGCTGTAGACGGTTTGCCAATGTATTTCGATACCGTCATCGGCCACAAGGCCGATGGCACAGCATCGAATTACGGCAGCGCCTCGGGAATCAGCGGCGATGGGGTTGCCGACGGCACTGTAACCGCTACTTTCAGCGGCTTGGGAGCCGGAGACTATTACATATTGGTCGGCGGTGCGAACTATGCGGCACAAAACTCCGCTGATGTGCTTGCAGGGGGAACAACGTTCCGAACCTACGGGATCAATCTCGCTGTTTCGGCGGTTCCCGAGCCTTCCACATATGCCCTTCTTGCACTCGGAGCGGGCGGCCTCGCGCTCGTCCGCCGTCTGCGGAATTCCAAAAAGTAGAACAAACAAAAACACCCGATCCCCGGCCCGCAAGGGTCGGGGTGACGGGCCAAGACCATGTCGCTCCAACATCCGAAAACGATCGCCTTCACATTGATCGAAGTGCTTGTTGTCGTGGCGATCTCGTCCGTCCTCCTCGCGCTTGGCATCACTGCCGCTTACGGGGCCATTGACAAGGCCCACTCGACCATGTGCTTAAACTCCCTGCGCCAGGTGGGAGTGGCGATTCAACTCTATGTCGCGGATAATTCTGGCAGACTCCCGGATACCGGGCATGTCCGTGCAGCTGATGGCGCATCTCTCTCGTGGACGAACACACTCTCCGCATATTTAAGCACAAATTTCATCGGGCGGTGTCCCGCCAACCGCAAATCACCCATGTCAGTCACCTATGCCTGGAATGACCTGCTCACCGAATCCTCCGGGGTGGGAATTCCGGTCACCCGCTGCCGTGCTCGCTCGACGACGCTGGCCGTTGCGGAAGCTTCGGACACCTACATCTCCGAGCATTTTCATTTTGCCTCGGCCCGCACACGGGTGACATTCAATCAGTTCAAGGCGGACGTAGGCGTGGACCGCCACAATACCTTTGCCAATTACCTTTTTGTGGACGGCCACACAGAACTCCTCTCTCCTGCGAACGTCAGAGACCGCCTTAACGCACCCAATAGCACATTCCTGCAACCATGAAATATCTCCCCGCCGCACTGGCTTTTGCAGCAATGCTTGGAACACTCCGAGCACACGACCACGTCGAAATCGGATTGGACCCCTCGAATCCGGGCAAGCTTAAAGCCATTGCCGGACCATCCGAGCAGTTGGCAACCTATTTTCCCTCGGGCGAAACTCCGAGTTACGATACCCCCGCGTTTCCGGGCAATGCGTATGCCACCGTGCTGACCTTCAGCGCGTTCGACAATACGTCGCCTCCGCCCAATGGGGCCTCGGTCCGCGTTGAATTGCTTGCCGTAAGCGGACCCGTCGGCGGATCGTTCTCCTACTGGGAAATCGGAGCGACAAACGCGACTTGGACGCGCCCCTCGGCCTGGGTAGCGTCCCCGACGGATCAGCCATCACTGGAGGTCAGCGAGGATGAAACGGGTTACGGACACATTCACGGACGGGCTTTCAGCATGGACAAGCCTGGCATCTACGACGTGACATTTCGTGCCGTCGACGCTTCGGGAGAGTATGCGAACAGCGATGTGTTTACCGTTCGCTTCACAGCCGTCACCCCTCCACAGCTTGCGATCAGTGCCTCCAATGGCTCCGTCAGGCTCACATTCACCAGTCGGGAGAGCCTCGCTTACGATGTGCAGGTCTCCACGACGCTTCAGCCCAGTAGTTGGACGACGATCGACACCCTGGATGGGACGGGTGGTCAAGTGGAGTTTTTCGACCCGCTGAACGCGCGCCCCCGGGTTTTCTACCGCCTGGTCGAATACCGATAAACTGCCGCTGGATTAATCTCCGGCGATCAGCCATGATCCCGGGCATGCTTGAGGTCATAGAAAAACTCCTCGCCCTGCAGGACAGGGATCAGAGGCTCCGTTCGTTCCGGTCCGAACTCGATGCCATCCCCGGCGAGATCAAATCCAAAGAGCGCCTGATCTCCGATGCCGCCGCTCGTTTGGACGCTGCGAAGACGCGGGCGAAGGAGATCGAAGTTGCGAAGAAAAACCTGCAGGTCGATGCGGGTTCGAAGCGTGACCAGATCGCGCGTTACAAGACCCAGCAGATGCAGACGCGGAAAAACGAGGAGTTCACCGCCCTTGCGCATGAGATCGCGGCGGCGGAAAAAGTCGTGAGCGAGATCGAAGACCGCGAGATCGAGTTGATGGAGGAGGCCGAAT
>JBMOHW010000099.1:0-8669 GCA_049317665.1 Terrimicrobiaceae bacterium | reverse complement strand
AGGTCATTCTGCTCGCCAAGCACGGAAAGCCGATGGCCAAACTCTCTCCGTATGCGCCGGAGAGCGAACTGCGTATGCTCGGCGGTCTGGAAGGGCAGATCAAAATCGCGGACGACTTTGATGACGAGGATTCCCGAATTCGGACCCTATTCGAAAACGCATGAATTACCTGCTGGATACGCACGTGTTCCTCTGGATGCTTTCCGCGCCAGAACGGTTAAGCAAAAAGGCCCAAGCGGTCATTCAGAATCCCGACCGAACCGTTTATGTGAGCGCGGTCACGTCCGTCGAAATCGCCATCAAAACCACGATCGGAAAGCTGGAGGCACCGGAAAGCCTCTGGAGCGAGATTCCTGCGAGAGGCCTCCGCGAGTTGCCCCTGCGGTATGTCCATGGCGAGCGGTTGCGGGCTCTCCCGTTTCATCACTCAGACCCCTTCGACCGAATGCTCATCGCGCAGGCCGAGGCGGAAGATCTGATGATCATCACACATGACAAAAAATTCGATGCCTATCAAGCCAAGGTCCTGTGGACCTGACACAAAGCTCAACCCTGCGGCGCCTTCTCCAACCGCCGCCCGCCATCTCACGCATCCTTTCCCGCTCACGAAAACGCCCTCTCCATGAGTTCTCCGATCGCCAATCCCCATAGGACCGGCCTCCAGGAGTCGCTCGTTTGGTTCCATCAGTGCATCGCTCACACCAATCGGATTGGCAGGCTGTCCGACGAGATCGGCCGGACAATTGAGTCCCTCTTCCCCGACGACAACAGAACAGTCCGCGCCCTCGACGTGGGATGCGGCGATATGACAATCGTCGAAACGATCACAACGAAGCGCCCGGGCATCGAATGGACCTGCACCGATATCCACGAACTTCCCGCCCATCTTTCCAAAACGGAGAAGTGGAAAAAATACCGCCAGTTTAACGGTTCGACCCTGCCATTTTCGGACTCCGCGTTCGATGCCGTGTTATTCTCGGATGTTCTCCACCACTGCCTGCCGCTAGCCCCTGCCCTGCTCCGGGAGGCGGCACGGACGAGCCGATATGTCATCGTGAAAGATCACTTCGAATCCGGATGGGTCTCACGTTCCAAGCTTCGCCTTCTGGACTTCATCGGAAACTATGGGTACGGAGTCAGTGTGCCAGATCGTTACTTTACGCCGGAGAGCTTTTCGGCAACCGCCTTGCAATCCGGACTCGAAATCGTCCACATGAATGCCAAGGTTTCCATTTACCCAGGGTGGATTTCCCCAATCCTCCCGCCGTCCCTTCAGTTTATCGCGGTCCTGGAAAAATCGAAATGACGTCCGCTACCACCATCGAAGTCACCGTCTTGATGCCGTGCCTCAACGAGGCCGAAACGCTCGTCGCCTGCATCAATGCCGCGAGGGATGGACTCCGATCCGCCGGTGTCGAGGGAGAAATTCTCATCGCAGACAACGGTAGCACCGATGGATCCCCCGCTCTCGCCTCCGCGAACGGAGCCCGCGTCGTTCCGGTGCCTCAGCGCGGATACGGAAATGCCCTCCGCACGGGGCTGGCCGCCGCCGCAGGACGCTTCATCATCATGGGCGATGCGGACATGAGCTATGACTTCTCAAACATCGCGCCCTTCTTGCAAAAACTCCGTGGCGGAGCCGATCTTGTGATGGGTTGTCGCCTCCCCTCAGGTGGCGGCTCGATTGATCCCGGTGCCATGCCTTGGAAACATCGATGGATCGGAAACCCCATCCTCACATTCATCGGACGCATCCTCTTCCAATGCCCCAGCCACGACTTTCACTGCGGCCTCCGGGCGCTCAGCAAGGAGGCGTTTGAAAAACTCGATCTCCGCACCGGCGGGATGGAGTTCGCCTCCGAAATGGTCATCAAAGCCTCCCTGCGCGGGATGCGAATCGAGGAAGTTCCGATCACCTTGCACAAAGACGGACGATCTCGCCCCCCCCACCTCCGGAGCTGGCGGGACGGTTGGCGGCACCTCCGCTTCATGCTGCTCTTCTCCCCTCGCTGGCTGCTCCTCTACCCGGGTATCCTGGCCACACTCGTCGGGGGCGCATTTTTCCTCCGCCTGCTGGCTGCTCCCATAAAAATCGGCGCGATCAACTTTGACCTCAACTCCCTCGAAATCGCCGGGCTGGTTTTTCTTTTTGGTTACCAGATGATCCTCTTCGCCTGCTTCGCCAGAATCTTCGCCTTCACCCGTGGATTTCTGCCTGCCAAGCACGCCCTCTCCAAGGCCTTCGGGTTCTTCACCCTGGAAAAAGGTCTCATCAGCGGTGCCTTGATCCTCATTGCGGGACTCATCCTGATTCTCTTCACCTTGTTGGGCTGGGCTTCCACGGGATTCGGCGACCTCAATCCCCTCGACACCACACGCACCGTTATTGCCGGACGCACGCTCGCCTCCGTCGGCGTCCAAACGATCCTTTTCAGCCTGATCTTCAGCTACCTCGGCGTCGACGACAAATCCGCTGCATCCAAGTAGCAAGAACGCGAATTTTTGGCACCACGTCACGAAAGCAGAGAGGAATGCAGTTCTCGACAACATGAAAGTGCTCGGAGAGGGTTTGACTTCATGAAAACAGTGGGTTCACGCGACCGGTCTAAAAGCTCTCCCGCGGACTCTGTCCGTCGGGCGGATCGGATCATCGCCGAGGCAAACCTATTGGCCCCCCATCCCAAGCCCCGCGGCTTCGTGGTCAAAGCAAAAACCTGGCACGACTACGCCGCATGGAAGCTGGCGCAGACGAACCCGAGACTCTGGTAACATGGAGCAAACTTCAGGTCCTCTGCTCCAAGTTTGTCGGCTGCTCAATGCAGAGAATGCCGAATACTTGGTTGTCGGTGCTTGGGCAATGATCCTCAACAGCGTCGTCCGAGCCACCGAAGATGTGGATATTCTCATTGCCGAAAACCGGGAGAACTACCGGAAAGTGATCGATGCGCTCTCCCTTCTTGCCGACGGCGCCGCCCGAGAACTCACCCCGGAGGATTTCGAGGAGAATATCGTCATCAAGATTGCCGATGAGGTGGAGGTGGATGTTAGCACCCGCGCGTGGACCGTCACCTATGCAGAGGCTGCGCCAAACGCAATGAAAGCCGAGGTGGACGGCGTCACCGTGCCCTACTTGTCTTTACCGGATCTCATCCGCAGCAAACAAACTCACCGGGATCAGGACCGCGTTGATCTGGAGTTGCTCCGCCGTCTCACTTAAGCCGCCCGTATCCTCTTTCAACTTTCAGATTTCAGCTCTTCTCTTCCCGTGCATCCCGGTTACTTCCCCGTCTTCTTCTGGAGCCTGCTGATCCTCGTTAGCTTCTGGGGCTATGGGGAAATCCTCCGCCGGTGCATCAACCGCCCGGAGTTTTCTGACATCGGCTGGGGCCTCACCTGCGCCTGGGGCATGTCCGTCGTCTTAGCCCTTGGCGGCGTGATGATGGCACTCCACCTCGCCAAGGCTCCCAACGTCACTGCCCTCGTCCTCTTCGGTGCGGCCGCTGCCGTGTTCTACCTTGCGGAAAAGATCACCACGAAAGACCCGAAAAGCACAAAAAAGAAATCCCGCGAGCCAAAGTCATCCTCCGCCGCGTTCGACTTTCACCTTTCCGCCTTCAGCTTTCCTCTTCTCATCCTCTGTGGGTTGGCTCTTCTTGCCTTCACCACCTCAATCTACTGGCCAAATCAGTTCGATCCCAACGACGACTGGATTGCGTATTTGATGTTTCCGGAGAAAATCCTCCAGACAGGAACATTCCTCGAGCCGTTCAGCCTCAGGAGAGTGGTCGCCTTAGGGGGGCAGTCCTTCCTCCAAGCAATCGTCATGGTCGTCGGCTCCCCGGAAAACGGTCATATTTTGGATCGCGGATTCGGGGCAATACTACTGTTGGGCTTAATGCTTAAGGCCACCTGCGATGTGCCTAAGCAATGGTGGTTTGTGAGGTTTCTCGTTATCGGCCTATCGCTGGCTGCCTCGGTCCCACGTATCCACACCGGAAGTCACCTCCTTGGAGTCGTGCTCCTTCTAGCATTAGTAATGACTGTCTGCCGCAATCTGGATCTGCAAAAGTGGCATATCTGCCACATGGCTCCCATCGCCCTCGTCCTCGCTGGAGTTTCGACCCTACGCCCAATCTTTGCGATTGTCGGCAGCGGAATGCTGGTCTTTTTCTTTCTATGGAGAGGGGTCACGGCCGCTCCCGGCAAGCGCGTTGATGCGGTCTACCCTCTGGCTCTCTCAGGAATCCTAACGCTCGCGTTTATCTCTCCTTACATGATCCTGAGCTGGCAATCATCGGGCACGCCGATGTTTCCCCTCTCTGCAGGCTATGCAAACGATCAGATGATGTTCGGCGGAACAAAGGAGGGAGGTTGGACCAACTGGTCTGCGGGACTAAGGTTCCTATGCATGCCGGAAATCGCTACTATGTCCGTCGGCTTGCTCTTGGCAGCTCTGCTGATGGGTCAGGAGAGGATCTTGGGCGTGTGCGCCGGCCTCGCTGGGTTTGGCATGGTCTTCCTGAGTGCCTTCAAGATGAGTGCGGCCGACATCTATGACGTCTATCGTTACACCTATCCCCTCTTGGCTTTTCCGTTATTCTGGATCCTTGCACGCCTCGCGGCGACGCCGCACAAGGCGTATGCTTTGCACAGACTAATACCCATCGTGGCTGGCATCACCGTGTTTCTGAGCGCACATTTTTCGTCCATGCGGAGCGACCTCCAGGCGCAGACTGCGTCCCTCCCTCTGCAAATCCGCGGATTTCAGTTCCCCGTCGTCCAGTTCCAGCCTTCATACAAACTCTTGCAAAGCCGTGTCCCTTCCGGTGAAAAGATCTTCGCCATTGTCGACGCCCCGTTCCTTCTCGACTATGCGAGAAATCCGATCGACACGGTTGATTCCATTGGCGGCGCATCTCTTCCCCCGGGCATGCCCTTTGAAATGGGATCCGAGGCCCTGAAGGATTATTTCACGTCCCTTGGGTATCGCTATCTGCTGTGCGTTGACTTCGATAACGCCGTCCTTCTCTATACCCGGAAACTCTGGCGAGACCGCCCACGCAGAGAGTGGTACTTTAAAGAGGTTTGGGGAAGATACGCCCTCGACTTCATGGTTAACATGGACCGCCTTGCCGACTGGCAGACCATCGAAAAAGCAGGCAACGTGAGGCTGATCAAACTAAGCCAGTGAAGCCTGCAGGTGGTCCGTCGAAGAGCTAAGCCGATAACCGAAGAGGTTTGTGGCCCGGTCACAATTGAGCCGACAGGAATGCGGGGAGTTTGGAGCCGGACACGGACGACTTTCGATAAGTGCGGGATTTGCACCGAGACGTGCTGCCATCCATATCGCCGCATCAAGATACGAAATGGAATCAGATGCACTCAGGTGGAAAATGCCTGCATGGGCACTGGATGCGATCTCGAGAATCCCCGCTGCCGTTTGTTCCAACGCAATCGGACTGAAGTAGAGATCCGCATAGGCAACAGCTGTCTGGTTCTGCGCGAATCTCGCCGTCCACTGGGAAAAGATGGGTAATCCAGCGAAGATGACCTTGGTCAAGCGGATGATCTTTGACCCAGCCACGGAGTCCAAGAGGTAACGTTCGACCTCCAACTTCTGGCGGCCGTATTCAGTTACCGGACCGGGCGTATCATCCTCGGATGGGGTTATTCCATTCGGGGCGAAGACTTGGCTGCTTGAAAGAAAGGAAACTCTTGATCCCTCTGAGGAAAGCTTGCGAGCCAAGGCAATGGTAGCAGTGACATTAACGGCGAACGTTCCTGACGGGTCGCGCTCGCACGCGTCAAGACCCGTGATCGATGCACACAATATCGCCGACTCAACATTCGCAGGAATTCTCCATAACTCTGGCGGCGAAACGAGATTCAGAAAACAAGCACTCGAAGGATCTCGCGACGTGGCCTGAAACGCTAGCCCGGCGGCACGAGCACGATCACTCAACGCCCGGCCAATTCTACTTGTTCCACCAACGATCAGGATCATGGGCACCGAAGATCATTTTGACGGCGTGGCTTTTTGGTCGGTTCCGATTGCCAAAAGGTAGTGCGCCATCGGATGAAAACCCGTATGCACCACCTCGTCATTCATCGAAAACAAGAAGACGTTGTGAAAGAAATGTCCCACGAGTGATCTTAGCCCGGGTTCATCCTTACAGTTAACGTGCCCTTCCTTGCTCGGCGGCGATGCGTACGCCTGGGAATGGATCGAAGGGCATCCGAAGATTAGGATTCCGTGAGGAGCCAGCGAACGGACGATGTGGGAGGTAAACACGAGTTCGTCATTCGGTTGGATATGCTCAATCACATCGAGTGCATAAGCGGCATCAAACGCTCCGGGGTATGGACCCTCCATCATGTCGTGAACCGCAAAATCCAACGGCCATTTGGGATCGGCAACGGCTTTCGCATTCTCGATGAAAAGAGGATCAAAGTCGGTGGCGGTAACCTGCGGCACTTCTTGCCTGACGAGCCTCGTGCCGAAGGCGTCGGCGCATCCGACCTCCAATGCGGACTGCTTCCCGTTAAGCATCTTAGCAACAAACTTGTATCGCGACAGCAGGAAGGTGAGACGACGGGGATCATCACGCCAAACCTGACCGCTCATCAACCCAAACCGGGACAGCCCATATTGGTCCTGATCAAGCATAAACTGATACTGCTTTTCGCGGGTTACAAGTGGTGCGGGGGTTTCAGGAGTGGCCATAAACAAATTTTGAAAAGCGCCTTATAACAATATTCAACAATGAGTGGGCAACCGAACAAAAATTTCGGAAGTTAATAGCTTTTGCGGATCCTTTTTTCCGCTCATGGCCCTTCACCGGCACCTCGATGTAAGTTGCACCGCGGTCAAGCAATCGCGTCACAAGATCGGCTTGGAAACCAAAACCATGTGAGTTCGGCTGCCATCGCATCACATCGCGGCGTTTCATGATCGGAAGTCCATTGTAGTAGTGAATATTATACCCGCTCAGGAGATTCACCAGCTTCGTAAATGCGGATGATGTGATCCGCCTCGCAAATGACTTGCCCTCCACATCATCCGGGCGATAGCTGAGGATGATATCCGCCTTACCAATCTCGCGAAAAACTTTTACGAGGGTTTCGACCGGCTCGACGTTGTCCCCGCAGATCAGACGGTAGTATTTTCCCCGGCCCATGAAGGCCGCCTCAGCAAAATTCTCGCCAAGTCCCATGTTCTTCTCATTGATATGGAGGCGAATCGGCGCTTGCGGATGGGCGGCAAGGTAGCGTCGAATCACATCCACGGATCCATCGGTGGATGCGTCGTCAATGATGATGACCTCGTAGGAAATTGCGGCTGTCGCACAGGCAGCCAGCACGACGTCCAGTGTGGCAGAAATATTCTCTGACTCGTTGAAACACGCGACAAAAAGCGTAATCAGAAAATCATTCGCGTCCGGGTCCATAAGTCGAAGAGGGTAGCGTCGGTGGGGCGTGACTGGTTTCTGTAATTCAAACCGGAGATTTTTCACTCCCGTTCGATTCGTCCCCCATCTTCAAAAGAACCCGGGCGGCTTCGCCGGAACGGAGGGCAGCGATGGCCTCGTTGACTTTTTCGAGTGGGAACATGTGAGTGACAAGCCCATCCAGTCGCATCTTCCCTTGCCGGACGAGGTTGATGAAGCGGGGAATCTCCACGTCGGGCGAAACACTCCCTCCATGGGAGCCTTTCAAAATCTTCTTGAAATGGAGGGGCAGTGTGTAGATCGACGCGTTGTCGCCTTTGCGGGGAACCCCGACCAGGATCGTTCGACCGTCCGCATGCGTAAGTTCGTAGGCAAGTTCGATGACCCGTGCACTGCCGGTGGTATCTATCACGACATCGGCGCCTCCCGGCCCGACGATCTCGCGGATCTTGCCGGCCAGAGCCGCACCTTCCGTATGGGAATTCAAGGCATGGGTGAGGCCCCAACTCCGAGCCATGGCCAGTTTACCGTCGAAGAGATCTACTCCGACAATGGGGTTTGCCGAAACCATTTGCGCAGCCTGTGCGATATTGAGTCCAACGCCCCCAACACCAAAGATCACGACACTTTGTCCAATCTTCACTTGGGCATCGTTGTTGATCACCCCAACCGCTGTCGTCACGGCACAGCCAAAAAGTGGTGCCAGGCTTAAGTCAAAATCAGACGGAATAACGGTGAGGCGGTTCTCGGAAATGATGGCCTCGTCGTTGAAGGTGGTCACCCACCCCGCATTAACGGTCTTTCCATTCCATTGATACTTTGGTGGGTCGGATTGCAAACCCGCACTCTGTCGCCAGTGAAGGACGACGTGATCGCCGGGCTTCACGCGCTTCACCCCCTCGCCGATCGCGATCACGGTGCCGGAGCCCTCGTGACCGAGGAGGTGCGGCAGATACTTGTCCTCTCCCTTCGCCGCCGCAATTTCGTTAAGCTGCGCACCGCAGATACCGCTGTAATGGATGCGGACATGAACCTGCCCGAAAGCGAGTCTGTCGGGAAGCGTCAACTCCGCGATCTCGAGCGGCTCATTCGTTTGCGTGAGGACGGCGGCGAGCATGGGGAATAGAAAAACCTAAAACCTGAAATTTGAAACCTGAAAGATTGTTCAGCGGGCGGCGGGCAAATTTTTGTTGGCTTTTGTGCGTTTCGACATAGTGACGA
>JBMOHW010000098.1:0-8692 GCA_049317665.1 Terrimicrobiaceae bacterium | reverse complement strand
CGGGCGGCAACTCCCCTTTTTCAAAAAACCATGGATGCACTCACAGAAGCCTTCACAACATTCGGCGTCAACTGGCCGAAGTTTATCGCGCAGCTGATTCTCTTCACGACCGTCTATCTGATCCTGAAAAAATTCGCCTTCGCTCCCGTCGTCGCGATGTTCGAGGAACGCCGACGCCGCATCGAGGAAGGTCAGCTCAACGCCGAGAAGATCAAAAAACAACTCGCCGAATCCGAGATCCGTTGCCAGGAGATCCTGCGCAAGGCCAACGTTGACGCCCAGCGAATCATCGAGGAAGGACGCACGAGCAGTGAGGCCCACAGCCAGAAGGCCACTCAGCAGGCGATCAAGGATGCCGAGAGCATCATTGCCAAGGCCCACGAGACGGTTGAGTTCGACCGCGCCAAGATGGTGGCGGAAGTGAAGCACGAAATGGTCGAGTTGGTCGTCGAGACGACAGCCAAGGTCGCTGGACGCATCCTCACCGCAGACGATCAATCCCGCCTCGCCGGAGAAACTTCGAAACAACTCGCTGCCTGATCAATGAAACTTAGCCGAGAAGCCAGACGCCAGGCCCGCGAGCTCTTTGCTCTCGCCTTTGTCAACGATCGCCTGGATCCGGACCGACTCCGCACGATCGCCGACGGACTCGCAGCGGAGAAGCCCCGGAGCTACCTCCAAATCCTCAAAGAGATCACGCGCCTCGTTCGGCTGGAAACCTCGGAACATCACGCGATCGTCGAAAGCGCCGTGCCACTCCAGGCCGCCGAAGCCAAGGGATTCGAACAGAGCCTGCGTTCGAAATTTGGCGAGATCACAACCGAGTTCCGCCAAAATCCGGCTCTCATCGGCGGAGTCCGCGTAAAAATCGGCAGCGATGTCTGGGACGGAAGTGTCCGCGCCCGACTCGACCTCATTAAACAACAACTTTAATTTCCCATATATAAAACAGCCATGAGCAATATCGTCCTCGAACTTGAAGAAAAAATCGGCGCCATCAAAAGCGCCACTGCCCGCCAGACCAACGTCGGCACCGTCCGCGAGATTGGTGACGGCGTTGCCCGCGTCGAAGGTCTCAGCGGTGCCATGCTCAACGAAATGCTTGAGTTCCCCGGCGGGCTTTTCGGACTCGCACTCAACCTCGAAGAAACCGAGGTGGGCGCCATCATCCTCGGCGATTACACAGGGATCAGCGAAGGCGACGAAGTCAAGACCACCGGAAAACTCCTCCAGGTCCCCGTGGGCAAGGCTCTTCTCGGTCGCGTGGTCGACGCTCTCGGTCGTCCGCTGGACGGCAAAGGTCCAATCAACTCGACCACATTTTACCCGGTGGAAAAAATCGCTCCGGGCATCATCAAGCGCCGCAGCGTAAGCCAGCCCGTTCAGACCGGAATCATGCCCATCGATGCCATGATCCCGATCGGCCGCGGACAGCGCGAGCTCATCATCGGTGACCGAGCGACGGGCAAGACGACGATCGCCATCGACACGATCATCAACCAAGCCAAAATCAACAAAGTCGGCGAGGAAAGCGGCGACCCGAACTTCCGCCCGCTCTACTCGATCTACGTCGGCGTCGGACAAAAGAACGCGAACATTGCCCGCGTCGTCGGCGCTCTCGAAGAGAATGATGCGTTGAAATACACGATCATCGTCGCGTCGACCGCATCCGACGCCGCAGCCGACCAATACATCGCCCCCTTCTCTGGAGCCTCGATGGGCGAGTGGTTCATGGATAATGGCATGGACGCGCTCATCGTGTTTGATGACCTCACCAAACACGCGAACGCCTACCGGCAGATCTCGCTCCTCCTCAAGCGCCCATCCGGCCGCGAGGCTTATCCCGGCGATGTCTTTTACCTCCACAGCCGCCTGCTGGAGCGCTCGGCCCGCCTCGGCGAAAAATATGGAGACGGCTCACTCACCGCGCTGCCGATTATTGAGACCCAAGCCGGAGACGTCTCGGCCTACATCCCGACGAACGTGATCTCGATCACCGACGGACAGATCTACTTGGAGACCGACCTCTTTTACCAGGGCATCCGCCCGGCGATCTCCGTCGGTCTCTCCGTGTCACGCGTTGGTTCCGCCGCTCAGATCAAGGCCATGAAGCAGGTCGCTGGAAAGGTCAAAGGCGACCTCGCCCAATATCGCGAACTCGCCGCCTTTGCGCAGTTCGGATCCGATCTCGACGCACGCACGAAGGCCACACTCGACCGCGGAGCCCGCATCGTGGAGCTTTTCAAGCAGCCCCAATACCGTCCCGTCGCCGTCGAAGTGCAAGCCGCCATCCTCTGGGCGATGCAGAAGGGATTCTTCGACCCGATCGCCACAGACAAGGTCAAGGCAACCCAAGACAAACTCGCCGAATATCTCACCACGCGCAAAGAAGCCATCCTCGCGAAAATCGTCGCGAAGAAGCAATTTGATGAAGAGATCGAGAAGGAACTCGGTGCCGCCCTCGAAGAGTTCAAGTCCTTCAACAGCTAATGGCCAACCTGCGCGACATCCGGCGGCGGATCAAATCCGTCAAGAACACGGCTCAGATCACCAAGGCCATGCAGATGGTCGCGGCGTCGAAAATGCGCAAGGCGCAACTCGCGGCGATCAATGGCCGTGACTACGCGCAGTTGATGAATCGCGTGATTGTTTCTCTCCGCGACGCCGTGGACCCGACTCTCCACCCTCTCCTCGCCAGACGCGATGGCCATCGGGAACTCGTGCTTCTGCTCAGCACAGACAAGGGGCTGTGCGGCGGTCTGAACACGAATCTCTTCCGCGAAGCCTCGATGCTCAATCCCGAGACGACCTCGTTCGTCTCCATCGGTCGCAAGGGCACGCAGTTCTTGGCCCGGACCAAGCGTAAAATGATTGCAGATTTTCCACTTCGCGATCATCCGACATTTCTCGAGGCGAAGTCCGTCTCAAAGTTCGTCATCGAGAAATTTCTCGCCGAGGAATTCGACAAGGTCTCGATCCTGTTCCCCCGCTTTGTCAATACTCTCTCCCAGCTCCCAACAGCACTCACCCTGCTTCCGCTCACGAGTCTCGACGAGCTTGGCCTGAAAAACGAATATGGCACACTGGACGGACTTGAGGGCGGCATCGAATTCGAACCCGGGGCTGCCGAGGTCTTGAATGCCATCCTTCCGGCTTACGTCCATTTCGCCGTCTATCAGACTCTTCTCGGCGCGCGGGCCTCGGAGCACAGCGCACGAATGGTTGCCATGAAGAGCGCGACGGATAATGCGAAGAGCCTGGTGAAGGACTTGACCCTCGAATACAACAAAGCCCGTCAGGCTGCGATTACCAAGGAAATCCTCGAGATCTCGACCGCCCAGCTTTCGTTGGGCTAAGCGATAACGAACCGCGTTCCGACATCGTCCCCGGCCAGAGCCGCCGCGATTTGGCCAGGCCGTCGTCCGTCGAGGATGTGCACCGGGATCTTCGCCGCCGTCGCGGCACGAGCCGCTTCGAGCTTGGTCTTCATGCCGCCGACCGACTCCTCCCCCATGTCTGGCCTGACGTGCCGGAAGGCGTCGCCGATGTCGCGGATCTCTGCAATCCTCTGGCCGTTCCCATCTTGGAGGCCATCTACACTCGTCAGAATAATCAGATGGTCCGCGCGAACAAGGACCGCGACCTCCGCGGAAAGCCGGTCGTTGTCGCCAAATCGCAGTTCATCAACGGCGATCGAATCGTTCTCATTGATGATGGGAATCACTCGCCGCGTGGACAACAATCGGTCGAGTGTGTTCCGGGCATTAGTCCGATGCATCCGACTGTCGATATCTCCATGCGTCAGCAATAACTGGGCAACATGGAATCCATGCACACGGAACGAGGCCGCGTAGAGCCGCATCAACTCGGGTTGTCCGGCGGCGGCGCAAGCCTGCTTGCCAGGGAGATCGTCCGGACGCTTGTCCAGCCCGAGCACCCGCACACCGGCGGCGATGGCGGCACTGCTCACGAGGATGCACGAATGCCCTCTTTCGCTCAGTTGCGAGACTTCCTCGGTCAGCCGACGGAATTGCGCTCGGTCGAGGGCGCTTCCCCCCGCTCGTGAGAGAACACCGGTCCCGAGCTTGATAACGATTCGTGATTTCATGAGCCCGCGATCATTTCCAGAAATCCACTTTCCAGTGCAAGACCTTCCTGAACCCCCCGCGCGAGAAAATCCCGCGTCCTCTCCAACCCATCGAGGCGACGAAGCAAAGTTGTCGGATCATTCGCTGCGGCAATCTTCCGGATCTCCTCGGAGCATGGCTCGTCGGGAAGATGATGAAACCGAAGCGCCGCGGCCAGCACGACACCGGCCGCATGAAGGAGACGCTGCCGCTCCTGAACCACAGTGGACTCGGCACGAGCCTTGATGCTCTCCTCGCGTTCTTCCTGCCACTTGGAATCCACGGATTCACGATAGGTCTTCAAATCCTGCTTGAGCTCGCCTTGGAGCTCGGTGGTCACACGCTCACGGATTCCGCTGAGTGCTTTTTGGAACACCCGCGTGAATCGCATGGCCGAGCCGACGCCCGGACCACCCGGTTCCAGCAGGGCACGAATGAGGGCATCGGAAACGGCCCGCTCGTCGTCCCCGGGCACCATCTCTGTAGCAGCGCGCAAAGGCACAGCGATACAGCGAGAGAGGATTGTCTCCAGCACCGCATCCGGCAAAGAGGTGAGGAGGAAAATGTGACAACCCGGTGGAGGTTCCTCGAGGGTCTTGAGAAACGCATTTGCCGCTTGCGGTTGGAGGCGATCTGCATCACGAACGATGGCGACCTTTGTTCGTCCGATCAGGGGCTTCATCTGGAGGGCCTGCTCAACGGTGCGCATTTGATCGATGACAATCCTGCGAGATTTCGATTCCGGACCGACGCGATGAAAGTCAGGGTGCGCAGCGACCTCGGTATCCTTGACCTCAAGAACCATCGCAGCTAGGCGCTCGGCCAGCCACTGTTTGCCCGAGCCTTCGGACCCCGTCAGAAGGTAAGCATGCGCGAGGCGCTCCGCCTTCCATGCTTCCGCGAGTCGCTCTAGCGCATTCTCCTTTAACAGTGCCATCTCCCGCCAATCTTCACGGGCCGCACTCTCCAAGTCGATTCGATTCTCCAGCGTGTCGGGCAGTAAGCCGCCGTTTCGTCAGTGACTCCCGTCCCCGAGCCGCAGTCCCGCGCAAATGCCACCCCCGTCCCGGGCTTGAATCGTGAGCGTAAGTCCCGACGCGCTAGCAAGCCTCTGGCTGATCGCCAGACCAAGCCCGAGCCCCTGCTGTTCCCACTCCCGGCGTCCAAATTGACGAAATGGTCCAATCTGCCGGATTTCCTCTTCGGTCATTCCGCGACCGCTGTCTTCGATGATAATGGCGAGACCACCTCCTGATGAAATCCGGATCGAAGATCCCGCGTCCGAGTATTTGCAGGCATTCGAAGCCAACTCCCGATCGATGGTGCGGATCGTCTGCGAGGGAAGTTCCCCATCCGCGTCGTTCAACTCGAATCGCAAATCTTCGAGTCGCCCGTGCTTCTCCGCCTCTTCGCGGACCGAATCGGAAACCAGCTGAGCGAGGTTCACACGGACCGGAATCTCGGGCTGAAACCGGCCGGCGGCTAACTCGGTATGCAGGACGTAGTTGAGAAGGGTTCTTTCAAGCCGTGCGGAAGACTCCTCAACAAGTGCCAAAGTTTCCGAAAACTCCGCACCAAGGTGGGCGAAGTCATCCCGAAGGCCTCTTCCATCCGGTGGTCAAACACACGCAGGCCCCGCACTGGCACACTCTCGGCAAGGAAGCGCTCCGCCAATCCAGCCCGGTGTAGAACCTCAAGCGCCGCGGGCTGGATGCCCGTCGCCCGCGTCTGCGTATGAGGTGCTGGGCATTTATCGATGATCCGAGGTCGGACGCCATGACGCGCCAGTTCCGCGGCCGTAAACAATCCGGTGGGCCCTGCTCCAATCACCAAAACCTCGACGTGTGTCTCCAACATTCGAGAAACCATAACCGCGGAAGCTAGCCCTCGGACAAGGGAAAACAGAAGAATCCGAGTCGGAGAGGCACTATTCGTCCCGACGGCAGACCAGAACCACCGCCCCAGTGTGTCGGAGGCTGGCGGTCAGGTCCGCTCTTTTTTGCAGGGCCGATGCCTTCTACATCATCGTCGCTCCCATCTCGGCCAGCGCGCTACGCTCTCCCTTGCTGAGGCAGATGTGAGCGGTGATGCGTTGGCCACGGAGGCGATTGCGTGTGTAGACGAGGCCGTTCGATCGGCTGTCGACGTAGGGATTATCGATCTGGCCGGGGTCTCCGACCATGACAAGCTTCGAGCCTTTCGACATGCGGGTCACCACCGTTTTGGCTTCGAGCGGGGTGAGTTGCTGCGCCTCATCGAGGACGAAGAACCGGTTCGGGATCGAGCGCCCTCGGATGTAGCAAAGGGCCTCAATTTCCAAGAGGCCACGCTCAATGAGCTGCTCGTAAGGCTTAACGACCGCCTGATGCTGATGGTTCTGCGACGACGCCTGCGGCGGCTTTTTTCGGTCCGAGGAGTTCTTGGGTTTTCCCTCCGGGGCAGGCGGGTTGAGCGGCAGAAGCACTTCGAAAGCATCGTAAATCGATTGGAGCCACGGGTGCATTTTTTCGTTGAGCGTGCCGGGGAGGAATCCCAGCGTATCGCCCATGGCCACGACGGGCCGACTCACGGTCATTCCATTAAACTCTTTCAGCGCCGTCAGGAAAAGTCCCGCGGCCACAGCGAGGAGCGTCTTCCCGGTTCCCGCCTGCCCGTAGCACGTGATGAGCGAGATCTCCGGATCGAGCAACGCATCGAGAAAACACTGCTGACCGGGATTCGCAGGCCGCAGGCTAATCCCGCGTGGCATTTGCAGGGCTGGCGGCAGATCCAACCGGACAAAGTGCCCGTCCTTCATGTGTCGCGCCGGCAGGAACTTCGATTCATCGACGGAGAGGAGGACATACTCATTGATCTCCAGCACACCGGTTCGAGATGTCGGCAGGTCGATCTCCTTGGAACTTCCAAACCGTTGCAGCTCGTGGGCATCGACCGGGATCGACTTCATGTCGTATCCCTCGGCATCCTTCACCGCCACTTTGTCGTTCAGGTAATCCTGGCACGTCAGCCCGATCGCCATCGCCTTGAGCTGCATGTTGAGATCTTTAGTTACGAGGATCGTCGGGTTTTCCGCTGTCTCCTGAAGCGCGAGACAGGCGGACATGATCCGGTGATCCATTTTCTCCTGATCCGGGAAAATGTTGCGGAACTTTCGCATCGCCGTCGTCAATGATGGCCCTTTCAGCGATTCACTCATCAGAATCCTAACGCTGCCCCCGCCAGCCGTCGCTGCCCCCTTCGTCACCTTCTTGGCATCTTGACCGAACATCTGGGAAAGAAACCGGTGAACCGTCCGTGCGTTCGCACCGCGTTCGGTTTGTTCGTTTTTAAATCGATCCAACTCGGAGAGCACCTCGACCGGAATGAAAACCTCGTTGTTTTCAAAGCGGTTCAGACTGTGCGGATCGTGCAGCAGGACGTTGGTATCGATGACGAAATTCTTCACGCGGCCCTTGACGCTTCGCGGGTTGCTCTCGTCGTGTTGGGGGAAAAATGAACGTTGCTCTTCGTTGATCTCGATGGCGGCAGGTCGATGCATAGTGGTCAGCTAAAATGCCCACGCGAGGCGTGGACGGAGGTTGAGGTGGTGGAATCCCCCGGGAACAACAGGAGGGGTTCCGGGTTGGCGCGAAGCGTTCTGGAAGTCAGAGCGTCTCAAGTGACTTCGTTTCTACACGAGACCGGCGGGAAAGCAACCAATAACTTGTGAATAACTTTTTTCGCCCTGTATCCCGAGGGAGTTACTCTAGCTCCGGACCGGCTACTGAAAAAGCAACTCTTCGGGCGCTCCGTATTGCTCCGGCCAACGGGCGTAAGAAACGTCCGTGATCCCCACGTCGTAGGTTACAAGCTCCCACCGACCACCAGCTTTTTTCCAGAGAATGACCGTGTCCCCGCTCCCATGATCACCAACAGCAATGGTGTTCCCGGACTTGTCCACGATGCGGCCTTTGAAAAAAGCATAGCCGCTCAGTTGTTGGAGGGACCCAGCAAATTTCACCGGCCGTCCCGCCATTTCCTCGACCCCGGACCGAGCCAGATTAAAAAGACTCGCGCGGAGGTCGGAGCCAACAGGCACCTCCGTTTGAGCATTCAGAGCGTTGGCAGCGACGCAGAAAGCGAGGAAAAAGAGGTATTTCATGAATTTCAAAATGACTGATGGACACTGGCAGAATGCGCAAGGACGAACAATAGGTTTCTCATCTAGCGATACCTTCCAGCATCTCATTTTGGCGCCTCCGGCCGGCGGACCTCCGGAACTTGCATTCGCCCCAGCACAAAGCATCAAAAATATGCGCCAGCCTCCGGCGAATCCGTTGTTTTGGTCCCTCGAGGCAAAGCAAAATTCCCTTGCAACAAATTTCCCGTTTGACGATCCCCGAAGGACAAGTCAGTATCTCTAATCCTCCACGCAGCCGTAGCTCAATTGGATAGAGCATCTGACTACGGATCAGAAGGTTTGGGGTTCAAATCCCTACGGCTGCACTCTCATTATAAATGAGTTACAACTTGGCTCTCCACCAAACAATGGGGATGAGGTTCATTGTTGATGTTGATGGTTAGCC
>JBMOHW010000097.1:0-8889 GCA_049317665.1 Terrimicrobiaceae bacterium | reverse complement strand
TCCCTCACTGTCGCGCAAAGGTCAAAGTCCGGGTTCGAACCGGCGGAGAAAACTGCACCGTCCTGAAATGGACAACGGCGTCGCATGAACGTCCGTGCAGGGGGAGTCCTTTTTCTACACGGGGGAAAGGCTGTCCAACACCATTCCCCGTTTTTTGAAAATAGACAAAATGAAAAAACTCATCCTTGGCCTGCTCGCAGGTCTCACACTGTTATCCATCGGCACTCCCCGCGCCCACGCCGTCGTCACGGGCTTTGGCGACCTCGCCCTCTGGACGGGCACCGGTCCCAATCAGTCCGGGCTCGTCATCCAGTGGAATGATTCCAAATCTCCCTCCGCCTTGGCTTGGGGATTCAACTGGACTTCGGCGGGCACGGTCAACGACATGCTTCTCGCCGTGCTCAGTGCGGACGTGCGCCTTTTCGTGCGTGGAGATTCCGCCGTAGATTTCGGCGCGGCGTATTTCGGATTTGGATACAACAATAGCGGGAACTTCTCGGTCACCGGTGCCGTCGATCAGTTCGGCGCAGCGGTCACGCCCGTCTTTATCGGAGGGCTTTCCGACATGAATACAAATCCCGCAACAACGCAGTCTCCGACCACATCCACTTCCGCCGGGCCGTTGAACCCTCTCGACCGATATGTCGAGGGCTGGAATGACAACGGCTATTGGGAGCTCTTCACCGGAACCGGACCAGCCTATCCTGGCACATGGACGTCGAGCATGATCGGCGTCGGCGAAGCGCTTGTGAACGACCGCTGGTATGCGCTAAGCTTTTCGAATTCTGATTTCTCGTCCATCCAGCCAGGTTCCGCGACGGCCGCCATTCCCGAGCCTTCCACGACGCTTCTCCTCGTCTTGGCCGGCGGCGTGTTTCTCTATGCGAGAAAAAGGCTTCACGCTCATTGAACTCCTCGCGACGGGCGCGATCATCCTCATTCTTGGCACGATAGCCGTTGGAGCGGGTTGGAAAGTCTATGAATCCAGCTCGCTTGCGATCTCGGCCAATAACATCCGGCAACTCGCTTCGGGCGCGGCGAGTTACCTGGCGGACAATAACTATGTCTATTGGCCCTACAAGCGGACGGAGCCGGCCGGCACCACCTGGTGGTTCGGATTCGAATCGACAGCGAGTCAGGCCCGCCCCGAGGGCGAACGGGAGTTTGATGCGGAACGCGGCCCGCTCGGAGGCTATGTTCCCAAGGGATTTCGCCCCGACCCGAGCTTTGCGCTCGGCGGGAATGCCTTCAAACCGAAGTTCCGCAATGGCTATATCGGCACAGGCTACAACGCCGTTCTCGGCGGCGGGTTTTATGGAACGCCAACACGCCAGAACTTCTGGCAACTTTCGGACGCCGCAAGGGTTGTTGTGTTTTTCACCTCGGCCCAAGTGAATACGTTCCAAGCGCCGGCCTCAGCCGGGAACCCGATGCTTGAGGAGTTCTATGGCATCGACGCCCGCGAAGTGACCGCTCACTTTCGTCACAACGGCAAAGCCATGGTCGCTTTCGCCAGCGGAAACGTCGGATTTCTCAAGATGGACGAATCGACGCGGGACACCCGCATGCCGAAGGCCAACGTCGGACGCTTCGCTCCCGTTGGTGATACAACCTACCTCAAATAGGTTTCCTGCTTCATCGTCGATTCTACTGCCGGTTTCCAACAGGGTTGCCGAACTGATAGTATCGTGATCGGTCTTGCACGACCGGGGCCGACTTGCTGGTCCCCGGGATGCCATTGACCGCAACGACGCTAAAGCTGCCGGGATCAGCTCCCTCGACGACACTGCTCAGATAATAGACCTGCTTGCTGTCACGGGCGTAGCCTCGTCCAAGCTCCTCAAAGCTCGCTCCATCGGCGATTTCGCCGGTCGCCATGTCCGAGGTGTAAAAATTTCTGCGATCCCGCGCGACAACAAGGGTCTCACCCTTGACGACATCGTTTTTGTAAACGCGCACAGAGAATGTCTCAGGGTCGGCTCCTGCAACGGGCTCGCCTTTGTAATAGACGCGAGTTGCGTCTTTCGCGTAGCCGTTTCCCAGAATCTCGATCTTCGCAGAGCCGGTGGTCGGTGTCGTTTTTGGGCCGACGTAAAACGCCTGCGAGTCGCGCGCCCAGACTTCACCGGGAGCAGGGTTGGCTGTGAGCACTTCGAAAGAGTCCGGGTCGCGCACGGTGACGGGCTCGACACCGAAATAGTAAGTGCGTCGGTCTCGTCCGATCAAACTGTCCGCTCCGAGTGGCCTGTAAGTCGACGGGTCCGCGCCACGGATGACGGAGCGACCGAGATAGACCTGACGCCGATCCCGGGCGAGGCCGACCTTCCCCCGGTCGGGCTGGAACGAGCCGGGATCCGCATCCGTAAGTGGTGAGCCTTCGAAATAAACGCAACGGGCATCCCGTGCGTAGAGGCGGGATCGGCGGCCGCCCGATTCTGACACCATCTCAAACGTTGCCGCGTCCGCGCCGGGAATCATCTGCCCCTCGAAATAAGCGGCGCCGGCATCCTTGCCGTAGGTGGTGCGATCGAGCGCCTTGAACGTTCTCCCGTCGGCATGCGCTATTTTTTCCGCTTTCGTATACCAGAAGGCAAAAACGTAAACGCGCTGGCCGTAAAACACGTCGGCACCTCGCACTTCATAGCCAAGGGAGTCGCCGCGGGCAGAAAGACTCGCCGAGGCTACGATCATCGCAATGAGAGCAGCCGCGACGTTTGAATGAAGGGTGGGAAGGGATGTTTGCAGGAAAGCATTTGCATCGATTCCACCCGATTAATCAAGTTTCTCCCTCGCGAAATCCGAGACAAAAATGACGCCTCCGCTCCGTCGGTTCTTGATGGTTCGGGGGGGCCGGGCTGCCTACTGGGCGAGTCCGCTAAAAGAGTCGCTAACGAGGCGATAGACCGCGTAAATCTCGAGGGCAACGCCCGCAAAAAACAGACCCGCGGCAATCGCCCAAAGCCTCAGACGCCGACCGCGCCAGAAGAAGGCCAGTCCAGCCGGAATCCCAGCCAAGCCGGCGAGAGTCACGCCAACTTGCAGTGGCAGGACCCAGCCCATCTCCATCCCCTTCCCTTGCGAGTTGATCACCAGTCCCGGTAGCGTGACCGTCTTCAGCATGGAGAGCAGGATCTCGCCGAGAATCCCGCCGAGGAAGGAAAAGAAGAACAGGGCGATGTGCGCCACAACCCAGAAAACGATGAAAATGATGCCGAAAACCGTCCAGGCGTGGTTGTCGGGCGCGGGCAGGGCGGGGACTGGTGTTTCACTCATGGCGTTTGGTTATTTTGGGATTCCCATTTCTTGGATGGAGCCGCGGCCGACATCGCGGACGCGGGAGTTCGGGCAATTGGCGGGATCGGTGATGTAGTTGCGATGTTGCTCGGGGGTCACGGTGCCCCGGTTGGCGCTGGGTTCACCAAAGCGGACGCGGGAATACCCGACGTCGTTGCATCTGAGGACTTCAGGCCCGGTGTAGCGCTCGGACCACATGACGGACCAGTTCCCGAGGCGGTGCCATTTTTTTGGCACGGTGATCGTGCCGATGACTTTTTCGCGGCCGTTGGGGTCTTCCCGCACAGTGGCGGTCCAGTCGGTGCCCTGTCGCGAGCTGCCGCTGAGGAACATCCGCATCCGGTAGGTGCGTCCGGCCTTCCAATCGAATGGAATCAGTGTCTGGTAGCCCTCGCCCTCACCGTCAAAGGGTTGGGCGAGACCGGGGCCACGGGCCGAGAGAGCGTCCCAGATGGAGAAAATCGCAACCTTCCCTTCGCTCCCGTCGGGTCGTCGGCCAAGGGTCTGAAGTCCGAAGTAGGCGGTCGCTCCATTGACAATCTCGACTTGATGCGACCAAAAGTAGCCAACGTCGGAACCGGGATCAACCTCCGGGGTGACGCGGTGCTCGAAGTCGGTGTAGCCACGTTTCCCATTCGCGGATGCGGGAGACTCGGGCCAGATCCACTCGGTGTAGGCGCCGGTCGGACCGTGCCTGTGGTCAGCCGCGATGGCAGCGTCCTGCGGATGTGCCAGAAGGATGGCGACCGCCAGCGCGCTGCTCAGCCAGCGCAGAACGTCCGGCATGGATCTCGTCAGTTTCAATGGAATTTGGGAGCTGGCGAGGGAGTGGCTCAGCCCTCCGGGAAGATGAGATTCGTGGGCGCGCCATATTCATCGGGCCACGATGCATAAGCCACATCCGTGATACCAACCGCACACGTGATCATCTGCCATTCGCTATCCACGATTTTCCAGAGAATCGCCGTGTCGGCACTTCTGCCGATGCCGATTTGGATTTGCTTACCTGCCGCGTTGACGATCTGGCCGTTGAAGAACGCCCAGTCGCCAAGCCGCTGCAAGGACCCGGAAAACTTGACCGGCTGTCCGGCTTCGCGTTCGACCGTGTCGCGGGCAATATCAAAGAGGGAAGCGCGGAGATCCGAGCCCTTGGGGATTTCCTTCGGGGCTGCAAACGCCGATGCGGCACAGAACAAAGAGAATAGTAGGACGAATGTTTTCATAGGATTTTTGGTTTGGTTTGATGGCTATGGTTCGGGAATAAAAGATTCACTGCTCATCTGGCCTCCACGCGAGAGTGCCCTGCCAACGAAAGATACGCCGCCGTGATCGTCAACGTGTTTTGTTAACATGGAGAGACCCGTTGGAGTGAGCACCGCTAAGGCCTCGCCAAGGGCCAGACCCTGGCACTTTGTGGTCTTGCCATCGGAATCCGTCCAGCGAACGACCTTGGCGTTCTCGCCGCCGGAAATCGTGACCGACGACTCGATCTGTCCGTCCGCGACTTCCCGGAGCGACACGAATTTTCCATTGATCGGAACCGGGTCCGCCGTGGCTTGCGTCATATCGGCGTCACCGATGAGAATGGCCTCGTGGTTTGTCTTCTCGGAACCTGCTCCGGACCAAACGCCGATGAGGGATTGGCCCTCGGACTGGCCGTAGAAGCGGTAGATCGCAAGTCCGTCGTCCAAGGCGATACCAAGCGTCTGCCCGACCATGAGGCCTTGGCCGTGCGAAATGGTTTTCCCGATTTTCCACTCGATGCCGACCACCCCATTGACCACCCGGATCTCAGCCGTGCCTTGATAGGACGTGCCGTCGGGATTTTTTCCGGTTACGGGATGCACCCCGACGAGACGATCGGGGGAGAAACTCTCGTCGGCTGCACTGGCGGCGGCTTGCTGAGTGGCGAGAGTTTCGCCAGCGGGCGGCGCGGGATTTGGGAACATGCCTGCGGGCGGCGCGGAGGGTTCCATCGTGCTCGTTCCAACAATGCTCGCCTTGTCGCCGTTCACTTCAACGTCGGCCCAGACGCTGGGTTCCCTCTGCACTTGATCTTCGGACTTCACTTCCTCCGCCGCCCAGAACCGAAGGAGCAAAGTCCCATCGCTTTGCCAGCGAACGATGTCCGTGCCAGTGGCTGCTGTGTCCGCGATCGCGTCGATCGGCTCGGACTGCTCGGTGCTCAGAGCAGGGATCGCGACTTCCTTCAGCGAATTCCCGACTACCCGATAAAGACAAACCGCTGTGGCCCGCGGATTTCCATAACCTACAGCCACGTAGGCCCGATCCGGCGACCAGACAAAAGTGGGTGAAATCGAGGACTCAAAACCGTAGTCACTTTTGTCATTGGCCCGATCCCAAAACGTCCCGAAAATCCTTCCGGTATCCGTGTTCTTCAGAACATAAACCGGCTCTTCCATCTCTGGGCTGGTCTGGACGATATCGAGCGTAGCAAACGTTGTGGCTATGGCTAGGAAGACAACGGCCGATGTCAGGAGTATTTTCGTTTTCATGAATGATGTGCGGTGATTCAGGAAGAGGAACGGCGAGGGCGCACCGGGATTCATTCCCCGGCATCCGAGAAACTCTGATCCGCGATCTTTTTTGCCTTCGCATCCTCCCCAGCCCCTTCAGCATGGCCAACAAACTCCGCCTTGCCGAAGCTGAGGCGAAACACAAGGAGTCGGGTCTTGGTCGTTTGCGTTTCTTCGTTGTATCCCGAGATCCGGTAAATGATCGCATACGGCGCAAACTTGCCCTGCACTTCCCACCCCCTCCACTCGACGGTATCGTTGGATTTCGTCGCAAAAGATCCTGGCGCATTCTGCATCGATACGGCGTAAAGATCAGAAATTTGCTTCCCAAATTTTACGTCGATCCAACTGCGGTCACTATCGCCCTTGAACACCAACTGGTATCCGCCAAAGCCCGGGCAAATCCGCTCCTCCGAACCATCGAGCTCCGGGTCGCCTCCGAAATTTTTCTTCGATAATGCATCCTTTGTTGCGGTGCTCGTGTATTTCGAAACCGGTTCGCTAGCGCGGGCGGGATCGATGCTCAGAATAACGAGGAAAACGATTGAAAGCGAGACGCAAAAGATGCGTCGGCACTCGATCCCGATAGACGCTCGGCTTTTCACGTGAGGAATGCTCAGCAGAGCCCCTCTCGGGTGTCAAGTCCCACGGAAAACCAGATCCTCCGTGATCGCCGTGCCTTTTTTCCCATTTACAGAAGCCGCGAACCGGGGGATATTTCCGAGTTCAACGCTCACGTGGCGGAACTGGCAGACGCGTACGGCTCAGGACCGTATGGGGTAACCCTTGGAGGTTCGAATCCTCTCGTGAGCATTTCATCCGGATCCATCCGACCACCCTTTGCAGCCTCAACAAGATCCCGAGTTTGTTCGCCAGACGTTTTCGTCGATTTCGAAACGCTACGATTTTGCAAACCACCTCTTGAGTGGCGGTATCGACTTTTTCTGGCGGAGAACCGTCGCCGAACTCGTCGCCAAGAGCCGCCCAAAAACGATTCTCGATCTCGCCACGGGCAGCGGAGATCTTGCGATCGTCATTCAGAAATCCTGTCCCAGCGCGCAGGTCGTCGGAGCCGATTTTTGCTTTCCCATGCTCGAAGAGGCGGTGAGAAAAAATGTGCCGCGCCTCGTTCAAGCCGACGGTCTGCGGCTTCCGTTTCCTGCGGCCTCGTTCGATGTCGTGACGGTCGCCTTCGGGCTTCGCAATATGGCTTCGTGGCCTGAGGCTTTGCGAGAAATGAGTCGGGTGCTTCGGCCCGGCGGTTCGCTTTTTGTCCTCGACTTTTCTCTTCCCGAAAATGCTCTGCTCCGGCCGCTCTACCGATTCTATCTCCATCGAATCCTTCCAACAATCGCCGGATGGGCGACCGGGCAGCCCGAGGCCTACCGGTATCTTGGGGAATCGATCGAGGCCTTTCCGCGCGGGGCAAAAATGAACGCTCTCATCGAATCGTGCGGACTCCAATGCAAGCCCTTCCGGCCGATGTGCCTCGGAGTTGTTTCGCTTTACATCGCCGAGCGAAAATCTCTGAGCAATTCCGTATAGGTCGCCGAAGGATTGTCGCCGAGATGATCCACCGCGAGGCGGGCGAGGTCGTTTTCGTAGTCGATTTTGAACAGGCCAAACCTTGGCGTAAACGACCCCCACTCGTAGTTGTCCGTCAGGGACCAATGGAGATACCCAAGGATCGGCACACCTTCCGCCACAAGTTGCCGGACTTCGCCAAAGTGCGCCCTGAGAAAATCACTGCGCAGCACACGGTCCCTCCGGCCCCCACAAAACGAGTTGTCCACCTTGCAGCGCTGAGCCATGCCATTCTCCGCAATGAGGATCCGCCGGCCCGGAAAGGCTTTGGCATAATACCGGCAAAACGCCGAAAGCCCTCCCGGCAGCACGTGCCAATCCCACCACTTGCTGGAAAGCCCGTCCATCAGGTGCCCGTGAAGGCTCCCACTGGGGAACTCCAGATCAGCAAACGACGGAGGGCGAAAAATGTGGCCGAGAAATGGGTCGTAGTAGTCGAGCCCAAGAAAATCGAGGACCCGAACGCGCTTCGAGCGCGCCAGTTCATCCAAAAAGAATCCAAACCCTTCTTTCGTCGCCGCTCGCGACGCCACGTAGTCGGCCACACGGTGAATACCCCTCCCGATCCACGCAAAAAAATCGCCCCGACACGCCAGCTCGGCCGACAGCAACGCTGCCCGAAGATCGCGTGCGCGGGACTCAAAGTGCCCAGCCAGATCGCCTGGCGCAATGCCGTTCTCGCGCAGGCATAGCAGGTCGAGCAGCATGTTCTCGGACCAATAGACATCGCTGCAAAATGTATTCATCGTCACCTGTGGTGCCGGCCAGCTTTTGGCCTCATAGTGATCGTGGATCGCATTGTAAGCCCGGACATGCGCCGCGAGGAGGCGGTTGTAAGCCCGCACACCGACGTCGATTCCCGACTCCCGCCCACCGGGAAAATGCCGGTTCATGTAGGTGTTGAGCACCAGCATGTTTGGCTCGTTGAGCGTCACATACCATTTCACTGGATTCTGCCCATGGACGGAGATCAACCGCTCGTTGACATGCACAACTGCCGTCCGAACAAATTCCTCGAATGCCGCAGGCGTCGCATCATCCAGCCACGCATCGACCCCAAGCCACGCCGGGTGTGTGAAATGTTGAAGGGTCAGCACCGGTTCCATCCCGGCCTTCCGACACGCTGCGATGCGCTCGGCGTAGGCATCCAGAGCATTCAGATCGAATACCGGAGCCCTGTCTGCCTCCGATCGCGTTGTCGGCTGCACCCTCGCCCACTCCAAACTAAGCCGGAAGGCATTTAATCCCATCCCCTCGCACAACGAAAGATCGTCCCGATAACGATTCCAGAAATCCACGGCCAATCCGGTCCGGGCCACGCGCCCGGCTGCTTCGAGGCCAGCCCAGTTGTTCATCGGCTGGCCGGGCCCGTTGTAGCCCCCCTCGCTTTGATACCCCGATGTCGCCACCCCGGCGAGAAAGCGATGGGATCCGCCGGATTCTGATTCGACCGGGTTCATTGGATTTGATCCGG
>JBMOHW010000096.1:0-9329 GCA_049317665.1 Terrimicrobiaceae bacterium | reverse complement strand
AATTATCGTCGCGCTTCTTGATGTTTACAATCACCTTTTCTGACATTTTGTCAAGAGTACGTGGTGCGATCTTATTCAACGATCCAAACACTTCATCATATTCTGGATCGTCGCGCTCCTTGACTCGTCGTACCGCTTCAACAAGAGCATTCTCCCGCCAGTTATCAGCTGGCTTAGCGCGGTATGGTGCTCGCGCCGGAGGACGGTAAGGCTTGAAAGCTACTGGCGTAATACGCAACTTAGCAATGTTATCTTGAACGATCTTGGGCAAAGACAGCTTCTCTGCAAAACGAACCCCGTACACTTGTGCAACGGTAAGGCTCATTGTATACTATAAGATAGTTTGAGACTACGAAAAACGAATCCATTTTAAAGAATCACTATAAAGAGTATAAAATGGGGTCACTTATAGAGACCACAAAACTCCAGTATTCCTGGATTTTGTGGTATCATGATCCCAACAACAAGGATTATTCTTTGGAAAGTTACGTCAAGATCGTCGACGTATCAACCCCCCAGCAATTCTGGTCGGTTGTCGACATAATCTCCAAGGAAGCTTGGGAGTCCGGAATGTTCTTCTTTATGCGCCGAGGATTCAAGCCTTTGTGGGATGTTCCCGAAAACGAGGCAGGTGGAGCATGGTCAAAGAAGATCGAGGATAAAATTGTTCACAGTACATTTGTCAACCTAATGGTTCATTGTATTACAAATGAACTCATGATTCACCGAAAAGAAACACTTGTGGGAATCACAATTTCACCGAAAGGTCCATTCTCTATTGTGAAAATTTGGAATACTACCACAACAGTATCAGAGAACTCATTTCTCAATCCGGCAATTGAGAACTTTAAGATTGGAGATGATGTTACGTACACTCCCCATAAAGCAAGACCTAAGTAAACACAATGGACGCGGTAGGAAAAGCAGAAAGGTATTTGCGAAAAATCGTAACCTTTTTGTATTCATGGTTATCTACTGACGGTGAAGTGCTGGGGTATATTTTGGGAGTATGTCATTTCGTGATTAGTGTTACAATTTCCGTCATGGTGTTAGTTGCTCATACACTGTACCCCGTCTTATGGTTCCAAATTATGGTATTTGTTCTTCTTTTGGTTATTTGGATCCAGCACGTGTTTTTCAAAGTGTGTATTTCCATTGTGGCAGAACAGAAGTTAACGAATAACGAGCCACCGTTTTTTCAAATTATTCGGGATATTCTGCATATTCAACCCACCGAATTCATAAACTATTTCTTGGTTGCTGAAACTGTTTGGGTAGGATGTTTCGGTTTGGAACTTTTGGCGAAACTGTCGGTGTATTTGTACGAATATTACGATCTTGTATTACAATGAAGGTCTGGCAGAAACATCCTATATACGGCCTTCTTCATATCTTATTTGGAATTGTAGCTTACTTTTCCCCAGTATTTCTTACAATAATCTTGGCGTACCAGCTTCTGCAGTACTTTCTGGGCGTACGCTTTTTCGCGTTCGAGCAGGAAATACGTTCGGGAAATTCGTTGGAACATACGATGTTGAAATTGTCGGAAATTGCTATTGGATACATTTTGGCTCCTCTTTTTCTTCTTACGTGGAACACGGCATCAGACACAACTTGATGTCACCCAGATTAGCTACAACATAACGAATTAGCATGAACCAATCGTTCTTCATCTGAATTTCTAGATTGTTACACAGATTCGTACACTTTGTGAACAGCACAAGATGCGGTAGCGAGAAATTACCCGTCACAATTTCGGCATTATCCTTCTTCTTGATTGAAAACTCGTTCTCCGAGTCGCCCATTACGGTCGTTCGGGAAGCGAAGTGGCCCTTGCATCCAAACGTTAGCGAGGAAGCTACATTCTTGATTTCAACAGTCTTGGCCCCCAGCAAAGTCATGTCGCGGCAGATTTTCTGGAAATCTAGAGATGGCATCGTGAAATGCGCCGAGAACTCGGTTTCCGGCAGCTGGATATCTGGCTCGTCGCGGTCTAGCAAATTCAGCTTGTACCGCGTCACCTGCTTCTTTTCGCCGTCTTCTAGAAGAATGCCGAGAGTATTGGGGTCCGTCTGATCTACATAAAAAGTAACAGTATCATCATTTGTAGCAGTACGAAGAATGCGGTACAAATGATCAGTATTAATACCAATCACGAACTTGCCTTGGTTATGATTGTAAACAAACTTCTCGAACTTGTCGGCGTACAGACGCAGATGAACGAGAACGGTGCGAGTATTGTCCATCGCAACCATCCTGATTCCTTCCTTGTCGAAAATGAGTGACATCTCAACCAGAATACACTTGAGAGCTTCCGTCAGTGTGCGAACAGCGCCTGTTTGGACAGTCTTCGCTTCGACGATAAACTCTGGCATTTATTCATTTTAAGTTGGTGCGTTTAAAATGGTTATTGTGGTCCATCCAGGATTCGAACCTAGGTTTCGGGATTCAGAGTCCCGCGTACTAACCAACTATACGAATAGACCGATGTTATTAAGATTTAATTCTTAAAATGGTTTAGTTTAGTTTCCTGTAGTAGTGTATCCGCTCTTAGAATTCCATCCAGAAGGAGGTTGAGACACGTTCCACGCAGCTGGGGTCTCGGGCAGACCTACTGACCCCTTCATTCCTGAAACAGGTGCAGCCATACACGTTAAACTATACGCTGGATATGATGCAGCAGACTGAGATGGTGACGGGACCGCTGGGGTCATAGATGCACCGCCCGCAGTTCCCGTGGGACCTGGGGGCATAGGAGTTGTGCCACCCATTACAGGTGGTGGAGATACAGCCGTCTGCGCTTCCGCTGAAGGAGGAGCACCTTGGTTACAGAATCCAACATTGATGCCATTGGAAGTACCTAAGCACTCACCTACACTATCATTTGCCATTCCCCAGTTTTTGGCCCCGTTCGCCGCAAAGTTTCCACCCAACGCCGAGCATTCACCTGCAGTGTACAGCCGTACACTCTGGCCTCCAGTCAGAGTTACCGAGCTAATACCAGGTGCACCAGCTGGGCACTTTGGATCATCCATTCCAGGTGGTGGAGATACAGCCGTATTGGCAGCTGCTGAAGGAGGGGCACCTTGGTTACAGAAACCAACATTGATTCCGTTAGATGTACCTATGCACTCACCGACACTATCGTTGGCCATTCCCCAGTTTTTCTTACCGTTCGCCGCGAAGTTTCCGCCCAACGCCGAGCATTCGCCTGCAGTGTACAGCCGCACTTTCTGACCTCCAGTCAGAGTTACCGAGCTAATACCAGGTGCACCAGCTGGGCACTTTGGATCGTCCATTCCTTCGCGTACTGAAACAAGAAAGTACAAAGCTGCCAGAACTAAAACTACAAGGCATCCAATATGCCAAGCCTTGACCTTCATTATTTATTCCTCATCTTTCTTTTCTTCCAATTCAGTCTGTGAAGCCTGTAGAGCTCCTCCCCTCAAACTTCGCTTGACGCTAACAATACGGCCGTACTTGTTCTGCTTGAGATCTTTGCGCGTAAGACCACCCTTCGTCTTCTCAGCTGTCCCGTTCCAAACTTTACGGCGAGATCCGATCTTTGACGAACGCTGAGTCTTACGACGAGAACCGGCCATGAGTGTAGCTTGCATTTATTATACTGATTATATTATTGTGTTTTCATAAGATGTTTTCATTTAAAGACGGAAAACTTGCAGTCAAAAAACATACACAAGTTCCTATGATACCAAATTCACAACTACCTAGTTTCAAAGATGAAATAAAAAACAAGCTAGAATCTATTGCAATTATAACAACAAGTCATGAAATAAATAAAGGATCATTAGCAAGACTTTTAAAGAATATAAGCGAAACAACACCGCCAAATGATCTTGACTTAAATATTTTTACAAATAACTCAAATCATCAACCAGTTTCGTTTGATGATGTTAAAAGTATATTCAAAACTGTTAATCTTGTAAATATTAGTATCTCTCCGGACGACGATATATATACTGATTTAGAAACATATAAATCCAGAGTAAGAAAGCCCATTCCGTTATACGGAGTAGTAAGTGGCCCTAATATACTGTTTATTAAAGCTATGGAAATATGTAAAAAATATAACACTACATTGTTATTGGAAACAGATTGTAAAGTATTTCCAGAATGGTTTGCAAAAAGTATAAACTACGTTTCTACGGAATACTTTTTAGTATCTGGAAGCACGTACGATGGTGAATTTATTGCGACACTCCACACTATGTCAGATTACTGTAGTCGTTTTCATTTGAATGGCGTAGCATTTTACAAGACCGGAAGCCCCGTTTTTCAATGTGTGATGAATTTATTGGATAAGTATACTCGGTATATGGTAGAAAGCTTTGATCCAAATAGAGGATACGATTATATTATGACATATATGGTTATATTTTATACCATAAATTCTCCATCTCCAGAATCTCAATTATTTTGGAAGAATGTGATGAGGTACATGTTTAAAACATCTCTTATAGTGAACTTTTCGCCACTAAGAGATACTCATTTTCTTGAAGAAGATATATTAGGCATCCATAAACAGTGTGTTATATTACATAAAAAATTATGAGTTACAAAGTATATTTACACAATATGAAGTAATGATGTATAATCATGATTAAGTCAAGTTGCAATGGTAATTATGGGTTTGATCCAATGTGTTCGTATGATTTTACGGGCCACGTACCAGAAGGAGTTACTTTGTATTTAGGAAACGACCAGCCCGATTGTGCCGGAGATACAAACAAGAAAGTTAGGTTTTATCTTGAAACTCCTAACTTCTTATATACTTATAACTCTGCATATGACAACGAGCATTTTGATTTAGTTTATCTTATTTGCCCTTATTCATGTAACTACCTAAACGAACTTTACAACACCAAGAAATTTAAATGTGGATTTTATCCCAATAATGATATTCGCATAGAGAACCCAAAAACAATTGATGTATTTTATACAGGGCATTATATTCACGGACTTCCACCAATGGTCATGAGCGAACAAGCTGTTATTCGTAAGATCGGCAATCAGTTTCACGAGTTGAAACAGTACATTTCACCACATAATTACGACGGATTTTGTAAGAAAATGGAAGTTATATCAAAGGTAAAAATTTATTTGGTGCATAATTTACTGATTTCTAAACGAAACTTTCCGAACTATTACTCGAATGACTTAACTAGAAAACATCTTCCTTGGGATTTCCATGATGGCTTAGTCCCTCAAATGAAGGGTCGTATGTTTGAGGGTGCTCTCATGGGATGTATTCTTCTAGCCTACAAGGATGAACATAACATAATCGAACGTTTTTTTACAGAAAACGAAGAGTTCATATATTTTGAAAATGAAGATGATTTGAACTCAAAGATTGACCACATTCTGGCAAACTATGATAAGTATAAGCATATCGGCGAGAATGCCCAAAAGCGCGCGCGAGAAAACTACCTCACTAAACATCTTGCTGGTATAATGGCGAAAGATCTCAACGAGTTGAATAGTGGTGAATAAAAGCAAAAACTTAAAACGGAACAAGTGTAAGCAAAAACACAAGTGGGTTTCAATACTGAACTTCAATTGTGGTATAAAGGCAATGATAACGTTACGAGAGTGGCAAAAGTCACCAAAGCACAAGCGTAATTATATCATACAAGCATCAACAACAGACGGGAAAGACGGGGAACAACCTTTCCCTATTGGAATGAGTTTTCATTATATTTTCCATAATAACCAGTATAAGCAAACCCAATTAGGACCTCATGATAAACTTGTCCTATTTGCAATTGCAGTACAAACAGATCAATGGTCAAAAAACAAATTGAGAAAAACCACTCGCGAAAAGATTATTTCAGTACTTTCTACAAACGGCATTCCAAATATACACATTGATCCGAGCGAGTACTTTACGGAACTACCATCATACAAATTTGTAGTTTCGCCAGAAGGTAATGGGGCAGATACTCATAGAACTTATGAAGCTTTAATGGCCGGATGTATACCTATAGTTGAGCATAACCCATACATTGAAAAACTATATGAAGGGTGTCCGATTTTGTATACGTCCGACTACTCAGAAATTACACCAGAATACCTTGAACAGAAATACTCTGAAATGATTGATAAACCATATAACTTTTCCAAGCTGTTTTTATCGTATTATTCGAAAGATATGCAAGAATATATCAAAAGCTGTACTAACACTTGGTTAGCTTTCAGAACGGGAAAAACTTTATATCGCAAATGGGGGAATGTGTTTTAATATTTTAGTAGTGTTGTAACAATATCAAATAACAGCTAAATAAGCGACCTGTATTACATTTAGAGACAACAGACGAGACTGTTAAAATGAATACATTCCACTTCTACAATATTGGTCATATTGGTGACAATCTTTTGAACTTAAAGTATTTTTTATCTGTTGCCAGAATTCTCAAGGAGAAAAAGTGTAAAATTTATTATTATTACGACACTGGCTATCTTTACAATAAGAAGGAAAAGCTCATGCAATATGTTGATCCGGAATTGATAGAATTAAACCCCTTGAGCGAAAGACCTTCCGACAGCATTCAGTTATGGATGGCGGATCCAAAAAATGGGCTTATGCATGAGGAATTCGAGAAATATTTCGAACAATTTTACCTAGAATTATCAAAATGTCTAAACATTGAAAATTTAAACGTAAACAATACTTTATGGCTGGAAGAAGATTACCTGTTGCCAGTATATGAAGCACTCGACCCTCAGTTTAAAGATATTGATATACTTATTTTGAATAACTTGGGTATGTCTAGTCAGTATAACAATAATCAATCGTTGAATCAACTATGTCACCATCTACACTCGAAATTTAATATAGTGACATTGGGAGAGGTGGGTATAAAAAATATATCATTTATCAAAAATGTATCAGGCATAAAAAATGCATCTGGGTTAACCTTAAAACAAATTGGTGCGATGTCAACTCGGGCGAAATATATAATCACTCCAAATTCAGGAGCATTAATACCGTGTCTCAATAGTTATACTAAAAATTACGTAAAGAAATGGTTCTTTGTAGGTAAGGTATATTCGTGGTATACTATAGACCACGTGCAATGTGGCACAGACGTAACTCCGATTAAAGAGTATTTCGATAGTCTTTAGAGTATACTCTCCATATCCGACAAAGTCAGTGAGAACGCTTCTGCGACGTTACCTGCGGTAGAGCCAACCCGAATCTTCCGTTTGTATTCAGAAGGTGCGTCTTTCACAAACTGTATAGTCGTATCATAGTGAAATTCGCTTCTTAGCACACCGTCATCATTCTTGATACGAATTATGATTTGGTCATAAATATACGAATAGTAACGTATGGGTTTTATGAACTCTTCTGTAATTGCCACGCCTTCATCAAACTCTACAACTAGTGTATTTATTTTGTACCCTTTCTGTTCTGTATATTGGGACTTTGTGATAGAATTAATCTTGTTCTTGATTCGAAACCGTACGTCATTTAGGTCAATCATTTCCCTTGCAGTCTTCAAATAGTCGCAATCAGGAAGGTTTCCGTCTCGAAGTTTATCCATCAGTTTCCAGATCAGAATGTTCACTTTTTTTGTCGATTCGTAAAGAGATTTGTAATCAGCAATAAAGTGTTCTAATTTCGTATATAGTGCAGTATATTCTGCCTCTACGCTTTGCCTGCGACTATCGTTGATATTTGAAAGCTTGATATCCAAAATTGTGAGCTTGTCAAAAGCTTCGCCTAAGGATACTGGTAGAAAAAGAACACTTGCATTCTGATTGCTCATTTTTAACTATAGAGGTTAATCAGACTTTAAATCACAATTGAAGTCCTGTTCGGGAACTCAATTGTGTTTTTTTACGTTTCCAATTACGATTAGCATTAAGCCGTCTGCTTAGTTGCTGTACGCGAGGCCGCCCATGCCGGACATGACGCGCAGCACGTTGTAGTTGAGCGCGTATACGCGTACCTGCGCCGTCCGCGTGCCGGTGACCGTGTTGAGCGAGACCGTGAGCTGGAGCGTGGCCTTGTCAATGCGCGAAAAGTTGCACGTGCCAGAAGGCTGGTGCTCCTCGGGGCGCAGGGCGAACGAGTACACGTTGATACCCGTGGACGGGGAGCGGCTGTGGTGCTGGTAAGGCTGGACCTTGTCGAAGTAGGCACCCTCACGCTCCGTGAAACGGTCCTGTCCGTTGAGCTGGAGCTTGGCAACCTCCACGGGGTTCTTGCCCTCGCAGCGCACGTTTGAGGCAAGGATGACCTTCGCGAGCAGGTAGTTAACACCCGACTCGAACTCCGCAACACCGCTGATATCGAACGTATCGGCGCCGATCAGCGAGGACGACTCCGAAGGGCCCTGACCCAGACCGGCCGTGATGCCCGTAGAGACCGACGTGAGCGTGCTGACTCCCTGCACACCGCCCGACACCTGAGCGAGCAGCGACGTGATCATGCCGTCCGTCGAGAAGTCGTCGGAGTAGTTGAAGGGCTGCGCACCGCCGACCGACGCGAGCCACGTGGCCGTCGAGCAGTCGACGAACGAGTCGCGCTGTACGACCCACTGGAGCTCCTTGACGGGGTGGTTAAAGTTCAGCTGGACCTTGTTCGACGAGCTGGTGATCGACTCAGCACCCGTGTACTGCACCTGCTCAATCAGGTACTCGTGGGACTGCTGCGCGAAGCGGCGGCGCTCCTCCGTGTCGAGGTAGACATAGTCGACGTAGATCGAAGCGGCGGCCAGCGACTGGGCGGCGTACGCATACGGAACACCAACACCCGCCTCGGCGTAGATGCAGTTCTGCCACGTCTCGAAGTCGACGTTGATGCGGACCTCGTGGTACTGGAGCGCAATGAGCGGGATCGCCACACCAGGGTTGCGGCAGAACCAGAACTGGAGGGGGATGTACAGCGTCTTGGCTGGCGTGCCCGAGCGGGGGACGCAAGAGATGGTCGTCTCGGACGACGAGCAAGTCGCATCCTGAGCCAGACCCGTGGAGCGCTTCATCAGCACAAGGTCGTGCGTGTTGCCCAGCATGGAGTCCAGCACTGAGATGTTACCAGCATCCGTCGACAGCTGCGTCCAGATCTGCATCCAGTCGCCGTACTGGCGGTCAATGCGCTGACCACCGATCTCCAGCTCAACCTGGTTGATCAGGCGGTGGCCGATGTAGTTGAGCCAGCGGAAGCCACCGGGGGTGTTGGCGCCGGTGCAATCAACCTGAGGGAGTACAACCTGGATGTACGTCTTGTACATCAGGTCAGCGTTACGGTTGATGACGGCCGTTACGCGCTTGTTGAAGTCAGCCTGCCCGTTGAAGGTTACCTC
>JBMOHW010000095.1:0-9370 GCA_049317665.1 Terrimicrobiaceae bacterium | reverse complement strand
CTCCTCAAGAAGCTCGGCCAGCGAACAAACCTGGCGAACACCGGGCGCAAAGCCGTCGAGATGATCGCGTCCGGTCACTACGATCTCGTCTTCATGGACATGCAGATGCCAGAAATGGACGGGCTCGAGGCGACAAAAGCTGTGCGCCAACTTCCTCTCAAGAAACAACCGCGCATCATCGCGCTCACGGCGAATGCCTTCGAGACAGACCGGGAAAGATGCCTCGCGGCGGGAATGGACGGATTTCTTTCGAAGCCCTTTCGGCTCGATGATCTGCGTCGAGAGATTTGCGACACCTGCCTCAGTTGCCAGCCTGCTTCCGTCGCTAATCCAAGCTAGTCGCTGCTGCCCGCCCCTTTGTCCCATTCAAAATACCGTTGGGCATTGTGGTAGGAAACATCCGAGACTAAGCCGCCGATGAGCGCGGGATCATTCGGAAGACGGCCGAGCTCGATGTCACTCCCGAGGATGTTGCAAAGGAGGCGTCGGAAGTATTCGTGGCGGGTGTAGGACAAAAACGAGCGGCTGTCGGTGAGCATGCCGACAAACTGGCTGAGCAGTCCCAGTTGCGATAGGGCTTCGATTTGGCGGGTCATTCCGTCGATTTGATCCAGAAACCACCAACCGCTGCCAAACTGGATTTTTCCAGCCGTCACCCCGTCTTGGAAATTTCCGGCCATCGTGGCCACAAGTTCGTTGTCCCGGGGGTTGAGGTTGTAGATGATCGTCTTCGGCAGGCAGCCTGCGGAGTCAAGCCGGTCGAGGTGCTTCGCCAGGCCGGAGGCGACCGGCCAGTCGCCGATCGAGTCGAAGCCACAATCCGCTCCCACTCGCTTTTTCATCCGGCTGTTTGCACTGCGAAGGGCACCGTAATGGATTTGCATGGTCCAACCCTTCGCCGCATCCATCACCGCGAGCTCGTGGAGCAGAAAGGATTTGTAACGCACAGCCTCCTCGGGCGTGACGGCTGATCCGGCCCGCGCCTTCGCGAAAATGTTTGCCGCTTCACTCTCCGTGCAGTCTTCCGCCCAGACCGTATCGACTCCGCGATCGGAGAGACGGCACCCACGGGATTCAAAAAAATCGTGCCGATTCTTCAACGCGGTCATCAGGTCACTGAGCGAACTGATGCTGGTGCCCGAAGCCGCCTCGAGTGCCGCAATCCACGCGGCAAAAACGGCGGGCTGGTCAACGCTCAAGGCTTTGTCCGGTCGCCACGTGGGGCGCACCTGAATTTCAAACGAAGTGTCGGCCGCTATGGCGGCATGGTATTCGAGCGAATCCACAGGATCGTCGGTTGTGCAAATCACCTCGACGCGGAACTTCTTCATCAAGCCCCGAGCCGAATAATCCGGCCCTGCCAAAAGCGCATTGCACTGATCGTAGATCCCACGGGCTGAATCGCCATTCAGCAAGCGGTCGGCGATCCCAAAATACCTCGCCAACTCCAAATGCGACCAGTGGTAAAGCGGATTGCGGAGAAACCTCGGCATGGCCGTCGCGTATTGCTCAAACTTTTCCCAGTCGGTCGCGTCCCCGGTGCAAAATCGCTCATTGATCCCGGCCGAGCGCATCGCGCGCCATTTGTAGTGATCGCCCCCGAGCCAAAGCGCACCCAGGTTCGGCCACCGAATGTCATCCGCGATCTCCTTGGGCGGGAGGTGGCAGTGGTAGTCAATAATCGGGAGATCTGCAGCGTAGCCGTGGTAGAGCTCACGGGCTGCGGCGGAATCCAAGAGAAAGTCCTCATGAATAAAGGGTCGATCACTCATAGGTTTCAGCAGAACAGGGGCTCGATGTGCTTATGGAAAAGATTGTGGTAAACCCGGCGTCCCACGATCGCTCGATTCGCCTTCAAAGCATCCGTGTAGCGGGCCCCCATGGCGGCTGCGACCTTGAACGCAACATGGATAAACTGCCGGAACTGCGGGTCATACATCGGACAGGCGGAATCGTGGTTCAGGACCGATACGAAGTCCTCGGACTTCCAAGCGCGCACGGCTTCAAGCGAAGGAAGCCGTGCGATGTCGATATCGACAACCGGAGCATACGGCTTGATCAATTCCTCCGCATAAGGGTGGGCGTTTGCGTAGATATCTTTTGCTATATCGAGCGCCTCGCCCCCTGCTTCTGCGAGCCCCGCTACCTCCTCGAGCCATGTTGTCCCGGCGGTTTTCAGGTGAAGTCCGGCTCCATGGCGCGCGATGAGTTTTCGAATGATCGGATAAAGGGAAAACTTATCGCTCCCCGAGTGAACGCTGATCTTCAGCGTCTCCGGAAGCCCGAAGTTTTGCGTGGCATAGTTCAGCACGGCCAAATCCGCATCAAACTCGCGCTCGAAAGCCGCCAAATCTCCAACGTAGTCCACGCCTTTGTTGAACCGCCCGGTAAACTTCGGAGCAATCGTCTGCGCGGGAACCCCCTCATCGGCGAGCATGGCCAAAATGATCAGCAACTCGCCCGGAGTCTGCGGCGTGTCGGTTTCGTCGACCGAAACCTCGACGGCGAACGAATCCGCTGGCTTGGCATCCGCGATGTGCCGGTAAATTCGTCCAGCCTCCTGCATGGCCCAAAGAAACTTCCCGGCTGTTCGCTCCAGATCGTCGCGAGTAATGGTCAGGGGCTCGGAGATCATCGGCAGCACATGGCTTCCCACAAGTCCTATGTGTTTTTTTAGAAATGACGCCATTGCCTCCGGGGTCGCGGGCTTGCCGGAGTAATCGGCGACATCGAGAGTAAAAAAATCACTCGCATTCAGAAAGCCATCGACCGTGTGGAGGTTGATGTGATCAGCATCCACAAAGTAGGGAGCATTCCAATTGAGGGCCTTCACCGCCGCATCGGCCTCAGCCCGAAGATCGTCTGGTTTCGTTCCAATGAGAGTGTGCTCGCGGTTGGATTTGTTCCAAACCGGATGCAGCGGCACACCGCGGCTCGCTGCCGTTTGAACCGCGGAGAGCTGGTCCTCGCCTTGGTGCGCGAAGCGATCTCCCATGCCAAATGTGAATCGGGGTAGTTTTTTCATAATCAAATCGTAAGTCGCTCGGCCGCGGTAACGGTGTTCGACATCAACATCGCAATTGTCATCGGCCCGACACCGCCGGGCACCGGAGTGATCGCCTCACACCGCCCGGAGACGAGCGAGTAATCAACGTCCCCGACCAGCCGGTAGCCTCTGGGGCTTGCAGGGTCCTCGATGCGATTGATCCCAACGTCGATGACCACGGCACCGTCGCGAATGTGATCGTCTCCCAGAAAATGCGGCCGCCCGATGGCCGCAATGACAATGTCGGATTCCCGGGTGATCGCGGCGAGGTCGCGGGATCGCGAGTGGGCGACCGTGACAGTCGCATCGCCGCCGGGCCCACGCCGCATCAGCAAAAGGGCCATGGGTTTTCCAACAATCATGCTGCGCCCGACAACCACCGCGCGGCGGCCGGCGGTCTCGATGCCGGCCTCGAGAAGGAGGCGCACACATCCGAGCGGTGTGCAGGGGACGAATCCGGTCGGATCATCCATCGCCAACTTGGCGACATTGACCGGATGGAAACCATCGACGTCTTTCGCGGGATCAATCGCCCGAACGACCGCCGCTTCGTCGATTTGCGGAGGAGGCGGAGACTGCACAAGAATCCCGTGGATGGCGGGGTCGCGGTTTAACTGATCGACCAGAGCGAGCACCTCGGCCTGCGAGGTGTCGGCGGGGAGTTCTTTCTTGACCGAGTGAAATCCGAGCTCGGCCGCTTTCTTGTCTTTCGATCTCACATACGCCCGCGACGCCGGATCGTCTCCGATCAAGACGACGGCAAGCCCCGGACGGATCCCGCGGGCGGCAAGATCCCCCGAGCGAACTTTGGTTTCCTCCATCACTCTTGCCGCAACCGCAACACCATCAATCATCGCCATTTTTTAAGAGATTCTCCAGGTTTTCCCGCGCCGCTTCGAATCCCGATTCGTCGAGGTCTGCCGAAATGGTCAATGGGAAATCGATCATGACAGAGATTGTCGAAAATGGCAAAGGGATGATGAACCCATCCCACGTCTTGAGACGCCAACTTCTGGAAAAACGAGCGTGAACGGGGAGGATTTTTGCCCCGGTTTTTTGCGCCAGTTGGATAACGCCCGGCCCCAGCGAATAGCGTGGTCCGCGTGGTCCGTCAGGAGTGATTGCGATGTCCCTTCCGGTGCGAATCAGACGAACGAGCTCGAGGAGGGCTTGCGATCCTCGTCTGGAACTCGATCCGCGGACGGATTCCATTCCGAATGCTCCGACAAACTGCGCAAGGATTTCGCCGTCCTTGCTCGGGCTCGTGAGCACGGTCACACCCGCGCGACGACGCTTCGGATAGTGGCGGTCGAAGGCAGCGGTAATACCGAGGATCCGATTATGCCAAAAGCAAATCAGCACAGGGCCGGGCAGTGCCCCCGCAAGAAATCCGTCGCGGTCCTCAATCCGGGTCCGAATCGTCGCCAGCAGAAGCCGCAAGATCGTTGATCCCAGAAGCGCGAGAAGTCGTTCGCGCTTCATGCCAGGAACTGGTTGAGGATTTTTTGGAGGACCGGCCGGGCGGTATCGGCAAGATCCCTGTTGGCATAAGCCATCCACGCGACGCCGCTGGACGTATCGAGAGGACCGTCGGGAAATCCCCCAAGCGGGTGCTCATAGACGACACCCGCCTTTTGCAGAATCAATGCAGCACAGGCGTCGTAGGGATGGCAGACGAGCGAAGACTCCATATCGAGGCATCGGAAGATGAGCGGACGGATATCACCGATCATACGGTCATGACCGCTCAGAATTTCAAAAAACTGCCCACCAGTGCTGATGTATTGGTCGTCAAAAACCGTCGGGGACGGTGAGCTATTGAGCCCGATCAATTCGTCCCAGAGCCGTTCCTCAATCTGCGATGTCAGGGTGCGGCCTTCCGGGAAAAACTTCGCAAACGAGGAAAAGCCGTGCGCAAAAGATCTGGCCGCCGACGGGGCGATCTCGAGAGGATGCGATTGTCGGGAGCGAACATCGAACGACTCGCAGACCAGCGGCCCGTCGAGTGTCGCGCTCACGGAGTCGGCCCGCCATTGTTTGGATGTGGGAATCTCTGTCATACTGGCCGCGACGATTTGCGACAGCATGGTTTCCCCACCGACCTGCGGCGCGATACCCCCGAGTGCCCAAGCACTTCGTTTGTCATACATGATCCCGCGTGTGCCATCGATGGGATCGAGGATGCATTTCCAATCGGTCGAGGCCACCGGAGTGCCGAATGGAAAACACAGGTCTTCCTCGATCCCCTCCATGACCACTTGAACGGGCCACTCGGCCGGCCAGTGCAACCCGAACCATTCCAAGATCGCCGTTTCACTGAACTTATCAATCGCGTAGATCGTGTCGCCACCCTGATCTGCCGCGACAACCGAAAGCTCGCCAGCAGATTGTCCTGCCCGACCAGCAAGGACCGCATCCCGGATTGCCACCCCGAGAGCACTGAGGAGTTGACGGAGATTCTCAGGCGTGGCGCTGGGCATCGGGGAGCGGATCTGGTGGCACGGTCAGGCCGCCCGTTCGTTGACTCGTTGGATGGAATGGGCGCGCCCGGTCGCCTCGTCGATCTCGACAAGGACACCACAGATCTGGACTGGTCCTTTTGCGATGGGAAAAGTCGTCGGCATGCCGTTGATAAACCTTCGGATGATGGCATCGGGCTCGCGTCCGAGGATCGAATCGGAGGGACCGCACATGCCCGCGTCGCAGACGAACGCCGTCCCTCCCGCGAGGATGCGCTCATCCGCCGTTTGGACGTGCGTGTGTGTTCCAACCACGGCGGAAACCCGTCCATCGAGGAACCGTCCCATCGCAATCTTCTCGCTCGTCGTTTCCCCGTGCACATCCACGAAGATCACCGGAGTCTCCTCCCGGAGTCGGGCGACTTCGTCCCTGGCGATTTCGAACGGATTATCCAACGGCGGCTGCATGAACGTCCGGCATTGGATGTTCATGACTGCGATTTTCCCCTTGTCTGTCTGGAGCACAATGCTTCCCTGGCCCGGTGTGCCCTTCGGATAGTTGATGGGACGGAGCAGGCGGGGTTCGGTGGGGATAAAATAGGCCGTCTCCTTTTGATCCCAAACGTGATCGCCAGTGGTGATGACCGCCACTCCGGCGCGAAGAAGGTCGATGGCGATTTTGCCCGTGATTCCCCGCCCGCCCGCCGCGTTCTCCCCGTTCACAATGACGAAGTCCACACCGTGTTCCTTCAGATACACTGGCACAGCCCCTACGACAGCGTTTCGCCCGGGCTCACCAACGATATCACCAAGAAAAAGAAGACGGATCATTCGAGCTTTTTATCGCATGTCGCGACAAACGCATTTAAAAAAGCAGGAAATTGAAAAAGATCGCTCTGACCCTCCTCCTCGCTACGGCTTCCGTTTGCCCCTCTTGGGCGAAGCTGAGCCCGCTCGCGCCGAGGCCGGACTGGTCTCGCCTCAATGCCTATCAGGAGACGATGACAAGGGAGGATTTTCAGACCCTGCTCGACCGGGTGTATGCTCCGAATGGCGCGGCGGAGGGGCTGATCGAAGTGACAGACCGCGGGGCCTACATCCGCACGAATGGATCAAACGCGCCGTTCGTTCTCCGGTTTGCGAAGGATCGGGAGTCGGCCAAACCGTTCCCAGGCTACTGGAAGTCCCGACCGGCCCTCCCTCCCCTCCTCCCGGGAAAGCCTCTCAACGGACTCCGTATCGCCATCGACCCAGGCCACCTCGGAGGTTCTTGGGCGAAAATCGAGGAGAGATGGTTCCAGATCGGAAACTCCGCGCCAGTCACCGAGGGAGACATGACGCTAAAAGTCGCCAAGATGCTTGTCCCCAGGCTCACGGCACTCGGCGCCGAGGTTTTCCTGACCCGATCCAAACCCGCACCGGTCACCTCTCAACGACCAGGCCAGCTCCGCGAGGCTGCCACCCAATCCCTTCGAAACAAAGACGAGTCGGTCAATGCCGAGGCTGTCGCAAAAGAAAGCGACCGCCTTTTTTACCGCGCCAGCGAAATCCGACAACGGGCGAAGCTCGTCAACGAATCGATCCGCCCTGACATCGTCCTTTGTCTCCATTTCAACGCGGAAGCCTGGGGGAACGAAAAAAATCCCAAGCTCGTTCCCGAGAATCATCTCCACCTGCTCGTCACCGGTGCCTGGTCGCGAAGTGAGCTGGAATACGAGGACCAAAGGTTCGACATGCTCGTGAAGCTGCTGAATCGCTCGTTCAACGAAGAAGTCGCCGTCAGCGGGTCGGTCGCGTCTTCCATGGCCAAGGCGACCGGTCTCCCACCCTACGTCTATCGCGGGGGATCTGTGGTGCGCGTGAACGACAACCCGTATCTCTGGGGCCGGAACCTCCTCGCCAACCGGCTTTTTACCTGCCCGGTCGTCTATCTGGAGCCCTACGTAATGAATAACTCTTCCGTCTTTGCACGAATCCAAGCGGGGGATTACGATGGTCGGCGGAACTTCGGCGGGGTCCTTCGGCCAAGCATCTACCGCGAATACGCCGATGCCGTCGTCGCCGGCCTCGTCAACTATTACTCCAAACGATAACTCCCTCTTTATGAAAATCATTGCCATCACGAATCAGAAGGGCGGGGTTGGAAAAACCACGACCAGCGTGAACCTCGCCGCGGCCCTCGCCCTCCGAAACGTCCGCGTCCTCCTCGTCGACCTCGACCCGCAGGCCAGCGCGAGCAGCGTGCTGGGACTCAAGGAATCGTCTCAAGGCAGCGTTTATCACGCGCTCATCGGCGAACGCCCGGCACGCGACCTGATCCTTCCCACACGAATTCCCAATCTCTCGGCCATCCCTGCCGATCTGGACATGGCCGGCGCGGAAATCGAAGTCGCGCGGATGGAAAATCACATTCTCCAACTCCGAAACGCCCTCGCCGACCTCCGCGAACAAAACGCCTTCGACGTCGCCCTGCTCGACTGCCCTCCCTCGCTCGGGATCCTGATGTCCAACGCTCTCGCAGCGGCCGACGAGATCCTCGTTCCCATCCAATGCGAATACTACGCCCTCGAGGGCTTGAGCCTCCTGATGGATGTGACGGACCGAATCCGCGCCAGCGGGGCCAATCCGAACCTCGCAATCACCGGTCTCCTCCTGACGATGTTTGACAGCCGGACAAACCTCAACCCGGCCGTGGTCAAGGAAGTGCGAAACCATTTTCAGGAAGTCGTTTTTGAGACCGTCATCCCACGAACGGTCCGTTTCGCGGAAGCACCCAGCCATGGCCGGACCATTTTCGAGCACGATCCCGACGGACCAGGCGCCACCGCCTACCTGGCACTGGCCGATGAGTTTCTTGAACGGCAAAAGCGCGGTATGGCTTTCGTCAACGCGCCAGCCGCCTCGTAAAGCCGAATACCCTATTTTTCGCTCGCAGCGCAGTCGTCTCCGAGCGACAGTTTATTCATGCAAATCCACCTAAGCCCCCGAAACATCGCTCTCACCGGAGCGATTCACACGTTCGTTGCCGACAAGATCACGCATCTGGAGGGTCATGGCGAAGACCTCCTCGCCGCCCATGTCGTCCTCCTCCACGACACGAGCAAAAAGAAACCCTTTGTCGTCAAGGTTCACCTCGCACTGCCCGGACCGGACATCTACGCCGAGGACGCCGAAGCCGACCTCTACGCTGCCATTGACAAAGTCGTTGCCAAACTTTCCAGCCAGTTGCGCAAGCACAAAACCCGGACGAAGGACCACGTCAAACACGTGCGCCAGCTCGCCCGCGAGAGTGAAAAGCGCGGATACAAAAGGCGCTAAGTGGAAGACTACAAGGTCAAACTCGACGTCTTCGAGGGGCCTCTCGATTTGTTGCTTTACCTCATCAAACGCGATGAGGTTGACATCTACGACATCTCGATCGAGCGGATCACGAAGCAATATCTCAGCTACCTCGAGGCTTTCCAGGTCCTGAACATCGAGCTCGCCGGCGAGTTCATCGTCATGGCGGCCAACCTCCTCTACATCAAGAGCCGAACCCTCCTCCCGGTCGACCAACAAATGGCCGAGGAGGACGCCGAGGAAGATGATCCGCGCTGGGAGCTCATCCGGCAGCTCATCGAATACAAGAAATTCAAGGAAGCCGCCGCCCGGCTGCGGGATAAGGAAGCGCTAATGGAGAACCTATTCCCGCGAGTTCCGGTCGTGCCCGATCTCGCTCCTGCGGAGAACCTGCTTGTCGAGGAGGTCGGGATCTTCGACCTCATCCATGCGTTTCAAAAGATCCTCAAACGCCTTGAGAAAAAGCCGGAAAACCTGCGCGAGATCTTCGAGGAAAATTTCACGGTCTCCGAAAAGATTGACTACC
>JBMOHW010000094.1:0-9384 GCA_049317665.1 Terrimicrobiaceae bacterium | reverse complement strand
CCGACGCTCTGGAGCTTCTCAGCATCCTCGTCGGGAACTTCGACTCCGAATTCTTCTTCGAAAGCCATGACGAGCTCGACGGTATCGAGAGAGTCGGCACCGAGGTCTTCGATGAAGGATGCGCTGGGGGTGACTTGCTCGGCTGTGACGCCGAGTTGCTCGACAATGATTTCTTTGACTTTTTCTTCGATGGATTTTTCGGACATAACGGATGGATTTGTTTAGAGATGCAGTATTGAGCGGGCCGCGATTTGGCAACAAGTAATTTCGATGCTTCGTGGCCGGGCCGCGAAAATTGCGGAATGGTGGCAGAGGTCAAGCGTATTCTTTTTATGAACCCAGTTGTATTTATTGCGGCGACGCGGATCGAGGCTGACGTGGAGAAGGTTTTCGCGTTTCACGAGAACCCGGAGAATCTGAGAAAGATTGCACCCGATTCGCTGAGGATCCGCTCGATCTCATGTTCGCCGCATGCGGTCGTCGGCGAGTGTTTCGAGTTGGTTGCGACACAATTCGGGTTGCCGATTCGTTGGCGTGGGGTCTGGGAAGTGGTCGAGCGTCCGGGGCAGCTAACCGACGGCGCCGAGGTGTCGCCATTTGCGCACTGGAGGCATAGTCACATCTTCGAGCGCGATGGCGACGGGTGCCGGATGACGGATCGGGTCGAGTGCGCGCTGCCCGGTGGATGGGTGGGGGGGCTGGTGGGAGCGATTGTCCTGCCAGTGATTTTCGGCGTAATGTTCCGGGCTCGGCACGCGGCCACACGCGAGTGGTTCCGGCGAGAGGCGACTACTGGGGGGAGATCGTCTCCTGCGTGAGGAAATTCGGCTCCGTCGTCGCGAAGGAATCGATGCGATAGGTTTGCTCCGGCTTCATTTCGCGCGTCGGGATTTTTTCCTGATACTCGATCCGTTCCTTCGGATTGATGACCACGATGCCCTCCTCGGGAGTGAACGAGCGATCATCCGACCATTTGTCGATGACGTTGCCCTGGGCATCATAGGTGAGGATGTCGATGCGCTGGCTGGTGGGATACTCGAGGCGCATGATCTTCTTGGTGTTGTTCTGGATCGAGTAAGTGACGTTGACCTCGCGACGGTCTTGGAGCGGGAAAACGGTCGGGTCGACGGCGACCTTGGATGTGACCGGTGGAACCGAGCGGATCGGGCCAAGATTGACCGACGAGAACATGCCGGTGAAGAATCCACTGAATTGCGCCCACGCGCTATTTTCGGAACCGCGATTTTTCGGATACTCTGAGACGGTGGTTGTCGAGGGTCCGGGACCTGTGGACTCGGCTTGTTTTTCGCGAAGCGGATCGAAGAAGAACGGGCTGGCTTCGTCCGGCGGGCGGATCGCGAAGGCCGAGACCGGCGTCGATGGGACGGGCGCGGGCGTGGCCTGCTGAGCAAAAACCGACGCAAGACTGGCGGTCATGGCCAGGAAAACGAAACGAATCATGCGTCGTGCTTATCTCACTACCGGCGCGGTTGCAAATCGAATTCCCCGCGACTAGGGTCGCGGGTATGCGATCGCTGATCCTATTTCTCGGTATTGTCCTCCTGACCGCTCATCCCATATTTGCCGGCGAGAAAAAGCCATTGCCGGTTACGATCCGGCTTCACGGGGAGGGAAATGAGCGGGAAGGCGAGTCGTTTGTTACCCAGATCGAACTGGTCAACCCGCAAAAGAAGATATTCATCCGGAAAGTGCCGGTCTTGAATGAACGCGATATCAAGGCTTTTCTACCCTTCCCGGGACGTGATGGGATGATCGGCGCTTACTTCGTATTGGATCCGCACGGGGCCGACAAGTTGCTTCAGTTCACCACGGAAAGCCGCGGGCAGCTGGCGACGGTCATGATTAATGGCCGTGTCGCTGCGGCGATGAGAGTCGAGACACCGGTGAAGGACGGCATTTTTCTCGTTCCCGGGGGGATCCTTCCGAGTGAGATTGTTCGTTTGGAGCAGGCTTACCCGATTATCGGGCGAGAGTCGGAGTTTGGGAAAAAGAAGCCCAAGCCTGAGAAGGAAAAGAAGACTCCGGCGCAATGATCCTGCTCCGCGCTTTGTTGATCGCCTTCGTCGCCTCGACGGCGGCCCAAGCGGCGCTGATCGATTTCCCGACCGACAACCGGGCTTTGCTCGATGGGCGATCCGAGGATTTTTTCATGTATGTCGAGCGGGACTTCGAGGGAGAAAAAACCCAGCCGTGGGAGGGGGGGGCGTTTGGCTTCGTCCGCGGGCCGATTCGAACCGGTCAGGGCGTCGTCATGGCCACGCTTCATGAGGGAGTTGATATCCGTCCCGTCCGCCGCGATCCGGCTGGAAATCCGCTCGATGATATTCGCGCCGTTGCCAATGGAGTCGTGGTTCACGTGAGCGCCCAGGCCGGGGCATCGAACTACGGGCGGTATATTGTGCTCGAGCATCGGCTCGGCGGCAGTCCGATCTATACCCTCTACGCTCACCTGGCCACGATCTCAGTGACTCCCGGACAGACGGTCAAACAGGGCGAAACGATTGCCCGCATGGGCTACACCGGTGCCGGGATTGATCGGACGAGAGCTCATCTGCACTTCGAGGTTGCCCTGCTCCTCAATCGAAATTTCCAGGGTTGGTATGATGCGTTCCAGGGTGCAAATCCCAACGTCCACGGACTTTTCAACGGGATGAATTTGATCGGAACGGACCCGGCCGCCGTTCTCGTGTCTGCGGCAAAAGACCCGACGTTTGACCTCCCGCGGCATATTTCCTCGGTCGAGCCGTATTTTAAAGTGACGGTTCGAAACTCTCCCGGGCTCACGATCCTCCGCGACTACCCATGGCTTGTTCCCGCCGGACAAAATGCGAATCCGGTGGCGTGGACGATATCGTTCAGTGCAAGCGGAGTTCCCGTTCGCGCGGTCGCCTCGTCCGTCCCGGTCGCCGAGCCCCGTGTGGAATGGGTGCGAGATTCTCCGGTAGCCTATTCACACGCGACCCGCGGGATCATCGGCGGATCCGCAGGAAACCCACGCCTTACCGAATCCGGGATGCGTTTCATGAGACTGCTCACGTGGCCGGACGGGGCGCCGGCCCGTTGAGCGTCAGTGTCCGCCGGTCTTCACGGAATCGATTCGGGGGACAACCCGCGATTCGCTTGAACGTGCGGTTGAACTGGGATATCGAGCGAAATCCGGAGGCGAACCCGATCTCCCCGATGCCAAGCCGCGACGACTCAAGAAGGCGGCAGGCCCGCTCAACCCGCAAGCGCGCCAGGCACGCGCTGAACGTTTCGCCCGTGGATCGACGGAAGACATCGCTGAAATAGCTCGCGTTCATTTTAACGGCTCCGGCCATGCGGGTCAGCGTCCAATCCTGTTCAAGATCGCCGCGCAGAAGGCGGAGGGCTTTTTCGACGGCCGGATAGCCTTCGCCGAAACGACCTTCGGGGAGGGTTTCCGACAGTTGCTTGGCGAAAAGTTCGAGTAAATGGATTGCCGACTTGTAGTGCTCGGGATCGGTTGTCCGAACGGCATTCAGCGCGGCTTCGCAGGCATCCGGGTCGAGGCCCTGGCGCTCAATGAAGCGTTTGATCCGGTTCCAGTTTCTCGCCGACCCGCCGGAGAGAAAGACATGTCCGGTCTGGAGATAGGCCAGCGTCTTCCCGCGGACTTTGACCGGAACGCTCGAAGAAGTCATTCCCGCGAAGCACTCCGCAGTGCGGCTCCCGCGATGGTCGGGCGCCTGGAGCGCGGAATGCGCATCGCAACACGCCTGGCACGTTGACGTCGCCAGCCCCATGATCCTGCAAAAATCCGGGGCCTCATCCGGAATCTCAAACGCTCCCGGGGCAATCACGTCGAGGGGAAGGCCCGTCAGCTTTTCAAAAGCGGCACGGAAAATCCGGAAAAGTTCATTCTCCGGAAGCGGGTGGTTCGTGGAGGAATTCATTGCCGAGGGCACCATAGGGCATTCTGCCGGGTGCTCAATCCCGGATCCGCTCGGATTTCCAAAAATGTGCGCAGGAAGTCCAAAGCGGTGCGGAGACGGGCGTCCGCAAATCTCTAGACTCAGGTCAAAGAAATGGAAACGCCCGGCTTGAGATGAACGTTTTGTATCTGACGGTCTTCGTGAGTGTGATGCTCGCATTGTTCTTCGTGGCCGGGTTCCTCTACCACCACGATTTTTCCGGAGGCGACCCGTTCCGCGACAGCCTGCTTCCCTTTCAGAAAGAAAATCCGCCCAAGCCTGCGGAGAAAAATCTGGAGATGATTCATGAAGACAAAAACCATTGAGTTCAACGACCACGTGGTCCGGCAGTTCCTTGTGGCCTCGGTTTTCTGGGGCCTGATCGCCATGCTTGTTGGCGTGTTGATCGCGTCGCAGATGGCCTTCCATGTGCTGAATTTCGACACGCCGTGGCTCACTTTTGGGCGCCTGCGTCCGCTCCATACGAATGCGGCGATCTTTGCCTTTGTCGGGAACATGATCTTCGCGGGGATTTACCATTCCACCCAGCGGTTGGTGCGGACGCGCCTGGCGTCCGACTTTCTTTCCCAACTCCATTTCTGGGGCTGGCAGGCGATCATTGTGGCGGCGGCGATTACGTTGCCGCTTGGGTTTTCGCGGGGCAAGGAATATGCCGAGTTGATCTGGCCGATCAACATCGCGGTCGTCTTGATCTGGGTCGTCTTCGCCGTCAACTTTTTTTGGACGCTGGCGGTGAGGAACGAGAAGTCGCTCTACGTGGCGATCTGGTTTTACATCGCGACGATCATCACGGTCGCGATGCTCTACATCACGAACCATCTTCAGGTTCCGACGAGCTTGGTGCACGCGTATCCGATTTTTGGCGGTGTGCAGGATGCGCTGGTCCAATGGTGGTATGGGCACAATGCCGTTGCATTTTTTCTGACGACGCCGGTTTTGGGGATCATGTATTACTACATGCCGAAGGCCGCCGAGCGACCGATCTACAGCTATCGGCTTTCGGTGGTGCACTTCTGGTCGCTTGTTTTCATTTACATCTGGGCCGGTCCCCACCACCTGCTGAACACCGCCCTGCCCGAGTGGCTGCAGACGCTGGGAATGATCTTCAGCCTGATGCTGTGGGCGCCATCTTGGGGTGGCATGTTGAACGGTCTGCTGACCTTGCGCGGCGCCTGGGACAAGTTGCGGACCGACCCCGTGCTGAAGTTTCTGGCCGCCGGTGTGACGTTTTATGGAATGTCCACCTTTGAAGGTCCCCTGCTCGCGATCCGCTCTGTCAATGCCCTCTCGCACTATACCGACTGGACGATCGGCCACGTCCACAGCGGCACGCTCGGTTGGAACAGCTTCATGGCAGCAGGAATGTTCTACTGGCTCACGCCGAGGCTCTGGAACACAAAGCTCTACTCGACCAAGCTGGCCGATATCCACTTTTGGATCGGGATGGTCGGCATTCTGCTCTACATCGCCTCGATGTGGGTCTCGGGAATTACGCAGGGACTCATGCTCAATGCCGTCACGCCCGATGGGGTGCTGGCGTATCCGAATTTCCTGGAAGTCGTCAATTCGACGCGAGCCATGTTGCACATGCGCATCCTGGGCGGTGCCTTGTTTCTCGGCGGAATGATTTTGATGGCCTACAATCTGTTCCTCACGATCCGAAGCGGGCATCCCGCGACGGCGACGATCGAGGTCCAGGTGCCGGAGGTCGCGCCGAAGGAGGGAATGTCGCTGGTGGGCGGGTTTCTGAATCCCCCGGTCATCTACTCATTCCTCCTCGTCCTTTTTTCCTGCGGGTGGGGATTCTTCACGGGATTGGCGAGCACGGTTGCGCTCGTCCTGCTCGTGGAGACCGCGATCGTGGCCATGATCCATCTCAGCGTTTCCGGGAAAAAGTGGAACGACTGGTATGAGAAGTTGCTCGAGAGCTGGCTTCCCTTCACGGTGCTGACATTCGTCGCTGTCGTGGCGGGCGGAATGATCCAGATTCTCCCGGCGGTGTTTGTCAAGCAGAGGGCCGGCGAGGATGCGCCGATGCAGATTGTTTACACTCCGCTCGAATTGGCCGGACGCGACATCTACATTCGCGAAGGCTGTTACAACTGCCACAGCCAGATGATCCGCTCGCTTGTCGGCGATGTGCTCCGATATGGCAAGAGCGGCCGGCTTACCGAGTCGGTGTATGATTTTCCTTTCCAGTGGGGATCGAAGCGCACCGGGCCGGACATCGAACGCGTGGGCGGGAAGTATCCGAACATCTGGCATTTCCAGCACATGATGGACCCGCGCTCGACATCGATTGGGAGTGTGATGCCCGCCTATCCGTGGCTCTTTAAGCAACTCACCGACATCCCCGCCCTTACGCCAAAGATTCGTGTGCTGACGAGCTTCGGGGTTCCCTTCCCCCCGCGTTCACCGGACGACATTCGCGCGGCCTGCCTCGATCAGGGCCGGCTCATCACGGACGATCTGGCAAAAAACGGGATCAAGATCGCGCCGGACAAGGAAATCATCGCGGTCATCGCCTACCTCCAACAACTCGGAAAAAGCACCGTCCCACCGCCGATTTCCGCGCCACCGCCGTCTCCCGGGGCAGACGCCAAACAAGCCAGCCTACCCTGATATGTTCCACCAAGTCGAATTTGCCAATTGGAGCGCGCTCGTCACGGCTATTGCCTTTGCCGTGAGCTTCAGCGTGTTTGTCACCGTCGTCATCGGCGCGCTGCGCTGCTCCCCGGCGAAAGTCCGTCACCTCTCGGAGATGCCACTGGAGGAGGAAAAGACGTCATGAGTAAAAAAACCGACCGCTCCGGCGATGGCGAGCTGCGCCATCATTCCTACGATGGGATCCAGGAATACGACAAACGGCTGCCGAACTGGTGGCTTTTCACCCTTTACGGCGCGATCATCTTTGCGGCGGGCTACTGGGCGTTTTACGAGTGGACGAATCACATGCAGCCAGGCTACGTGCGCGTCGAACAAAAGCTCGTCGAGTTTCAGAAAAATGCCCTCAACAGCGGGGCCGCTCCGACCGATCTTCAGCTCTGGACGATGAGCACCACGCCGGACGCTGCCGTCGCCGGAGAAAAAATCTACCGGACCAACTGTGTCGCCTGCCACGGCCCGGAGCTCAAGGGGGGGATCGGACAGGATCTGACCGATGCCACCTGGATCCATGGCGGAAAGCCAACGGACATTTACAATACCGTGATGAAAGGCGTTGCCGAAAAGGGAATGCCCACGTGGGGTCCGGTTCTCGGCGCAGCCCGCGTGGCCGATGTCGTGGCCTTCTTAATCAGCAAGAACCCGACAATCGAAAAACCGCAGCCGTGAAAACCCGAACCCCAGCCGCGGGCAGCCGGTGTCGCTCCCCCGCATGAAGCCACGCGCCCCGACGATTGACTCGGTGACGACGATCAACGAGGACGGCTCGCGCTACTTCGTCCACCCGGCCGCTGTTCGCGGGCGGTTTACGATCCTCCGGCGGGTGTCGGCCATCGTTCTCATTGCGATTTATGCGATGTTGCCATTTGTGCGGATCAACGGCGAGCCCGCCGTCTTTCTGGATGTGATGCACCGAAAACTCCATCTCTTCGGCATCACGCTGATGTTTCAAGACCTGTGGCTCCTGTTTTTTTTGATCACCGGGATGGGATTCGCGCTGTTCCTTGTGACCGCCATTTTTGGACGGATCTGGTGCGGATGGGCGTGTCCGCAGACGGTTTTTCTCGATCATGTTTTCCGGCGGGTCGAGCGGTTGATCGATGGGGATGCAACCGCTCGTCGTCGGCTCGAAGACGCCCCTCGGACAGCCGGCAAGGTTTTCCGGCGAGGACTGAAGCACGCGATCTACATCCTGCTTTCCGCCCTGGTCGCGCATCTCTTTGTCTCCTACTTCGTTTCGCTCCCGGTCCTCTATTCGATGGCTCACCGCTCACCGTTTGAAAATTGGAGCGTCTTCCTGTTTGTGTCTGCACTCACGGCGGTCCTTTACTTCAACTTTGCGTGGTTCCGCGAGCAGTTCTGCATTGTTCTCTGCCCTTACGGCCGCCTCCAATCTGCGCTTATCGACGACAACTCCGTTGTCGTCGGATACGATGAGCGACGCGGCGAGCCACGGGGCAAAGCAGGAACCACCACGGGCGATTGTGTGGACTGTCGGCGATGCGTCCAAGTCTGCCCGACCGGAATCGATATCCGCCAGGGCCTTCAGCTCGAGTGCATCTCGTGTGCGGCCTGTATCGACGCCTGCGACGAGGTGATGGTCCGCTTGGGCCGCCCGACCGGGTTGATCCGGCACGATTCGCTGAACGCCCTGGCGGGAAAGGCGGCCCGGTTTTTTCGTCCGCGTTTGTTCCTCTACATGGTTTTCATGCTGGCCGGTGCCGGTGCGTTTCTTTTTGCCTCCCAGCAGGTCAAGCCGGTGATTGTCTCAGTGTTGCGGATGCAAGGAGCGCCCTATTTCCGCGATGCGACGACTATTCGGAACAACTTCCTCCTGCGCCTTGCCAACAAACGCGCGACGCCGCATACCTACACCGTCTCGGTCCACTCGGGCGTGGAATCCCTCGAAGTCGCCGACGGCAACGACCGGACGGTTAGCCTTGAGGGCGGAGAGGAGGTCCAGGAACCGCTCATCCTCTCGCTGCCGGACGCGGATTTTCGCGGCCAGTTTGAGGTGGAGGTCTTCATCAAGGGAGAATCCGGTGCTGTCGAAACCGCCCGATCCGTGCCATTTCTCGGGCCATTCCACGAATGAAAATGGTCTCCATGTTTTTCAAGAATCGACCGTGGATCCTTTTCATCCTCGCGTTCGTGGTTCTGATTTCGGCTTGGACATTTTTCATCTCGCTCAGTGCCCGTGTGCCGAGCAAACGGCTGACCGCGGAGGAAGAGATAGCGGTATTGAACCGGGGGCGCACACCATGATGGCTGCCACGATCGCCGGCCCGCTTGCCGCGCTGGTTGCGGGGCTCATCACCAGCATTCACTGTGCGGGGATGTGCGGCCCGCTGGCCTGTGCCGCCTGCACGAAGTCCCAAGGGTCCGGCAGCGTGCCGGCTGCGCTGGTTTACCATGGCACACGGATCTTGTCCTACGGAGTTCTAGGCTTGCTCGCCGGTTCGATTGGGCGCGCTGTCTCCGACGTTCTTCTTGGTGGCGGAACCCGTTGGCTCACGTGGGCATTTGTCGCCTTCTTTGTTATCGTTGCCACCGGGCTCGACAAGCGGTTGCGGATCCCGGTGGCCGGGGCGTGGATGGCGAATGCACTCGGAGGGCAGGATGCTGTTTTTGCGCGCGCTGCGATGCTCGGCACCCTGACGCCATTCGTTCCATGTGGTCCGCTCTATCTCATGTTGGCGGCCTCCGCGCTTGCCGGGTCTGCGTGGGCTGGTGCGGCCGTGATGGC
>JBMOHW010000093.1:0-9395 GCA_049317665.1 Terrimicrobiaceae bacterium | reverse complement strand
AGTTTTTCGAGTTGCGGATAGAGTGCCTGCTGGACTTGTGCCGCGAGAAACGGGGCCAGGAAGAAAATCAAGACAACAACGGTCGCCCATTTCCAGAGGACAAGTAGACGGTGGCCCCATCCGTCGTGGACGACTCGCAGAAGAGCGAGGGGGATCAGGAGTGCAAGCCAGACATAACGTGGGGCGTTGGGCTCGTGGTAGGACAGCGCGAAAGCGATGAAGGCGAGGATCGCGGCGACCGGGCCCCAGAGCCGGGAGACGGCCAGCGAGAAAATCAGGAGGACGAACAGGTCGAGAAGCGTCCATGCCGTGAGCCAATCGCCTCGGACCCAATCGGCGCCGAGCAACCCATACAATCGCCAGCCCGGCGGGAGGTTCAGGGTGACCGTCAGCGAATCGGCGTCCGAACTCCAACCTGTCGCCGGAAGGCTTTTTGCGCGGGGCATCAGTCCAGTGGCTTCGAGGTCAATATTCCGCGTCCGAATCTCGATGCCAGGGGCGCCATCCTTCGGGTTGCGGGTGATGAGTTGGCCCTCGCCGGCATTTCGAACGGAGCCGAGGTTCTGGCCCGGGGATGCATCGAGGCGCCAAATTTGTTGCATCGTGCCGGCGATGCGGTCTCGGAATGTGAGTTGCTTGCCCGATTCGTCGAGCCACCATTCGCGGGAGATTCTGAGACCCTCGGGTTTTTGGAGTCCCATGCCGCGAAGGCGTTCTTCGATGCGTAGCGGGGTCGAGGTGTCCCATCGGTAGACCGGGAGTTCGCGCCACTTATCGGGAAATGTGGTTTGGGAAACATCGATCGATGGCGCCCCGACGATATCGACCAAGCGGAATTCCGGGCTGGACCGGAAGGCGATCAACTCATCGGCCACAGCCGGCTTGACGTCAGGAGCGAATCGCAACTCGGTTGGATTGTCGGTGCGGAACGCCGTGGTTTGAATCGTCCATTTTCCTGCACGGACCTGAGCTTTCAAGTTGCCTGCGGCATCTATGGCCACCGGGATCTGGCTATCGACGGAGGCCAGATTCCAACCCTCTGGGAGGACAATGCCGACTTCCTCCTCCCGGCTCTTGCCTGCCACGACGAGCTCGATATCGGTTCGCAACCAGAGTGGGATTCCGTCTTCGAGAACGGCGTAGATTTTTGTGCCGAGAAAGTTTTTGTCCGTTTCCTCCGTCGAGCTTCTGCGTTTGAGCCAGAGGTTGCCTGAGGCGTCCCACGATGGGTTGTCGACGGATTTTCCCTCAACACTGAGTGCAAGAATGCCGATAGTTTTTGGAATCGGAATGCGCTGAGGGATTTCGTTCCAGCGGAACAGGCCTTCGATGCGATACGTGCCGGGGGTGAGACGGATCGAAGGGGATTTATCGTGCTCCAGAACCGGGAGGGCGACACCGTTGGCTTTTACCTCCGAGGGCCAGGCCTCGACGCCGCCTGGGAGTGAGACCCAGGATTCCGAAAAGACCGTGACTCCAAAATCAAAGCGGCCGGACTGGGGATCCGCCTGAATCGTGAGGCGGGTCGGCCAGGCGCACAGAGTTTTTTTGGGATCATTGAACGGACTCGGGCACTCTCGTCCGTTCTCACCCCAGAGCGCCCAATCGACCCACGGCTTCAGAGGGTCGGGGATGGCCGGAGTCGCGCTCGACGCGAGGTGAGAACAAATCGTGAGGGCGAGCAGGGCGAGGAACGGGGGTTTCATTTTTGAAGAAGCAAAGCCGATGGGCTCCCAATCAAACCGGGAGGGTGATGAGAAGGATTTCAGCGGAGCCGTCCGCCGCTGCCAACGCCCACGATGTGCCTTCCGCTGGAACGAGGAAAAACTGACCGCGCTCGAAACGATCTGGTCCACACGAGATCGTTCCGGCAAGAACAGACACGAGCGCGAATCGTGCTTGAGGTCGAACATCCGCCGGGTCGGATATTGTGCGCTTCTCGACATGGAAAAACGGGCAATTGGCGACAATCGGGGATTCTCTCCCGGAAACACGCGGCTCGTAGTCCTCGAAGTCGATCGACTCCATCGATTCGGCGATATGCAGTGTGCGCGGTCGTCCGTCGAGTCCGAGTCGGTTCCAGTCAAAGACCCGGTAGGTGGTGTCGCTGTTCTGCTGGACCTCGACGATGAGGTTGCCCTCACCGATGGCGTGAAGGCGTCCGCTTGGGATAAAAATACTTTCTCCGGTGTGGACGACGATTTCGTGCAGGGCCCGTTCGACTTGGCCGCTCCGGAGCAGGACATCAAAATCCTCGCGGCTAACCCCAGCCTTCAGTCCGGCGTAGATCCGAGCTCCGGGCAGGGCATCGAGAAAATACCAAACCTCGGTCTTTGGCTCTCCACCCATCGAGGCCGCAAGGTGAGCCGGGGGATGGACTTGGACGGAAAGCCGGTCTCGGGCGTCGAGGAGTTTGATGAGAACAGGAAAGCGGTCCGCCGGATGCTCGGCATAGTCCGCCCCGAAGACGGCGGTGCGGTGCGCCGAACTCCATAAATCGTGTAGAGTTTTTCCCGCCAGAGGGCCGGAGTGAACCACGCTCTGAGCGTCCTCGCGGTCCACGATTTCCCACAACTCGCCGATGGGAGTTCCATTCGGGAGCGATTTTCCCTTGAGAGTTTCGAAACGTCGTCCACCCCAAACGCGTTCCATCGCTATCGGTTCGAAGACGATCGGCCGGTCGAGCATTCCTGTATCCTTCGGGACGCGGGCGCGAAATTCAATCCATTTGTCTCGCCGAAGTCTTCAGATCCCGACGAGGAACTGGAAAGCTCGATCTCCGAAGCCCGGTAGTCCCTCGTGTCCGTGGTCGGGATAGATCGCGGCTTGCTTCGGTGCGGAGATGTTATTGAAGACCGCAAATTGCGTTGAGGGCGGGCAGATGTTGTCCATCAAGGTCAGGGCCATGAGGACCTCCCCCTGGATGCGCGGGGCGAGGTTCTTGACGTCGATGTAGCCGAGGCGTGTGAAAATCTCCTCCTCACGTTCGTGGAGGGGATCAAACATGCGAAGGTAGTTCCGGAGTTCGGAGTAGGCGTCCTTCGCAAGATCCATTTCCCAGACCCGCTTGTAATCGGAGAGGAACGGGAAGAGCGAAACACAGCGACGAATCCGGGGCTCGAGCGCGGCGCAGGCAATCGCGAGTCCCCCGCCTTGCGAACCACCCATGCAGGCGAGACGATCCGCATCGACTTCCTCGAGCGAGGAAACGGCGCGGGCGAGCTGGACGGTGTCGAGGTAGATCTGGCGGAAGAGGAGTTTTTCGGCACTGGAATCGGACAGGCCCCGGATGAAGTGTCCGTGGTGCGTATTTCCGCGCACGACGCCGAGGTCTTCGCTCCGTCCGCCCTGCCCCCGGCAATCCATGGCGGCGACCACGAACCCCTGACCAACAAAGTTCAGCTTGTCATTCCAGTCTCCGCTCGACCCGGTGTAGCCATGAAACTGGAGCACCGCAGGGCAGGGGGTCGCGATGTTTTTTGGACGCAGATACTTCGCATAAATTCTGGATCCACCGACGCCTGTAAAAAACAAGTCGAAGGCTTCCGCGTTGGGAGCCTGGAATGACGAAGACGGGGTCAATTCGACCTGAGGATCGGTAGCGTCGAGGTCGGCGATTGCCCGCTCCCAGAATGCGTCAAAATCCGATGGACGCGGGTTGATTCCGAGATAGGTCCGGAGTTCGGGTAATGGCTTGTCGAGGGCGGGCATTGGCGTCTGGCTAGCGGACGAGTTGGAGGATCGGAAGTGGGAAGAACCCGAAGAACAGAATCGCGCCGGTCAAACAGACGATGGCGACCCGCGTCAATGGCGAGACCGTGATCTCGGCCGCATCGTCGGTCGGCGGCAGCCAATACATGGCTCGGATCACTTTGAAGTAGTAATAAAATCCACAAGCGACGGTCACGACACCCACGACGACCAAGGGGTAAAGTTGTTGGTTCATCGCGGCCTCGAAGATGAAGAATTTTCCAAGGAAGCCGACGGTGAAGGGCACGCCTGCGAGAGACGCCATCGCGATCAGGAGAGCAAATGCCATTCCGGGAGATCGCCGCGCGAGACCGTTGAAGTCCGCAATATCATCTCCGCCGCTCGCTTGGGCCACTGGCACGAGAACGAGGAAGGCGAGGAATGTCATCAGGAGGTATCCGAATAGGTAGAAGACGACCGCAGGTCCCGACGAAACCGCGCCAATGCTTGCGATGCCGACCAGAAGATATCCGGCATGGGCGATACTCGAATACGCCAAAAGGCGCTTTAAATTTGTCTGCGGCATGGCGGCCAAGTTCCCGTAAATCAGCGTGGCACCGGCGAGGATCGCCATCACCGCCGCCAGCTTTTCCCGGATCGCGGGAACAACGAGAAATGGCTCAAGCACCCGCATCAGAACAACGAATCCCGCGGCCTTCGATGCGACAGAAAGATATGCCGTCACCGGTGTTGGCGAGCCCTGATACACGTCGGGCACCCAGAACTGGAACGGCACCGCAGCGATTTTGAAGCCGATGGCGACCAGCACGAGGCCGATGCCGAAGAGGAGTGCCGTCTGGCTCTCGACGGACACCATTCCCAACACACCTGAAATCCGTGCGAGTGTTGTCTGGCCGGTCATGCCGAAAATCCATGTGATCCCGTAAACCAGAAACCCGGTTGAGAGGGCGCCGAGGATGAGATACTTCGTCCCGGCTTCGAGGCTCGCCGCGCTCCGGCGCATGTAGGCGACTTGCACGTAGAACGAGATCGTCACCAATTCGAGTGCACAAAAAATCATGATAAAGTCCGCTGCCGAAACCATCCACATCAAGCCAGCGCAGGTGAAGACCGGGAGGACAAAAAACTCCCCAAGCCCGGCTTGCGGAGTCGCACTGGGGATCATTCGAGCCACGACGGGCGCATAGTCGATGCCGAGGATGATCGTGAGTATGGTCGCCAGGATGGCAAAACGCTTGAAAAACAACGCCAGCGCGTCGTTGACGTAGAAACCGGAGAAGTCGAGGCCGGGTGCCGTGGATTTCAAGAAAAACGTCAGGCCGAAGACCGTCACGAGGCCGACGATGGCCAGATAGGCGATGACTCGCTTGTCGGTTTTGGTAAAGAACGCATCAAACATCAGGAGGAAGATCCCGAGGCAGACGACGGCAATTTCGAGGGCGACGGGCGAGATCATGGCCATGTCAGAGCGGGCGCGATGAGGTTCACAAGAATTTGGGGGAAGAATCCGAAGACGAGCATCACCACGAGGAGGATCGCAACCGCGATGCGTGGCAGGCCAGAGATCTCCGGCAGTCCGGCCCAACGTTCGGCCAGCGGGCCAAGGAAAACCCGGCGATAAGCCCGCAGCATGTATATCGCGGAGATGACCACGCCCCAGACCGCACAGACGGTGGCGATCTGGAAGTTATTGAGAGCAAAAACTTCCTTCCCGTCGAGTTGCCCGAATAGCGGAGTTCCACCGGCAAACGCACCGAAGAATGTCAGCAACTCGCCGGCAAAGTTGACGAAGCCGGGCAGCCCGATCGATGCAAAGGCGGCGAGGCCGAAGAAAAGTCCGAAGGCCGGCATGGCCTTGGCCAGCCCGCCGAGCTCGCTGAAGTCGAGCGTGCCCGTCCGCTCGCGAATCTCCCCGCAGAGAGCAAAAAGGGCGGCGATGGAGAGTCCGTGGGCGAAGAGCATCAGGGAGGCGCCGGTGAGGCTCAGCGTATTCAGCGCGGCGATGCCGAGAAAGATGTAGCCCATGTGCATCACGCTCGAATAGCCGAGCATCCAGTCGAGCTTGCGCTGGGCGATGGTGACGTAGCCAACGTAGAGGATATTGCCGACGAGGAGAATTAGCAAAAGGTTGGAGAATTGCTCAACCGCCTCGGGAAAAACGGGGACCGCGATCCGGATCAAACCGTAGAGGCCGAATTTCTTCAACACACCGGCGTGAAGCATCGCGGCGGGAGCCGGGGCACTCGAATACGCTTGTGGCGCCCAGGTGTGGAAAGGGAAGAGGGATACCAAGATCCCGAACCCGATGAGCAATAGAAGGTAAACCCATGCTCCGTCGGGAAGGAACCCTGCATCGGCTAGGGCGACGATTTTTCGAAGGTCGAATGACCGGAGGCCGTCCGGCTGCAAGAGGTAGAGCCCGATCAGGCCAAGCAGAAGAACAAAGCTCCCGAGCGCGAGATAGATCGTGGCCTTCCAGGCAGCCGCCTGGCGGTCTCCGGAGCCCCAGATGCCGATCAGAAGAAACGTCGGTATGAGCGCCAGTTCGTGGAACATGTAGAAGAAAAAGAGATCCACCGACGCAAAGGCACCAATTACCCCGACCGAGATAAACAGCAGGCTCGCAAAAAACCATTTCGCGTTTTTCTCAGGAGTCTTGGCCACGGCGACGGCCGCGACAGTGACCAGCGTCGAGAGCAGGAGCATGATCAGGCTCAGGCCGTCGGCTCCGAGAATAAAGCTGATTCCCAGCGAGGGAATCACCGGAGTCTCGGAGACGAATTGGTATCCCTGTCCGTATGGGAACACGGCCAGCAGGACGAGGGTGAAAGCGAGATTGGTGAGCGAGCCAATGAGGGCGGTGAACCGCGGGTTGGCACCCGCCATAACGAATGCGGCGGCGACAAGCGGCGTCAGGATGAGGAAAATCAGCGGGCTCATTTGGACAGAAGGAAGTAGAGGAGACCGACGACGCCGACCCCGAAGAAAAACGCGTAAGCCTGGATGTTTCCGAGTTGCAGCAAGCGCAGGCCGAACCCACAGGCCCAAGTGAGTTTGCTCGGCACTTGGACAATGATGAGATCGACGATCCAGCGGTCGGCCCACGAGAGAACCGAGGCCCCGCCGTCCTGGATGTTTTTCACGAACCAGTTGTAGACGTTATCAATGTAGAGACGATTGGCGAAGAGGGGGATCGAGATCGGATCCTTCGCGGCATTCCGATAGAGCAGCCAGGCGAGGCCGAGTCCGGCGGCGAAGAGTGCCCAGAGAATGTAGTGCAGGATGTGCGGAACGTGTTCGGGTTCCTCGATGTGGAAAAACCATCCCGCCTTGGTGACCAGAAGTCCGGCGATGAGCGAGGGCACGGCGAGACAGGCGAGGGGAACCAACATGATAAGCGGCGACTCGTGAGCGCCCTTCGCGTGTTCGTCTTTCGGGCGGCCGAGGAAAACGACAAAAAGAAGGCGAAACGTGTAGAATGCCGTGAGCCCGGCGGTCGCGACAGCGAGCCATCCAAGGAATGGCTTCTCAACGACCGCCCACGCGATGATGAGATCCTTGCTGAAATAGCCGCTGGTGAGCGGACATCCCGCGAGGGCCAGCGCCCCGGCGCAGGTCGCGAGGAAGGTGAAAGGCATTTTGTTTTTCAGCGCACCCATTTTCCAGATATTTTGCTCGTGGTGCATGCCGACGATGACCGAGCCCGCACAAAGGAAGAGCAGACACTTGAACGCCGCGTGAGTGAAGAGGTGGAACATTGGCTCGTTCCAGGAAGGCGACACGGCGATGCCGAGCACCATGTAGCCCAATTGCGAAATCGTCGAGTAGGCGAGAATGCGTTTGATGTCATCCTGCTGGGTGGCCATCAGCGCGGCGGCGAAGCAGGTGAGGCCACCCACCCAGGCAATCACGTCCCGGGCCATCGGGGCGGCTTCGAGGATCGGGAAAATCCTCGCGAGCATGTAGACGCCCGCGGCGACCATCGTTGCTGCGTGAAGGAGCGACGAGACCGGGGTCGGGCCCTCCATCGAGTTCGGCAGCCAGACGTGCAGCGGGAGTTGCGCGGATTTTCCGACGGTGCCGCAGAAGACCAACACGGCGGCGACGGTGAGGAAAATGGGGAATCCGGCGAAGAGCGGGATGCTCTTTTCGATATCGGCGAAGACCACACTCCCGGTCGCCGCCCAGAAGAAGAGGATGCCCAGGAGAAATCCGAAGTCTCCGATGCGGTTGACAACGAAGGCCTGCTTGCTGGCATCGGCGGCCGAGTCTTTCGAGAAGTAGTGGCCGATGAGGATATACGAACTCACGCCGACGAGTTCCCAGAAGATGAACATCATCACGAAATTGTCCGCGAGCACGATCCCAAGCATCGAAAAGAGGAAGAGCGCGAGCCCGGCGAAGTAGCGCCAGTAACCTTCCTCGGTCCTCATGTAGCCGATCGAATACGTGAAGACCAACGTCGCAATCGTCGTCACGACGATAAGCATCACCTTGGCGAGGTGGTCAATCGTCACGCCGATGGGCACACGGAAGGCCTCACCAAAATCCAGCCAGTAGAATCGAAGTGCCTCCGGACCCGCAGGTTGAAAGTAAAGCCACCAGCTCAACACACATCCGCTCGCGGCCGCCGCAATCGCCAGACCGGCGCTCAGCGGCTTCGAGAATCGCCCTACGAAAAGAATAACCACTGCCGCCGCGAGTGGCGTGAAAAGAATGATCCAGGGAACGGTCAGCGTGCTCATCAAAACTTCAGGGTATCGAGATCCTCGACGTGGATCGTTTGTTTGGCCCGGAAGAGGGCGACGATGATTGCCAATCCGACAGCGACCTCGGCGGCCGCCACGGTAATGATGAAAAATACGAAGACCTGGGCATTGTAGTTCGGCAGGCCGTCCATGAGGTTGAACCGCGAGAACGAGACCAGCGACAGATTCGCGGCATTGAGCATCAGTTCAAGCCCCATGAAGATCACGAGGATGTTCCGCCGGAGCAATACGCCGGCCAGACCCAGCGAGAATAGCAGGCCGCTCACGAGAAGATAATGGGCGAGAGTGGGCATCTTAGGAACGTGCAGAATGCGGGCAGCGGAATGCGGAGATCATTTCAGTTCCTTTCGGCTCAGGACGACGACTCCGATGGTCGAGACCAGCAGGAGCACGCCGATGATCTGGAACGGGAGATTGTAATTTCGGAAGAGTGTCTCGCCGATCGCGGCGACGTCGTTGATTCCGGGCTGGGACAGGGCGGGCTTCGTGACTTGCAGAGCGGGCAGGGAGGCGATGACCTTTGCGAGCGACGAGACGAAGCCGCCGATCACGATCCCGCCGCCAACCCAAGCCGCGAGCTTCACGCTCCGTTGTTTTTCGGCGCGCAGATCGAGCAACATGATGATGAAAAGGAAGAGCACCATCACCGCCCCGGCGTAGACCAGCACTTGGACGACCGCGATGAAGTAGGCATCCAGCGTCACGAAGAGCGCGGCCAGGCCGATGAACGACATCACCAAGCTCATCGCGCTCGAGACCGGGTTCCGAAGAAAAACGACCCCGGCGGCGAAAACGAGCGTGAGAATAGAAAATGCGCAGAAGAGTGCGAGCTGCATGGATTGGTGAAGGCTCGAAGGTTTTACCAGCCGGTTTCGCGTCCGGCTACTTTTTTTCGTTCCACTTGTTCACCAATCC
>JBMOHW010000092.1:0-9404 GCA_049317665.1 Terrimicrobiaceae bacterium | reverse complement strand
GCGGAAAATGTCGAGGCATTCATCCCGTGGTCCGCATGGAGAACATAGGCCACATCGAGCGTTTGCGCCGCTTCGATTGTCGGTTCCTCCCCGTTGAGCAGGTAGAGAAAATGGGCCGCCTCACCGAGATCGTAGCGCACCGGCGGAAGGTCAAGCCCGAGCCGGATCCGGTGGAAGTAGGCGGCAATAACTCCAACCTTCGCCGTAATTCCAATGGCCCGCCGGTGGTCGGCATCATCCCTCGCGTGCTCCTCGTTCAGCGCATTGTCATACAATCCCAGCATCGAGACCGCCGTGCGGAGGATGTCCATCGGGTTCGAGTCCTTCGGGGCAGATCGGAGAAAATCCAGAACTCCCTGCGGTAGGTCGCGCTCCTGCCGGAGCCTCCCCGTGACCTCTTCGAGTTGTGCTCGATTGGGCAATGAGCCATGCCACAGGAGGTAAACCACCTCTTCGTAAGTGGCGTGCCCGGCCAATTCATCAATATCGTATCCCGCGTAGATTAAGACTCCCTCTTGGCCGAGCACCTCGCTCAACCGCGTGGAGTTCGCGACGATTCCTTCAAGTCCTTTGGCGATAATTGGCATGTCAAAAAGTTTGGAAGTCAAATACCATGCCCGATCTCTGGCCGTGTGCAAAAGATTTCCTTTCGAGAAAATGCGGATCCGCCGACTCTCAGGATTCCTGTCTCGCCGACCAGCTCGACCGGCATTTCAAGGTTGCGTTTCCGGCATTTCCGGCACACCCTGCACCAACGATCGAACGCCTGCCTACCGACTATGACATCCCTCGACCAACTCAAACAATTCACAACCGTTGTCGCGGATACCGGGGACTTCGAGTCCATCCGGAAATTCTCGCCTCAGGACGCGACAACGAATCCCACGCTGATCTTCAAGGCGGTCCAGCAAGCGGAATATAAGCCCCTTCTGGAGAAGGCGATCGCCGACAACCGCACGAGTTCGCTCTCAGGGTCCGCTCTCCACCGCAAGATCATCGATGACCTTCTCATCGCATTCGGGAGAAAAATTCTCGAGATCGTCCCCGGACGCGTTTCGACCGAGGTCGATGCCCGGTTGTCATTCGACATTGAAGCCACCATTGAGAAAGCCCACTACCTCATTGGCCTCTATGAATCCCTTGGCACCCCAAGAGAGAGGATTCTCATTAAAATCGCGTCGACCTGGGAGGGTGCCCAAGCTGCCGCCGCCTGCCAGAAGGCTGGCATCAATTGCAATCTGACCCTCCTCTTTTCCCTCCCGCAGGCCATCGCTTGCGCCGATTCCGGCGTCCGCCTGATCTCGCCGTTCGTCGGTCGGATCTACGATTACTACAAGGCGACCACCGGCAAAGACTACCAAGGCGCAGAGGATCCCGGCGTTCAATCCGTGAAAACCATTTTCAACTACTACAAAAAGTTCGGCTACGAAACCCAAGTCATGGGCGCCAGTTTCCGCAACATCAGCCAAATCACCGAACTGGCGGGCTCCGACCTCCTCACGATCAGTCCGGACCTCCTCGAGAAGTTGCAAAATTCTCAGGAACCGGTCGAACGCAAGCTCGATGCGGATGCCGCCAAGTCCGCTCCCATGGAAAAAATCGACCTCGATGAAAAGACATTCCGCTGGATGCTCAACGAGGACGCCATGGCCACCGACAAACTTGGCGACGGCATCCGAAAGTTCGCCGCCGATATCGTCACGCTGGAAGGAATCATCGCCAAAAGCCTTTGAATCGAAAATGAAAACTCCCCTCCTTCTCGTTGCTGTTCTCGGCCTCTCGATCTCCTCGACGCTCCTCGCCTCCACTCCTGCTCCGGATCGTCAAGGCTCGGTTCCCGTTCTACTCGGTCTCGAGGCTGTTCGCTCGGACCTGAAGCTTTCGTCAGCACAGGCGCAACAGGCGGATGCCATCCGGACGGATTTCCGCAATCGCGCTCGCAAAATCGTCGCCTCGTCGGGCACCACGCCAGAATCCCGTCTCGCGGCCGATGCCAAGCTCGAATCGCTCCGGAAGTCGACGAACGCGGCAGCCCTCGCCATTCTCAGCCCGTCTCAGAAATCCCGCCTGTCCGAAATTGAACACCAAGTCCTCGGGGGATCTCTCCTCGTCTCGCCAACTGTCCAAAAACAGCTCGACCTCTCGGCCACCCAGGTCGCAGCCATCGAGAAAATCCGCAAGGCCGGTCTTTCTTTTTCCCAGCAAGTCAATTCCGACTTCGAAGCCGGAATCATTTCCCATCACGAACGCATCGAACTTCTCCGCTCCCGGCGACTGGCCGACGCGGAGAAATTGATGGCCGTGCTACAGCCCGAACAACGACGTTCCAAACTCGCCCTCGCCGGTCGCCCGCTCAAGTCCAGCTAGTTCCCCGGTCATGACTCTCTCCAACCTCCAGTCGACCACCGGAGAATGGGACCCGACCCACATGGATTTTCCCAATGGGATCTAAGTCCCATGCCTGAACCGCCGAGTTCGCGCGTGCTGTAATGCTCGATCTTTCCAGACCACCCTCCCCGCTGAGAGACGCGATCTACGTTGGAGTTTCGGTCCTTCTTTGCTTCATCGCGTCAGCTTACTTTATCTACAGTCAGGCCAGCGCCCGGAACAACGTACACAACCGCCAGCGCCTCGAGTCCCTGGCTTGGAGGACGGCCAGCGCTCTCGATGCGTCCCGGCACGACGAACTTGCTGCCGCTGCCATCGGCGATTTCAACCAGCAGAAATACAACGAAACCCAGCGTCCGCTCCGGGAGGTCAAAGTTTCGGAGTCCATCGTCTCGCGCACTTTCACAGTGGCCTTCGACGGAGATCAACCCAAGATGGTCCTCGATAGCGAAGGCTTCCCCCCTCGCTCTTGGGAACGGCTCCCAACTCAACCGGGAAAAAGCGGCGATTTCAGCAAGGAGACGATTTATTTCTGCGCGCTATCGGTTCAGAAAACCGGAAAAGGCTGGGTCGGCGAGATTGCCTATCCTGGCTCGTCCGAGTCGCTCGTCGTAGCCATGGTTCCGATTGTTTCGGGTCCGGATCGCACAAAAGGGGTGCTTGTCGTCGAGTCTACGAGCGACAAGCTTCAGCCAACTCTGGCGTCTCTTCGTTCGGCCGCATTTTCATCCGTTCTGATCGGTGCCGTTGTCTCCCTCACTGTTGCCCTCGCGGTATACTCCTATCGCCGGAGAAACGTCGTCGACGGGGAAAAGTTGGTGGTCATCGAACGGGCCGAGCGCGCACTCATCCAGGCGATCGGAGAAGCTATCTACCACCTCGAACCGGACACGGGTGAAATCGAATGGCAGGGAAATCTCGCCGGCGTGGGATGGGCGAACATCAACGATCTCCCGGCTTCGCGAGATTCTTGGATGCAACACATCCACCCCGACGATCTTGCACGCTGCCAGTCGACTTGGGCCGGCAAGAGCGGATCGAAGTGGAACCTCGAATACCGCATCATCGGAAACGATTCCCGCGTCCACTGGCTCCTCGACCGGGGCCAGTCGATCGAAGTCGGGAAAAACCACCGGATGTCGGTCGGAACCATTCTGAACCTCACCTCGCTGCGTGAAACCGAGAAGCGCCTGCGCGACGTGGTCGATGCCGCCGGAGAATACATCTGGGAGGTTGATCCCGGCGGACATTACACCTTCCTTTCCGCGCGTGTAACCGACGTCCTCGGATACCCGGTCGAGAAACTCCTCGGTCGCCATCCCCTCTCGCTCGTCCCTCCCGAAGATCTCGATCAAGTCCGCGCCCAGTCGAATCTCTTCGTGGAAAAGCGTTCGGTCTTTCGCGACTTCGAGCACCGGATGGTTAGGGCTGACGGAACAATCATCTGGCTCAGCGTCAACGGCGTGCCCGTTCTCGATCCCGCCGGAGCTCTGCTGGGATACCGCGGCGCCGGCCTCGATGTCACGTCGCGCAAAAGCGCGGAGCAGGAACTCATTCGCGAGAAAGAGGCGGCCCAAGCGGCTGATCGCGCGAAAAGCGAGTTTCTCGCCGTCATGAGCCATGAGATCCGCACGCCGCTCAATAGCGTTCTCGGCTTCGCCGACCTTCTCACGGAAACAAAGCTGGATATCACCCAACGCGAACACACCGAAATGATCCGACGCAGCGGGGACGCCTTGCTGGTCCTTTTAAACGATATCCTCGACTTCTCACGCATCGAATCAGGGAAAATGCCGATCCAACCCTCTTCGGTCGCGGTTCGCACATGCGTGAGCGATGTCGTCGATCTCTACCGTGCCACCGCGATCTCAAAGGGATTGACGTTTGACGCTGTCGTCGATGACGATGTCCCCCACAGCCTCTGCACGGATCCCGGACGCCTGCGCCAGATCCTGCTGAACCTGATCGGAAATGCCGTGAAGTTTACTCCGGCGGGAAAAATTTCCGTCAAAGCCTCGCGCGGCGGGACCGATCCGGAAGACGGGCGTTTCCCGCTCCGCATCGAGATCACCGATTCGGGCATCGGAATCCCCCCAGACAAGCAAGCCCGCCTCTTCAAGCCATTTTCCCAAGCCGATTCATCGACAACCCGCCGGTTTTGCGGCACCGGGCTGGGACTCGCCATTTGCAAACGGCTCGCCAACCTCCTTGGAGGCGACGTGGATCTCCTCAAATCTTCCCCGGCGGGTAGCACGTTTGTTCTCGATTTGCCACTGGTCGTCGTGCCTTCCGGCGAGGCCGAATCGACAAAGGCACCTGCCCCCCCAGCAACAGCGGTGCCCCCACAGCGCTCAACTCGGCGGGTTTTGGTCGTCGAGGACAACTCGGTTAATCGCATGCTCGCCCAACGCATGCTCCTTTCTCTCGGCATCGCCAGTGATGCCGCTGAAGACGGTCTCAAGGGCTGCGAGGCGCATGAAGAGAATCCCTACGATATCATTTTTATGGACCTCCAAATGCCGGTTATGGACGGAGTCGAGGCCGTGAAGAGGATCCGCAAAGCGGAACGCCTCGCATCCCCACCGCAACACGTCCGCATTATTGCACTGACCGCCGATGCCATGTCGGGTGATCGTCAGCGTTGCCTCGATGCCGGCATGGACGACTATCTCAGCAAGCCAATCCGTCGCGCCGACTTGGCCCTCGCCATGGATCGAGCCACGCAAGCGCTTGCCTGAAACCCGACACCTCTACGTCCCGCTGCCTGCTGGCTGGACTTGGAGTTCGTTGAAGTAGCGTCCCGGCCGCTTGGGGCCGATCGCCTTCTCCCGGGGAATCGCCCCTTGCTGGAGAAGGAACTCCGACAGCGCCGATGTCACTTCCCGCGACGTGCGAATCGCATCAAACGTCACCCCACTCCGTACGCCATCAACCAAGTTGACAACATTCGTAAGAGCCATCGGACCCTGTATCGGAAATGTCAGCACGCCGCCAACCCCGGGTGATATATTTGATCCCCCGGTTGTCCTAATCCGGAGAAAGGGCCTCGGACGGTGACCGGAGAGGTCATAGACGACAACGGTCGTTTCCATTTTTGTCCCACCGGCGCCCAACCCAACGAGTGAACGCAAAAACCGGCTCCCCTGATTGATCCGATCAAAGTTTCCTGCGATGGCCCAGTTGTTTCCCGCTGGCAATGGTGCCGTTTCAGACACCCCCTGAGCGTGGGGCACCAACCGCTGGAGTCGCTCGACGAGACTCATCGTCATTCGCTCGCGAAGATCGGATTTGAACTGAACAAGATCGCCCCCCGAACGATCGACACGAATCTTCTCGGTTGTGAACGTAAATGGGCGGACGAAAACCTTGTCGGGAACACGCGTCGGCATCGGCGGCGAAAGCCGCTCGACATCATCAACGCTAACCGAGGCGCAAGATGCGAAAACCAGCGGTATGGCAACGACAAGAAATGAACGAATAAAAATCATGGAACAAAAATTCCTCCCTCGGGAGGCTATTGTTGTTGAGGCGTCCGAATGAGAAGTCCATTCAAAAACCGATCGATGTCCATCCTTTTCCCATTAATCATCAAACTCACGGAAGATAGAGAAAAACGAGGATCATCACAATCGTCGGACCGATCGCTGCAACCAGCAAACTCAGGGCGTTCACGCCGTCCTTTCCAAAGGAATTCTGGAGGATCGACTGACCAGCCGGATTCGGCGCGTTCGCAATCACGGTGAGGCCACCGCCGGCCACGGCTCCCGCCACGACCGCATACTTCGCATCCGCCGAAAAGTTGGGCACCAACGAGGCAAGGTAGGTGATCGCCGCGTTGTCGTTGAAGGCCGTGAGCCCCGTGGAAGCCAGAAGCAATTGGACGGGGTTCATACTCGTGAGCACCGGCTCGATCCACCACGCCTGGCACCCTCCATGAATCACCAGGCCGGCGAGAAAGAATCCAACCAGCACCGGACTGCGAAGGTTGACCGCATCTTGATTGTGTTCCGTGGCCATCACGAACGCCATGAAGATCATCAGGATGAAGACGACGATCGCTGCGTAGTGAGCAAAATAGACCACGGCAGCGATAAAGAGTAAGTGAATGAAAACCAGGCTGGCCGGAACCCGCGCCGACCCCGACATGGCGTGGGTTGCATTCACCCCGAGACCGGCGAGTTCCTTCCGGAAAATCAGGAAGACCACGGCGTTGGAAATGACAATACCGATGGCCGCTTTCCACCCGAATTCCGCGAGCATATGAACCAGACCCCAATCCCATTTCGCAGCCACCATCACCACAGGAGGCGCCGCGAAATGAGTCAGCGTTCCACCGACCGATATGTTGACAAAGAGCAAACCGAGCGTCGCGTAACGCAGTGGCATGGAGGGATGAAATTTGTAAAACCGCTCCAGCAGCAACAACGCACAAATAGTCATGGCCGCTGGCTCTGTAACGACCGATCCGAGGAGAGGACCAACGGTGAGAATCGAGAGCCACCACGCAGCGACCGTTCCACGCCCGACTCCCGCCACCTTGCCAAGACAGCCCTCGGCAAATTGCAGCACCGGCCTCGAGCTTGCAATGGCCATGATCGCCACGACGAAGAGCGGCTCGGTAAAATTCCGCCCGTTCAAATAGTGCTCCATCGTTTCCATTCCCTTCATGAGCGCCGTCGCTACAGCCAGCGGGATCACCCAAATGCCAAATACCACCTCGACCTCGCCGAGAAAATGGAACAGGACGCCGAGAAACTTCTTACGATCCCGCAGATTTGCTCCCGCCCCCCCAGCACTGGAATCCGCCGTGAGTTCGCCATACTCCTTCTCGTATCGGTGGCTGATCGCCCGGAACTTTGCGGCCAGAAACGTATGCACGATGGCAGCGAGAAAAATCAATGTTGCCACCAAATTGAAGGGTTCGGCCTGAATTCGTCCCAGCAGCTTGGCCCCAAGATTCGTCGTGCTCGCATCGGCGTAGCTCTCGATGGGCACTGGGAATGGAGCAGTCGGCTCCGCACCCACAACATGCGAAACAGAAAACAACAGCCCGACAACAGCCGCAGGGATGAATTTTCCGACGCGGCGGAATCGAGAGGGGCAACGCCAGGAGGTCATTGGCGCATTCAGATACCACACAGCCCGCAAACTTCAAATGCTAGCAGCGATAATTTCTCGATTGCTGGGCACCAGACAGGGAACGATAGTCCTCAAGATGTTTACCGGCCTCGTAGAAGAACTCGGCGAATGCCAATGGCTCCGCCGCACCACAACCGCCACGCAGCTCACCATCCGCGCTCCCCACATCGAACGCGGCATCCACACCGGCGATAGCGTCGCGGTCAACGGCTGTTGCCTCACCGTGACCTCGCACCGAAAGGATCTCCTCACCTTCGACCTCCTTGAAGAAACCCTCGACCGCACGAACCTCAAGGACGTCCGGCCCGGAAACGGCGTCAATCTCGAACGGGCCCTGGCCGCCAATGGACGCCTCGGTGGACATTTCGTCCAAGGCCACATCGACACCACGACACGCGTTCGCGCCGTCTCGGACCACCATGCTGATTTTCGGCTGGATATCGACATGCCCCGCGATTTTGCCCACTACATCGCCTTCAAAGGCTCGGTGGCCATCAACGGTGTCAGCCTCACCGTTGCAGAACTAACCGACGAGACCTTCACGATCTGGATCATCCCGCACACCCGGGCAAAAACGAATCTCGGCCAACTCGACGCCGGCGACACCGTCAACCTCGAATGCGACATCCTCGCAAAATACGCCGAGCGCATCCTCGCCCCGCGCTAACCCGCGAACGGCGGCAAACCTAGTAAGCAGATTTCGGAGGTCGGATCATCTGAATGATCGTGAGATAAATGATGCGAACATTGAGAGCCAGCGACCATGTCTCAATATACTCAATATCACACTCGACCCGCTGCACAATATCCTCCGGGCTGATCGCTTCGCCTCGGAACCCCCGGATCTGAGCGAGACCGGACAGTCCGGGTTTCACAAAACTCCGAATCCGGTAGCTCGTCATGGCCTCGGCAAATACCGCGTCGTGTTGCCTCATGTGCGGTCGCGGCCCAACAACGCTCATGTGACCAAAGAGCACATTGAGAAACTGCGGAAACTCATCCAGACTATAGCGACGAAGCACTCGCCCGGCTGGGTAGATCCTTTCATCGTCCGCTGTCACCTGCGCACTCGAACCACACCGATCCGCATACATCGTTCGGAACTTCAGGATCGTGAACGGGGCATTGTCGATACCGGATCTCTTCTGCCGAAAAAATAAGGGCCCCGGCGCTTGGCGGAATTGGATCAGCCAGACCACCAACATCAGAACCGGCAGCACGAAGCACACAACCGGAAGGCTGATCGCGACGTCGGTCACCCTCTTAAGTAGGCGGTTGACAAAATTCTGTAGCGGCTCCTCACGGATTTCGATCAGATCCATGTTGTCACACCGAAAATGATTGACCCGCCGCTGAAGGAACTCCTCCAGATCATTCACGAGAGAGACCCGGCACCCGCGCGATTCGGCAATTCGCATCCAAGCCACAAGGGCTCTCCGGTCTCGGGGACTCCCAAGAATGAAAATGTTTCCGATCCCGAATTGCTCGAGCACCTGTTCGATTTCGTCGGGCGATCCCAGCTTTCGGATTCCAAAGGGGATTTCGTCGGCAGGAGCCTCGCTCAGAATTCCGACCGTCTCCATTCCAAAAATCTTGGCCTTCGACAGCAACCATTCCGCCTTCAAAACCTCCGCAGGCTTTCCGATCAGGAGGAGCGACTGCGGCTCAGACCGGATAAACCTCCGTAGCAGCCCAAACGCAAAATACCGGTTAAAGACGACCAGAACCACGTAGGCCAACGGAAGATAGGTGAAGAGAAAAAATCTCGATATCGCCTCGTCTCGCTTCAATACCAAAAACATACACGTGATCGCCGTCGCAAAGACAATATGCCCCCAGATAAACCGGTGGCTCTCCACGATCCCCGAGGAAACGGA
>JBMOHW010000091.1:0-9420 GCA_049317665.1 Terrimicrobiaceae bacterium | reverse complement strand
TCGCTCAGGACAACGTGATGTAACGCGCCCTGGCGCGACTTTTCGTGGCGTCGATAATGCCGAAATAGTTCGGAAGGAGAAGAGTTGGCTCTCGGGAAATTCCCGTGTAGCTTTTCGCTCGATGAAATACCGCACTTTTCGAGGAACGGATTTGGTTGTGAGCGAGGTGGGCTTCGGGCTGTGGACGCTCTCGACCGGTTGGTGGGGGAATTACTCCGATGACGAGGCCGTGGCACTGATGCACACGGCGTTGGACCATGGGATCACGCTCTTTGATGCGGCGGATACCTATGGGAATGGACGGAGCGAGGAGTTGATTGCGAAAGCGTTTGCCAACCGACGCGAGGAGATTGTGATCGCGACAAAAATCGGATACGATTTCGTCAACCACGGCGACGGCCGGCGAGGTCAGCGCGAGATCCCGCAGGATTTTTCTCCCGAGGCACTCCGCCGGGCAACCGAGGCGGCGCTGGTGCGTTTGCAGACCAGCTACATTGATCTCCTGCAGCTCCACAACATTCGCATGGATCAGGTCGATGACGACGCCGTTTGGGAGACTCTCGAAGACCTCCGGGCCGAGGGAAAAATCCGGCGCTACGGCGTCGCGCTGGGGCCGGCCATCGGGTGGTTGGGGGAGGGCGTCCGCGCCATTCGTGTGCGCCGCCCGACCGTCGTTCAACATATTTTTAACCTCTTAGAGCAGCACCCGGGCCGCACGATTCACGCGGCGGCGGACGAGAGTAACGCCGATACAATGTTTCTCATTCGCGTGCCACATTCCTCCGGAATGCTGGAAGGAAAATATACCGCCGAGACGGTCTTCCCTCCCAATGACCATCGCAACCACCGGCCACGGAGCTGGCTCCTCAACGGCGTGAAGAAAGTGGATCAGCTTCGCTTTCTCGAGCAGCACGGACGCACCCTTGGGCAGGCTGCTCTGCTCTGGCTCCTCGCCGACCCACGCACAGCCTCGACTCTGCCGAATATTTACAATGAGGAACAAATTCGCGAGTTCGCCGCCGCGCCGGACCAGCCGCCGCTCACGCCGGACGAACTCTCGCGGATTCAGTCGCTCGTGGCCTCGCACTTCGGTCTGGAGCCGGAGACCGGAAATTTCAAGGGAACGATGGAACTCGTTGATGAAGTCCCCGCATGAAACGCCTGGCGCGATTTGTTCTGCGTGGCGGACATCGTGAAGTGGGGGCGGCGGGCCCGCTGGAATCGCGTCCGAAATTGATCATTTTCGATTTCGACGGAACCATCGCGGACACGTTTGAGAACGGCCTGGAGATTCTGAATCTCTTAGCGGAGGAGTTCGGGTATCGTCCGCTCCTCCGCGCCGATTTGGGCAAAGCCCGCGACATGCGGACGCGCGAGCTGATGAAGTTTCTCCACATTCCCGCAACCAAAATGGGCCGGATCTCGAAGCGGGGAACCGAGGAACTTGCCAAACGAATCGACCGTGTGCAGCCGCTGGAGGGAGTTCCGGCAGCGTTGCGAGAGATTCGAGCGGCGGGATTCCCGTTGGGAATCGTGACTTCGAATTCCTGTGCGAATGTCGCCGCATTCCTGAAGAATCACGACCTTGATATTTTTGAGTTTGTTCGAAGCTCGTCAAAGTTGATGGGCAAGGGGCGCGAGATCCGCGCAGTCTTGAAGGCCCGGAAACTTCTCCCGAGCGAGGTTCTGCTCATTGGCGACGAAACCCGCGACATCGAGGCAGCGCAGGAGACCGGAGCACATATTGCTGCGGTCACGTGGGGATACAACAGCCGTCGCGCGCTCGAGGGGCTCGCGCCGGATCACCTCTTGGCCAGCCCGGCGGAGATTTTAAGTCTCCTCGGCGCTTTCCCTCAAAAATAACCGTTTCCGCAGCTCAAGGCTTGGCGGATTGCCGAATTGCGATTATCATCAGTTATGCAAAAGACCCGCCTGTGGCTGATGTTTCCGGCCCGATTGATCACCCGACCAGTCATCTGGGAACTCGCGAAGGCGTTCCCCGTCGTCACAAATGTCCGGCAGGCCAGCGTGACCGATGAGATCGGTCTCGTCTCTCTCGAGCTCGACGGCGAGCGCGAGTCCATCAAGTCGGCCATCGCATGGCTCGAAGAACTCGGCATCAAGGTCGAGCCGGTCGAGATCAATACGATCGAGAGCTGAGCCTCAGGAACGCCATCGTGGTGCCCATGTCGGTTTGCGCCAAGCATAGCCGATAAAGGCAGCGCCGATCCCGAAGAGGAAGAGCGAAAGAAACTGACCCCTTGTGAGCCAGGCGGTCATCGGCGCATCCGGTTCGCGGAACGTTTCACCGATAATCCGGAGGATCGCATACGCGATAAAAAAGATGCCGGTCAGCACGCCGTTCGGCAGCCGGAATCGCGTCCGGAGGATCCAGAGAATGCCAAAAAGGACCATGCCCTCAAGCAAGGCTTCGTAAATCTGCGAAGGATGTCGGGGTGACAGCGTGCCGGCCAATTGCTCTCTCAGCTCCGGCGAATAACGCACGTTTTCGATTACGGCCGCGACTGATGTCCAGTCCGGGTTGATATGGGCCGCCTCCGAGATGGCAAGTCGGACCGTCTCGGGCGGTGCGTCGTAAAGTTCCTTGGGGAACTGGATTGCCCAAGGAACGGTGGCCACCCGACCGAAGAGTTCGCCATTGATGAAATTCGCGCACCGCCCGAAGAACAACCCGATGGGAGCGACCACGACGAGATTGTCTCCGATGTTGGTCCACGAAACCTGCTTGCGCCTCGCATAGACCCAGGTGAAGGCAATGATCCCGAGCATCCCGCCGTGGCTGGACATCCCGCCGTCCCAGACCTTCAAGATCATTAACGGATTTGCAGTGAAGTTCGCCCAATCGTAAAAAATGACGTAGCCGATGCGTCCGCCGAGAATCACGCCGAAGAGGGCGCAGCCGGTAATAAAATCGCCGATCTGCGCTTGGGAGATCTCGGAGTATCCCTGCCTTGCCAGCCAGACGTAGAGCCAGTAGCCGACGACAAAAGCCGCCACATAGGCCAGCCCATACCACCGAATGCCAAAACCGTTGCTGAATTCCAAGAGGAACGGGTTCAGGTCGTGAACGAAATATGCAAGCACAGTCGCGAAGCATCGTCCATCGCACCATCCCAATTCAACAGGAAAGCCCGGACGGGCCGGATTTTCCCGTTCGCAGGAATTGACACATCGGCAGCTTCGGGCTTTATCTGATCACTGTGAAATTGCCCCTTGCCCTTCTGGCGGTATCGACCGTGGTCCTTACCTCGTGCACCACACTCGAAAACCGCAGGGATATGTATTCGCCGCAAAAGGTCAACGGCCCCTACACCCGGATGCTCCGGGACGGAATTCCAAAACCTCAGCCTGTCGGTGGCACCGCCCAGGGTGGGTCGATGTCCGACGGCAAATCTGTCGTCCGCTAGTCGGCCTGCGCGGCGTGGTAGAGGTCGGCGTAGGCCCCGCCTTTCGCGAGAAGCTCAGGTCCTGTGCCGTCTTCCACGAGGCGGCCATTCTGGAGGACGACGATCCGCCCGAGCGAATGGATGGTGGAAATTCGGTGCGTGATGATAAGCGTTGTCCGTCCGCGCATCAGCTCCTCGATGGTCTCCATGATCGCGTGTTCGGTCGTGGGATCGAGGGCGCTCGTGGGTTCATCCAGCAGGAGAATTGGTGCGTCTTTGAGAAACGCCCGCGCAATGCCAATGCGCTGCCGCTGGCCGACGCTGAGGTGGCCGCCGCGCTCGCCGACCGCGCTATCGAATCCCTTCGGGGTCTGAAGAATAAAATCATAAGCCTGCGCGCGTTTGGCGGCTTCGATGATCTGTGCATCGGTCGCTCCGGGGCGGCCGTAGGCGATGTTTTCCTTGATCGTTGTCGAGAAGAGCACCGTGTCCTGAAGGACCATTCCAATGTGTGAGCGCAGGCTTTTTTTTGTGAGGTTGCGAAGGTTGTGGCCGTCGAGGGAGACCGTCCCCTCGGTCGGATCGTAAAATCGCGGAACCAGGCTCAACAAGGTGCTCTTCCCGGTGCCGGTGCCGCCGACAAATGCCACACACGTTCCGGGCTCAATCTCGAGATCGATGCCGTTGAGGATCTTTCGCTCAGGCGTGTATCCGAATGAGACATTCTGAAACCGGATCCGTCCTTCCGACTCCTTGAGATTCGTTGCGTCCGCGAGATCTGGGACGTCGTTGTCGCGGTCGAGCACCTCAAAGCATCGCATCGCTCCGGCCGTTGCGCCTTCCAACGCCCATGCGGTGTAGGTCAGTTGTTCCAGCGGTTGGTAGAGAAGAAGGAGATACGAGGCAAATACCGTCAGATCCCCGAGCGAGAGACGCGCCGCCATGACCTCCCGGGAGCCAACATAATACATGAGCGCGGTCCCGGCGGCCATCAATGTGCCGACGACCAAGGCGCTGATGACCGACGTCACATTGAGACGCAGATTGGCCTCGAGACTCTGCGCGGCCCGGCGGCGGAACTGGCGAATCTCAAAAGCCTCGCGCCCGAAGGCGTGGACCATACGAATTTGGCTCAAGCCTTCTTGAGTGAGCGTGAGAAGGTCGCTTTCCCGCTCTTGGATCGTTGTGCTTTGCGAGCGCACACGTTCGGCGAAATGCCGGACCGCCCAAGCCATGAATGGGAGCACGGCAAGCGAAGCGAGCGTGAGCTTCCAACTCATCCCGGTCATCACAGCCAACGTTCCAATCAACGTCACGATCGCCGAGAGGACGGTGGCGAAGCCCTTGTTGTAAATCGTTTGGATGCTCTGCGAGTCGTAGGCCACTCGGAAGCTCGAGTCGGCACTTCGCCGGGAGTCGTGGAACTTGAGCGGCAGGGATTGAAGGGCGGCGTAGATGTCCGTGCGAAGCTTCAGCAGCGCACGCAAGCCGACGCGGATGAAGAGGTAGCTGGAGGCCAGGTTGACGACCCCGCCGGCGAAGCTGATAACGACCATGATCGCGCAGAGCCAAAATATGGCCGTCGTGGGATCGCCGAACCACCGGAGAACTTGCGCGGCGGCCTCGCTGTCGGCTTGGCTCTTGTCGAGAACCCCGTCGATGATGAATTTCACCGGCCACGGCCTCAGAAGGTTGAAAACAATCGAGACGAACGTGAGCAGCACGGCCGCGAGGGTCGGCCAGAAGAAGGGCCGGAAGTAGCGGAGGGCACGCGCGTAGATTTTCACCGGTTCCTTTGGTATGCGATGAGGGCGCTTTCCGCAAGGCGCGGCAGCACTTGGCGGCGCTCTAAATCTTGTCGTCGAGCGCGGTCACACCAGGGAGGGCCTTGCCCTCAAGCAATTCGAGGGAGGCACCGCCGCCGGTTGAGGCGTGAGTGACCTTGTCAACGACGCCAAACTTTTTGGCCGCTGTGGCCGTGTCGCCGCCGCCCACCACGGAAATCGCGCCACCCGCCGTCGCCGCTGCAACAGCCGCAGCGACCGCTTTGGTCCCGGCTGCAAATTTCTCGAACTCGAAAACCCCGCTCGGACCATTCCAAACAATTGTCTTCGCGCGGGCGATGACCTCGGAGAAAAGCGTAGCGGACTTCGGTCCGCAATCCAGGCCCATCCAGCCCTCCGGCACACCGGTGGTTGCATCGGTCGGTTGCGTATTCGCATCAGGAGCAAACTTGTCGGCGCAAATAAAATCCACGGGCAGGTGAATCTTCACGCCCTTGGCCGCAGCCTTGTCCATCAATTCTGTGACGATCTTGGCGCCTTCCGGATCGAACAAACTGTCACCGATCGGCATGTTATTCAGAACCTTGAGGAACGTGTAAGCCATACCCCCGCCGATGATGATCTCGTCGGCAATGTCGATGAGATTGCGAATGAGCGGAATCTTATCGGCGACTTTCGCTCCACCGAGAATAGCGAGAAGGGGACGTTTCGGATGATCGAGCACGGCGGCAAAGGCATCGAGTTCCTTCTGCATGAGGAACCCGGCGACTTTGTCCGGCAACGCGACGCCGACGACTGAGGAATGCGCCCGGTGGGCCGTGCCAAACGCATCGCTCACGAAAACGTCTCCGAGCTTCGTGAGGCTCGCGCGGAATTCGGCGACCTTCGCCGGATCGGCTTTGGGCGACGTCCCGTCTTCGTTTTTTCGTTTTCCCTCCTCCTCAAGATGAAACCTGAGGTTTTCGAGCAAAATCACCTCGCCGGGCTGGATCGCAGCGCATGCCGCCTCGACCTCTGGGCCAACACAGTCCGACAAAAATCGAACGGGCCGCCCCAGCAATTCCGCGAGCTTTTCCGACACCGGCTTGAGCGAAAACTTCTCCACACGTTCGCCGTCGGGCCGCCCAAGGTGGCTCATGAGGACGACCGACGCACCTTTGTCGAGCGCGTATTGGATCGTCGGGATCGCCGCAACAATGCGCTGCGGGTTCGTGATCGCCCCGGTTGCCTTGTCCTGCGGAACGTTGAAGTCCACACGCATAAGCACTCGCTTGCCAGCCAGCGCGATGTCTTTGATCGATTTTTTCATTGGGAGACTTTCAGGGTCGGTCCTATAGGTCCCTTGGGACTTATAGGACCATTAAGTCGCGCTGAGCTACTTCGCGATCACGCGGACCATTTCGAGCACCTTGTTCGAATAGCCCCATTCGTTGTCATACCACGAGACGAGTTTTACGAATGTCGAGTCCAAGGCGATTCCGGCTTCGGCGTCGAAGACCGATGTGTGGGTCTCGCCGCGGAAATCCGTGCTCACGACTTTCTCGTCCGTGTAGCCCAGCACGCCCTTGAATGCGCCTTCCGAAGCCGACTTGATGGCTGCGCAGATTTCTTCGTAGCTTGCGGGTTTCTCGAGTTCGACTGTGAGATCGACAACCGAGACGTCCGATGTTGGCACGCGGAATGCCATGCCGGTCAGCTTTTTGTTGAGCTCCGGGATGACCTTGCCCACGGCCTTTGCGGCACCGGTCGAGGAGGGGATGATATTTTCCAGAATGCCGCGTCCGCCGCGCCAGTCCTTGTTGCTCGGCCCGTCGACGGTCTTTTGTGTGGCCGTCGCCGCATGCACGGTGGTCATCAGCCCGCGCTTGATGCCAAAGGTGTCATTGATGACCTTGGCCAGAGGAGCCAGACAGTTCGTCGTGCAACTCGCATTGGAGATGATCGTCTCGCCCGCGTAGGTCTTCTCGTTCACTCCGTAAACAAACATGGGCGTTTCGTCTTTCGAGGGAGCCGAGAGAATGACTTTTTTCGCGCCAGCCTTCAGATGGGCTTCGGCGGACGCTTTATCGAGGAAAAGTCCTGTGGATTCCACAACGACGTCGGCGCTCACCTCGTCCCATTTCAGAGTCGAAGGATCCTTCACGGCAGTGAGGCGGATTTTGTTTCCGTTGACGATGAGATTGCTGCCGTCCACCGAAACGTCGCCCTCAAATCGCCCGTGAACCGAATCATATTTGAGCATGTAGGCGAGATACTCGGGCTCGAGCAGATCGTTGATCCCGACCACCTGAATGTCTTTGCTGAAGTTTGTGACTGCCGCGCGGAAGACCATGCGTCCGATGCGTCCGAATCCGTTGATGCCGATTTTTACCATTTTAAGTTGTTTGTGTGTTGAGGTTCCGTTTTTCCGGACCCCGAATTAAGCGGTTCGCTGGCAGCGCCGTCAATGTCCAATCGCGACAACAATTGAGATTCCCGCTCCCGAGCCTCCCGATGGCCTGACTTCGCTCCGCTCTGAGCAAAGGTGAACGAATGATTGATTTCGGTAGTTTCCTCAACCATGCTCGAACTATCAATGAGAGTCCCTCTCCATGTCGTTGAAGCCCGGCGGGAAAAACTGGCCCTTTTGATCGAGCGGCACCGTTATCTCCCGGTTGGGGAGCTGTGTCGCCGGTTGGGAGTCTCCGAAGCGACAGCCCGCCGGGACCTTGCGGCTCTCGTCAGCCAGAATAAAATCAAGCGCACTCACGGAGGGGCGTTGGCTGATTTTAATGAGCGATTTCCGTCATTTAACGATCGTCAAACGTCCTCGCCCCGCAGTAAGGCGAGCATTGCCCGGGCGGCGCTTCGGTTGATCCGACCGGGAGGGGTTTACTTTTTCGATTCTGGAACGACTATTTTCGCCTTGGCTGAGGCGTTTCGGGAAAATCCCGTCCTTCCGGTGAACATCGTCACTTCGAACCTCCCCGTCGGGGAATTGCTGGCCTCGGTTCCCGAGGTGAATGTTTATCTCGTTGCGGGTCAGATCTTGGGACGGCAATCGGTTTTGCTGGGGGATGCGGCATGTAAGAGTCTGGAGTTCTGGAACTTCGACATTGCCTTCTTATCGGCGGAGGCGGCAAATCGAGAGGGAATCTGGAATTCTCAAGACATGATTGTGCGGCAGCAACTCGCGACGATTCGGCGCTCCGTTCGCGTCGTTTACTGCCTCGATAAGAAAAAAATCGGTGCAGCCGCTCCGTTTTTTCTCAGAGCCTGGGGGGATGTGGATTGCCTCCTGAGCGATGCGAAACTATCGGAGATCGTAGAGAACGAAATCCCGGCGGCGAAGTTTCTGGGCACACACGGCGATGGCACAATTCCAGATTTGGAGGCGTCGAGGGAGGATTTGCCTGTCCACTTTTTGTGATGGATTCCGAATTTATCTCTTGACGTTTTCAGGAAACTAGATATGAACGAATCCAGTCATTTAATCCCTCTGGCTTCCCCGATGTCTACACTATCCGCCCCCAGCCGCTCGGCCGTTGAAGTGCTCGTTCGAGAGGCCCTCTTTCGGCAGCTCGGTCAGTCCGTCCCGACGGCCGCGGTGCCGGAGCTGGTCGTGAACAGTTCGGCGCGGCACATGCATACCTCGCCGGAAAACGTCGAAGTCCTTTTCGGGAAAGGCGCGGAGTTGACTGTTCATAAATGGCTCTATCAAGAGGGGCAGTTTGCGTCTCAGCAAACCGTGACGATGGTCGGGCCTCGAAGGCGCATCATCCCGAATCTCCGCATTCTCGGCCCCTGTCGGAACCTGACGCAGATCGAGCTGGCCTTCACGGACGCAATCCAGTTGGGCATTGATGTTCCGGTGAGGATGTCCGGGGACATCGAAGGCACCCCCGGCACCTACATCATGGGGCCGGCAGGATTCCTCGAAATGAAGAACGGAGTCATTCGCGCGGCGAGGCACGTTCACATGTCGCCGGACGATGCGAAATTTTATGGAGTCAAGCATCTCGACCGGATCACGCTTCGCGTGCTGGCGAAGGGATGCGCGACGCGGTTCGACGACCTGATCGTTCGCGTCGATCCGAGTTTCAAGCTCGAGGTTCACATCGACACCGATGAGGCAAATGCCTGCAACCTCGATGAGGCAGACAAAGTCGAACTTCTCAAATCTCAACCCTAACCAAAAAACCAAAACATACCAAATGAGCGAAGCAATCGGACTACTCGAAACCCGCGGT
>JBMOHW010000090.1:0-9519 GCA_049317665.1 Terrimicrobiaceae bacterium | reverse complement strand
CGCAGCCGCTCAAGGCTGATTACGGGTTTCCCTCCCGCAGAGAAAGCCCGGATGCTGAACAAGCGTCCGGGCTTTTTTGCATTTTGGCGCAGAGCTCGGAATTTTCGCGGAAGTTGCCAATTGAAACGCGTTCGATTTTCGACACAATGCGCAGTCCGATGTCTGAACTTTCGAAAGCCTACGAGCCGCAACTGGTGGAAGACCGATGGTATGCCTGGTGGCTCGCGCAAGGGCTCTTTACAGCCGACCCGCAGTCCGCCAAGCCCGCCTACTCGATCGTCATTCCCCCGCCGAATGTGACCGGGGTCCTCACGCTCGGGCATGTGCTGAACAACACGATTCAAGACATCCTCTGCCGCCGTGCACGACAGACCGGGCACGAAGTCCTTTGGCTGCCGGGAACCGATCACGCGGGGATTGCCACGCAGACCGTCGTCGAACGCAAGATGCGCAAGGAGGAAAAGAAGACTCGCCACGATCTCGGACGCGAGGAATTCCTCAAACGCGTCTGGGAGTGGAAGGAGAAGCACGGCGGGATCATCATTAACCAGCTCAAGAAACTCGGATGCTCGTGCGACTGGAGCCGCGAGCGCTTTACGATGGACGAAGCCTACGCGCGGCGTGTGCAGGAAGTCTTCGTGGACCTTCACGCCAAGGGCCTGATCTATCGCGGCAAGCGAATGGTGAATTGGTGCCCGGTCTCACTCACTGCGTTGAGTGACGAGGAGGTCATCCCGAAGCCACAAAAGGGTTATCTTTACCATTTTCAAGTCGAGGTGATCGAAAAGCCGGGAACGTTTTTGGAAATCGCGACGACACGACCGGAGACGATCATGGGGGATACGGCCGTAGCGGTGAATCCGAATGATCCCCGATACAAAGCGTTCATCGGTCTTCACGTTCGTCGGCCCCTGCCGCTGGATAATCAGGCAGCGCTGCCGGTGATTGGCGACGAGGCGGTTGAGTTCGAGTTCGGCACGGGCGTGCTCAAGGTGACGCCGGCACACGATAAAACCGATTACGAGATCGGCCTCCGACACAACCTCCCGATCATCGATATTTTCAATCCGGATGCCACGCTCAACGAACTTGCGGGCGAAGGTTTTGTGGGGCTCGATCGATTCGAGGCACGCATCGAGGCCGTGGAAAAACTCCGCGAACTTGGGGTGCTAGTGAAGGAAGATCCGCATGAGAACAACGTCGGCTTTAGCGAGCGCGCGGATGTGCCCATCGAGCCCCGGCTTTCCGAGCAGTGGTTTTTGAAATACCCGAAAACCGTTGAAGCCCGCGACGCCGTCCGTCTTCACCTCATCCGTTTTTTCCCGGACCGATGGGAGAAGGTCTACGACCACTGGCTCGAAAATATCCAAGATTGGTGCATCTCGCGCCAGCTTTGGTGGGGCCATCGGATCCCGGTCTGGACAAACCCCGCAGGCGAAATCCGCTGCCAGATCGAGTCTCCCGGGAAAGGATGGGAACAAGATTCCGATGTGCTCGATACGTGGTTTTCTTCCTGGCTCTGGGCGCATGAAACGATGGACGAAGAAGTTCGTCGGAAGTTTTATCCCACCAGCGCGCTCGTCACGGGGCCGGATATCATTTTCTTTTGGGTCGCCCGCATGATCATGGCCGGGCTCGAATACACGGGCGAGGTGCCGTTTCGCGAGGTGTATTTCACGGGGATCATCCGGGACCGGCAGGGTCGGAAGATGTCCAAGAGCCTCGGAAATTCCCCGGACCCGCTCGACCTGATCGCCAAGTATGGAGCCGACGGGCTCCGGTTCGGGCTCCTCCGCATCGCGCCGCAAGGTCAGGACATTAAGTTCGATGAACAGCAGGTGGTCGAGGGGCGGAACTTTTGCAATAAATTCTGGAACGCTTGCCGGTTCCGCCTGCTCCACGGCGAGGTTGATCCGGCGGCCGATCCGCGGGCCCATGATCTCTCGATTTTCGCCAGTGACCTTCTGGGGCGGCTCGATTTTACGATCCGACGGATCGAAGACGGATATGCGCAGTTCCGGTTCAGCGAAATCGCGCAGGCTCTCTACGATTTCGTCTGGGGGGATTTTTGCGATCGATTTATCGAGGCATCAAAAGCCGATCTCGCGCCGGACTCGCCGCGTCGGGCGGGGACGTTGGCGACGATGGATTTCACGATCCGGCGTGTGCTCCAGTTGCTGCATCCCTACGCTCCGTTTCTCACCGAGGAACTTTGGCAAGGGCTTGGTTTCGGGCCGCAGAGTGTGATGTTGACGGCCTGGCCGAAGGCTTCCGGGTTTACCGAGGAGGCGAAAGCTCGTGCTATTTTTGACACGGCATCACGAGCCCGCAATCTCCGTGCGACCTACAATATTCCGTCGAACAAGCGACTCCCATGGCGTATCGAACCAGTGGCTGACTGGGTGCGCGAGGAGTTTCCGGTATTGTCCATCCTCCTCCATGCGGAATCCGTTGAGGCCGTCGCTTCGCCGCCTGCAGGCGCGGCGGCTTGTCCCTCGGAAATCGGCACGATCTATCTCCCGTTGTCCGGCGTGGTCGATCCGTCGACCGAAGGAAAACGACTCGCCGGCGAAATCGCCAAGGTCGAAGCGGAGATTGAAAAGGTCGCCCGCAAACTTTCCAGCGAGTCGTTTGTCAGCAACGCCCCGGTCGAAGTTGTCGACGATCATCGGCAACGGCAGCAGGATTGGATTGCGCGACTGGCCGAGCTTCAGCGGGCTCGGGCGGCTCTTGGCGGCGACCTTGCCTGACGTGGTCTTTTATCGGGGCGGGGTGCCTGGCTTTTCTGTAGCGAGGATTCGGAGGATGTCGCCTGCGATGCGGTCGCTTTCGGGGAGTTGGTCGAAGCGGAACGACATCCGAAGTTTTCCGTCGGGATCGATCAAGGCGACCGACGTTGTATGGTCCACCAGGTAGTCGCTTTCGTTATCACCTTTGGGCGAATTCTTTTTGAAGAAGGCTCCGTAAGCCTTGGAGACGGCCGCCACCGCTGACGGGTCGCCCGTGAGACCGATGAAGCGCTTGTCGAAGAGCGGGACAAACGCCTTGAGTTTTTCGGGCGTGTCGCGCTCCGGATCGATCGAGACAAAAACCACACGCAGATTCTCCTGCGCTTCTGGTGGGAGGCGGCGGGCGACATTGGCAAGGGCCGCCAGCATCGACGGGCAAATGCTTGGACAATTCGTAAACCCGAACCCGATTAGGATGATGTTCCCGCGCAGATTCCGCAGTTGAAATGGGGAGCCGGTCTGGTCCGTCAGTTCAAAATCATACGCCTCGCGGGCGTTGGCGTCATAAGCCCCAAACCATTTGGAACCGGCCCGGTCCGCCATCGCAAACATCACAATCGCAGCTGGTATGGCAACCGCCGCGCAAGCAATAATCAGCACCGCGAGAACCTTGTTGCTGAGCTTGCCGGATGTTCGTCCGGGTGCTGATTTCTTTTCCGTCACGAGCGAGAAGATGCGCCCGAACCGTTCGGGGAGCAAGATTCGCTTTCGCCGCACGCGCCGTTCCGTTTACACTCAGGCTTCGTATGAAAAAACGCACCCTCCGTATTGGACTGATCGGTTACAATTTCATGGGCAAAGCCCACTCTAACGCCTGGCGGCAGGCTCCGCGCTTTTTCAAACTCCCCGCGGACGTCGAGCTTCATACCATCTGCGGACGCTCCCCTGATGCGGTTCGGCAGGCCGCGACCGATCTCGGTTGGGCTCACACGTCGACGGACTGGAGGTCCGTGGTGAGCAATCCGGAGATCGATGTCGTCGACATCTGCACACCCAATGACAGCCATCATGAGATCGCTCTTGAGGCGGCGAGACATGGCAAATCGATTCTCTGTGAGAAGCCGCTGGCCATGGATGTCGCGCAATGTGAGGAAATGGTCGCGGCTGTGAAAAAAGCGAAAGTCGTCAATATGGTCTGCCATAATTACCGGCGGATTCCAGCCATTGCTCTCGCCAAGAAAATGATTGAGCGGGGCGATCTTGGTGATCGGATTTACCACTACCGCGCCCGCTATGCCCAGGATTGGATTGCCGATCCGACGTTTCCCCTCGTCTGGCGGCTCCAGGCGAAGATCGCCGGGTCCGGAACCCACGGGGATATCGACGCCCACATTATCGATCTCGGACGCTATCTTGTGGGCGAGATTCGTGAGGTCTGCGGTCTCATGGAAACCTTCGTCAAAGAGCGTCCGCTCCTCGCCGAGGCGGGAGCGGGCTTGGGCGCGAAGGGTGCCAAGAAGATGGGCCGGGTGACGGTGGACGACGCGGTTTCGTGGATCGGACGTTTCTCGAATGGCGCGATTGCGAATCTCGAGGCCACGCGGTTTGCTCTGGGTCGTAAAAATCATATCACGCTCGAGGTCAACGGCAGCAAAGGCTCGCTGGTTTTTGATTTTGAGGACATGAACCGCCTCAAATTCTATTCCGCTTCCGACCCGGCCGATGCGAGCGGGTTTCGCGACATTCTCGTAACCGAATCCACTCACCCCTACGCTGGAGCCTGGTGGCCGCCTGGTCACATCATCGGCTACGAGCACACGTTCGTGAACACCTTCGCAGATTTTGTCCAAGCCGTTGTCGCGGGCAAAAGCGTCCAGCCGACGTTTGCCGACGGACTCGCCAACGAAAAAGTCCTGGCCGCCGTTGAGCAAAGTGCCAAGGCGCGGGCCTGGGTGAAGGTTTAGGGAATCGCTCCCGATAAGGCGCAGGCCTCGCGGAAGCTGGACTCGGACTTGAGAAGGCTGGCGAGGTAGCGGTCGGATTCCGGAAGCTTTTCGAGAGCCGAAATGGCTTGAGGGGATTCGAGGCGAGAGAAGAGCATTCGAGCGATTTTCGTGCGAGCGACGGATTTTTCACCGTAGCCACCAGGTTTGTTGCTCGACCAGAATTGCACCGACGCGACGCCATCGCGAGGCTCGGTTCCGAGAAAAATGACCGAGTGTCCGCGTTCGTTTTTTCCAACGGCATCGGTCCAGAAGATCTTGAGGAAATCACCCGGCCGGGCATCGGCGAGGGATGTGAAGTTTCGCCCGAGGCCGAGTTCGTGGAATAGGCGCGCCGTGCCTGGGCCATTCGCATTCCAGCGTCCCCACAGGCCGTGACCGTCGGACATCGGTGCAGGGAGCAGGGCCTCCCACTGCGAGCGTGTCAGCGAAAGGTTGCCGGACTTCTGCAGGTCGCCAATGGTTTTGAGAAAAACGAGATAGGTTGCCCCTGAGCAGTAGCTCGGGACGGCGGATTCTGGCCGGATTGAAACGCCGGTTGGGCCGATTTGGGCCGATGAGGTGAGGGCGGAGTGAGCGGCCGTCGTTGTGGCGTAGCCGCCGCCCGTGGGCATGGTGGCGATCTGACGAAGCACAACGGCATTGAAATCTGCCGCTGTCGAGGCGAGCGTGGACATTCCAAACGCGAAGAGAAACCATTTCAACACACGACAAAAGACGATTGTTTCTTCCATGTCTGCAAGACGCATTTTCCTACTTCTTGTCGCGCTCGCCCTGGGTGGCCTCGGCGCGAGTGCTTGGTGGACGATTGGCTGGCTCCAAAAGGGACCGACGGCTTCGTCCGGAGGGATTTTTGTTCCCGGGGAAATCCTGATTCCCGGTCCGATCTTTTTGCAGGGGGACTCACGATGGGGAGGGGACAAGCTCGGGCCGACCGAGGATTCCATGGAGGCCGTCGGATGTGCGGTGGCCTCGGCTGCGATGGTCCTTGCGAGCTATGGCGCGGATACTGATCCCGGGAGGCTCAATGAATTTTTGAAGAATCTCCCAGGCGGCTACACCCCGCAGGGTTGGGTCTATTGGGAGAAGGCCGCAGAGGTTGATCCCGCCTTGACCGCCCGGTTGCTTCCCCACTACGAAGATGCGCCTTCCCATTTTTTGATCGATTGGAACCTGCTCTTGGGGAATCCAGTTATTGTGAGATTGCGGTATCCGTCCGGCGTGACGCATTTCTTGGTGGTATGCGGGAAACGAGGATTCGACTACCTCGTTCGGGACCCGGGATCTGGTGGGATTCGGGGCGTCTATCCTCTCAAAGACTTTGGCGGTCCGATCGAAGCACTGCGGTTTTACCAGCGGCCGGGATAAGCGTTTTTGGGGCCTGCCGGATTTTGTGAGCGATGATCAGAGCGACCGAGAGCGCGAGGAGAAAAATCACGGAGGGCTCGGGAACGGCGTTAACATTCCAAGCCAGGCCGTAACTTGTGATCGGTGTTGATGGGTTCGAATCAAGGTTGAAGTTGAATCCGTCCCAGGCAATTCGGATCATGTAAATTCCGGTTTCGGGAACGGTCAGCCGGAGAAATTCGACGGTGCTGACGGGCGCATTGGACCGGGCGACGACGATGTCGCCGAGAGGGTCTTCTCTGAGGAGTTCCAGTCTTAGGTTGGCCAGATCACGATCTTCAGCGGTGCTCAGAAGGCTCCCGTAACGACCGGCGAACCAAGTGAGAGTTGCCGTGAGTTCGCTCCCCGCGGTAATCTCTCCAGTGAGGTTGTAGAGGTTCGGCGAGGCATTGGTGACCTCACCCAGATCCCATCCGCGGTTGAGCACTGAGCCGCCGCTGTTGCCGCCCAGCCCGAGCTGGGTATTGACGCCGCCCACTCTCACGTTTTCGACGATCGTCGGGTCGCCGACATAGACCCGGTAGGCACTGTCGAGATTGAGCGCGCCTGCTCCCGAGGCGAGGTCGAGCGCCTGTGTGGTGGTGAGGATTCCAGAATTGAGCGCCTGCCCATTGTCCCACCCAGGGATGCGGGTGGCGCTCGTCATGAGGGCGGCCTTGATGACGAGCGGATCGGTCATTTCGGCCACGCCAAACGCCTTGCCGGCATCGGTGAGCAAGGCGGCGGCACCGGCGACGATGGGTGCGGCGAAGCTCGTGCCCGACATATTCGATACGTAAAAAGTGCCGTTGCCTCCGGTCGGATCCGTGCCGTCCGTGTGCCCGCCGGCAACGCCACCGTAAAAGGCGAGAGTGAGATTGCCGCCGGGTGCCGCGATGTCGATCACAGGGCGAATACCCGATGTCGTCGCCTCTGTCTCGGGATTATAAAAATCGGCAGCCCCGCGGCTCGAAAAATTCGCCACCTGCGAATAGGCCGGGCTTGTTGTGTCACCGGTCAACGCGGCAACGGTAATCCCGTTGAATCCCGAGGCCGGACCGCCAACCGTATTGGCTCCCGGTCCACTGTTCCCAGCCGCAAAAACGCCGACCACGCGATTCTCGCGAAGGAGGGAGTCGATGAAAATGGTTTCCGGGGCAGAGCCGGTGGGATCGGTGAATCCCCAGCTGCTGTTGATGACATCGGCTCGCCGGTTAACGTTGCTCGCATCGGTAATTCCGGTGTGGATTGCCAGATCGTAGGCGTAGGCAAGACTCGCATCCGTTTGTTGGAACGAGCCCGAGTAGTCGCTGTCAACCGAAGGAATCCAAGCGGTGGCGATGGATCCCGACCAGAGTGTCGCACCGGGAGCGATCCCGTCCTGATACGTATAAATTCCATTGCCGGCGATGACCTGGCCGACCAGCGTCGCGTGCCAGTCGGTCTGCCCGAGTTGAGTTCCTGTGATCGAGGGGTCCGAGAAAAACGTGGTGACATTCCCCAAAGTTTCATGCCCATTCCAAATCGATCCCGCCTCGATGTTGGCGACAATCGCTCGCGAGCCTCCGAAGCCCATCGAGTAAAACGTATTCGCGCCGACAAGGTTGTTGATGTAAACGCCGTTAAAAATGCTGCTTCCGCTATTGCTCCCAACGAGCGCCGAGGCGTGCGGAGCTGCCGCGAAGACAAGGAAAGAAGCAAACGAGATCCCGATGAAGAACGAGCGTTTCGCAGATCCCAAACATCCGGCTGCAGTTTGTCGTGACGGCATCATTCTCGGGGCAGCTTGGACAAGCCAGACGGGGATTATCTCTCAGGGATAGAATTTTCTCAATTCCAAAAAAAGAGCGGGAAGCCAGTGGCCTCCCGCTCTTGGATGGAACGCTTTTTCCGTGGGGCCAGTCTAGGCCTTTTCGTCCGACTCGGGCGCTGCGTCCGCTGTTTTCTTGGCAGCGGGCTTTTTGGCGGGAGCCTTCTTGGCTGGTTTCTTCACTTCGGCGACCACCTCGTCTGCGGCGGGCTCGATGACAACAGAGTCAACCCACTCGATGTAGGCCATCGGGGCGGAGTCGCTGGCGCGAGGTCCGAGCTTTACGATGCGGGTGTAGCCGCCCTTCCGGGTTGCGGCGCGAGGAGCGATCTCAGTGAAGAGCTTTTTGACAGCGTCTTTCTGGCCGAGGGCACCGGCAGCCAAACGGCGGGCATGGAGGTCGCCACGCTTGCCCAGCGTGACCATCTTTTCCGCGAGAGGGCGGACGGCCTTGGCTTTCGCCAGAGTCGTCTTGATCCGTTGATGTTCAATGAGGCTGCAGACCTGATTCGCGAGCATGGCATCGCGATGAGCGGTCGTGCGACCGAGTTTGACGGTATTTTTTCTGTGGCGCATGGCAATTTACTTGGCAGGTTCCGGAGGAAGTTCGACCAGGCCGGGTTCGAATTTCATTCCGAGTCCGAGACCGAGTTGTTGGAGCTTGTCCTTGATTTCGTTAAGCGACTTCTTGCCGAAGTTGCGGTATTTGAGCATCTCGGCCTCGGTCTTCATGGCGAGCTGGCCGACGCTGGTGATGTTGGCGTTGTTGAGGCAATTTGCGGCACGCACGGAGAGCTCGATTTCGTTGACGCTCATGTTGAGGAGCTTCTTCATCCGGGTGTTTTCCTGGCTGACTTCCTGTGGCGTCTCGTCGAATTCGATCTGCTCGTCGTTGTAGCCAACGAAGACATCGAAGTGGTGGCGGATAATCGCGGAGGCCTGAAGGAGTGCGTCGTCCGGGGTAATCCGTCCGTCGGTCCAGAGCTCGACGATCAGCTTGTCGTAGTCGGTGCGCTGGCCGACGCGGGTATTCTCGACGGCATACTTTACGCGGGTCACCGGGGAGAAGATCGAGTCGATGGCGATGACTCCGATGGGTTGGTCCGTGTGTTTATTTTCGTCGCCGGTGGCGAATCCGCGACCGACCTTGATTTCGAATTCGGCTTCGAACTTCATTTTCTTGTCAAGGGTGCAGATGAGGGCGTCGGGATTGAGGACCTCGCATTGTGCGGTGCTCTCGATGTCGGCGGCGGTGACACGGCCTTCTTTGTTGACCGCGAGTTTGAGGTTGCGGACCTCATGATCGTGGGCGCGGAATTTGATCTTTTTAAGGTTGAGGATGATGTCGACAACATCTTCGACGACGCCGGGAAGGCTGGTGAACTCGTGCGGAGCTCCCTCGATTTTCACCGAAGTAATGGCAGCACCTTCGAGCGAACTCAGGAGAACGCGCCGGAGCGAATTTCCAATCGTGTGCCCGTATCCGGCCTCAAAGGGCTCGGCGACGAAGCAGGCGTAGGTATCTGTGGCTGTGGACTCGTCTTTGACGAGTGTTTTCGGCATTTCAAACCGACCGAGACGAACTGGCATA
>JBMOHW010000089.1:0-9934 GCA_049317665.1 Terrimicrobiaceae bacterium | reverse complement strand
CTCAAGGGTTGTAAGAATAACACGGAGTGCGATGCGCTTTTGATCAATACCGACAGCCGGACGGATACCTATCCCGCGATCACGGTGCGCGGGAAGGAGAACTCCTGTCAGCACGAGGCCTCGGTGAGCAAGATCAACGCCGAGCAGATCTTCTATATGCAGCAGCGGGGAATTCCGGAGGGTGCCGCGATGAGCCTGGCGGTGAATGGTTTTGTCAACGACCTCGTCCAACAATTCCCGATGGAATACTCGGTCGAACTCAAGCGTCTGATCGATCTCGAAATGGAAGGATCGGTCGGGTAGACGACCCGCGAGGAAAACGCATCATGAGCACGAGCACTATGGAGAGAGATACCGAGACCGAGGCTGGCGGCTGGCCGAGTTGGTTCGCCGCCGCGCAGGCTCAGGCAGCCGAAGACTTTGAGAGCACCCCAGCGCCAACGCGGAAAGATGAAGCCTGGCGGTTTGCGAACATCGCTGCGCTCGATCTCTCGTCGTTCGTTCCCGCATCCCCCGTCTCCAGCGAGGGTCGGCTGATCAATCTCTCCGTGGGTCTCGCCGAAACAAATGCCAAGCTCGTTTTTGCGAACAACGCGCTGATTTTCCAAGATACGGATCGCCTGCCGGAAGGCGTAATCCTCCTCCCGCTCGAAGTCGCGGCGCGTGAGCATAAGGCGCTTTTCGAAAAATTCTTTATGTCCCAACCCGTCGAGCTGGGTTCGCATAAATACGCGGCTCTTCACAAGGCCCGCGTCTCCACGGGGGGATTTCTTTTTGTGCCGCGCGATACCAAGGTGACTCTTCCGATTGAGATGTTCCACTGGGTCGAGGGGGAAAACTCTTCGATTTTCCCGCACACGCTGATCGTCTGCGGAGAGAACAGCGAAGTGACGGTGGTTGACTATTTCCGGAGTTCGGATGACCGGAGCGCATTCGCCTGCGGGGTCAACGACCTCCACTTGGAACGCGGCGCAAAGTTGACCTACATCGCCGTGCAGGACTGGTCGAGAGAGACCCTTGCCTTTCACATCAACTCGACGGTCGTCGCCCGCGATGCCAGCAGCACGGCACTGACGGCCAATTTTGGCGGGGGATTTGTTCGCGGCGAAAGCCTTAGCCGCCTTGTTGGAGAGGGCTCGCGGAGCGAAATGCTTTCGATCAACCCGGTCGAGGGAACTCGCGAGATTGACCAACGGACACTGCAGGATCATGTCGCACCCGATGCCTCCAGCGATCTCCTCTACCTCAACGCGCTCGACGATCGATCTCGCACGATCTTTGCCGGCTTGATCAAAGTCGAGCCGGGGGCGCGTGGCACTGATGCCTATCAGAAAGTCCGCAACCTCATCCTGAGCGATGAGGCGGATCCGAATTCCATGCCCGGCTTGGAGATCCTCAACGATGATGTGCGTTGCACTCACGGTGCGACGAATGGTCCGGTGAGTGAGGACGAACTTTTCTACATGCAGGCCCGGGGAATCCCCCGCGACGCCGCCCGCCGTCTGGTCGTGAATGGATTTTTCAACTCTCTCCTCGAGCGACTGAGCTCTCCGGTCCTCCGCAGCCACCTGGAGTCCATCATCGCGAAGCGTCTCGCGATCTGAGCCATCCGGGCCCAGTGGATCTACGTTCTTTTTGCGCTTCCGATTGGGTTGGCAAGAAACGGCGAAAGCGCATCTTGCAGTCTCGGTGGCACGGTGGCGCAAACCCGAGCCCCGTCCTCCTCGTAGGTAACGGAATGAACTTCCGCCTCGCGATGGAGTTTCGCCAGTAGATCCGAACGGGAAAGGGGCAGAAGAAAGTCCATGGCGACGGCATGATTTGCCACCAACTCGGCGAGACGTTCGACCAATTGATCCAGGCCCTCGCCGCTGTGGACGGAAATGAAGACGGCATCGGGAAAATCCCGTCTCAGGCAAATCCGCGTTGTCTCATCCGCGACTTGATCCATTTTGTTGAAGACGATCAGTGCCTGACTCGTATCGGCTCCCAAGTCCGCAAGAACCTTCATCGTCGTGCCATAGAACTCCAGAACCCGCGGATGCGAGGCGTCCAGCACATGAATCAAGAAGTCAGAGAGCGCGGCCTCTTCCAATGTGGCATTGAATGATTCGATTAAGCCGTGGGGAAGCTTTCGAATGAAGCCAACCGTATCGGTGAGCAGGAGCGGACGCTTGTTCGGGAGCGCAATCTTTCGCGTGGTCGTGTCGAGGGTCGCGAAGAGCTTGTTCTCGACGAGAACGCCGGCACCTGTGAGGCGCTTGAGAAGCGAGGATTTCCCAACGTTGGTATAGCCGACGATGGCAGCATTGGGCACGGGAGCGCGCTTGCGATCTTTGCGCTGGGTGGCCCTCGCTCGCCGCACACCGGCAAGGTCTCGTTTCAATCGGTCGATCTGGCCCCGAATTTTTCGGCGATCTTGTTCGAGTTGGCTTTCGCCCTCCCCTTTTGCGCCGATTCCGCCGCCCTGTTTGCCGAGGTGCCCCCAGGCTCGCGTGAGGCGCGGAAGCGAGTAGGCCATCCGGGCAAGATCGACCTGGATGCGGGCCTCGCGGGTCTGAGCGCGGGCACCGAAGATATCGAGAATGATCTCCTGCCGGTCGATGACGAGCACGCCGGCCAGCGACTCCCAGTTTCGCTGCTGGGCGGGCGTGAGCTCGTTGTCGAAAATAATCACATCGCACGAAAGCTCACGCATCCGCTCGCAGATTTCCTCTGCTTTACCTGACCCGAGAAAATAGCGCGCCTGGATCTCGCGCGCAAAAACAGTCATTTTTTCCACAACCGGAATTCCCAGGGTGCGCACAAGCTCCTCCAGCTCGTTGAGCAAATCCTCGGCATCGGCTTGCCCGGTCGTCTCGGTGTGGACACCGACGAGGAGCGCACGTTCCACCATTTTATCCCGCGGTCGGATCTCAAACATCGAACGCTCATGCTATCACACATCGTGAAAAATCTGTCACCGAATCTGCGCAGGCATCGCCGACGTTTTGCCGGGATCTATTTCGCGAACGGATTGTTTCAAAATTCGTCTTGTTTTCTGCAGCGGGTCGCGCGGATGCTTCAGTTGCGATGCCCCGTTCCAACTCTCCCTCAGGTCAAGGTTACTCGATGCCCGCCGAATGGGAGCGTCATGAGGCGACGTGGATCTCGTGGCCGCACGCCGGCTGCCGGAGTTTTCCCGGATGCTACGACCGCGTGATCCCAGCGTTTGTCCAGATGGCCGAGGCTCTCGCAGAGTCGGAAATGGTTCGGATCAACGTGATGGATGCGGATCAGGAATCCACTGTTCGCAAGCTGCTGGCGAAGGCGCCGCCTGAACGGATCGAGTTTTTTCACATCGCGACCAATGAGCCGTGGTGCCGGGATCACGGTCCGATCTTTTTGAAGCGAGCTGCCGCTCCAAAGCTTGCCGCCTTGGATTTCGGGTTCAACGCGTGGGGCTACAAGTTGTCGCCGTTTGACGAGGACGACGAAGTGCCTGCGAAGGTCGGCGAGGCTCTTGGTGTGCCAATTTTCGACCGAAGCGACTTTGTTCTGGAAGGTGGATCGATCGACGTCAACGGGGCTGGCGTTGTGTTGACCACGGAGAGTTGTCTTCTCAATCCGAATCGCAATCCGAAGCTCGAGCGTCCGGATATCGAGAAAATGCTTTGCGACTCCCTTGGTGTAAAAGGTGTCTTGTGGCTGGGCGATGGCATTGAGGGCGACGATACCGACGGTCACGTCGATGATATTACGCGCTTTGTTTCTGAGAATACCGTCCTGACCGTGATCGAGGAGGACGAGAATGATCCGAATCATGATCCGCTTCGGGCCAACCTCGACCGTCTCCATGAGATGGTTCTCCCCGGAGGTGAGCCCCTTCATGTGTTATCGCTTCCGATGCCTTCCCGGATCGTCCGGGATGGAATCCGTCTCCCGGCGAGCTATGCGAATTTCTACATAGCCAACGAGCTCGTCCTTCTCCCTGTGTATAAGGAACGGAACGACTCCTGGGCGGAGTCGATCCTCCGCGAGGCGTTCCCGTCCCGGCGAATTGTCCCGATCGACTGCCGGGAACTCATCTGGGGCTTGGGGGCCTTCCATTGCCTCACCCAACAGCAGCCGGCTGTCTGAAGCGCCCGAGTTGGTTTTCGGCAAACGTTGACGTCACAAACGATTCGACTCCGCGGCGGTTCTGCGAGAGGTTTTCTGGCGATGGAGAGAATCATTCGTGTGCCAATTTCCAAGGATCCCTACGACGTGGTCGTTCGGGCCGGTCTCTTGGGCGATGCTGGTCGGCTTGCGGCGCAAGTGATCCGTCCCGGACGATGCGCCGTGGTGACCGACTCGCACGTGGGCCCTGTCTACGCAAAAACTTTGGTGGACTCGCTGGAGAAGGTGGGATTTTCGCCCGTGACCGTCACGGTGCCGGCCGGAGAGGAGTCGAAGTCGCTGGAGCAAACCGGGATCGTGTGTGAGGACTTGATCCGGGCTGGTCTCGATAGATCATCCTCGATTTTTGCGCTGGGTGGGGGAGTCGTTGGTGACTTGGCGGGATTTGTGGCGGCGGTTTACTTTCGCGGGATCCCATTTATTCAGGTTCCAACCTCGGTTGTTGCTCAGGTGGACAGTTCGGTGGGTGGCAAAACCGGGGTGAATGCGCGCGGCGGAAAGAATTTGATCGGGTCGTTTCATCAACCGCGTTTGGTCCTGGCAGACACCGATACGTTGGCGACCTTGCCGCCTCGGGAGTTTCATCAGGGGTTTGCCGAAATCATTAAACACGCGGCCATTCGCGATCCGGAGATGCTGGATGTGATGGATGATCTGCCATCGCTTGTTGCGCGGAATATCGCGATCAAAGCAGAAATTGTCGGGCAGGATGAGTTCGAGACCTCCGGGCTGCGGGCGTTGTTGAATTTTGGCCACACCCTAGGACATGCGATCGAGAACGCCGCGGGCTACGGACGGTTCCTGCATGGAGAGGCAATCAGCCTTGGTCTCGTTGCCGCGTGTCGGCTCTCGGTCGAGAAGTCCGGGCTGTCGGACTCTGATGCCGCCCGAGTCATTGATGCCCTCAAACATTTCAACCTTCCAACCTTCCTGCCGGACGACGTGGGGAGCGACGCGATTCAGTCGGCGTGGCGGTCGGATAAAAAATTCCAGCAAGGCTCCATCCGATTTGTCCTTCTCCGAAGGCTGGGCGAGGCCTTTTTATCGACCGACGTTTCGGACGGTGACCTCGTGCGTATGGTTCGACGGCTTCGGGAAGCTGACTAGGAGAACGCGGTGGCGAGTTCGTCCTCGAGACGCTCGATCGGAAGTCCAATGACATTGCTCAGCGATCCCTCGATCCCCTTGATGATCCGGCCATTGTCATTCTGGGCCGCATAAGATCCGGCTTTATCCAAGGGATGAATGTCCCGCACGTAGTCACGCAAATCCTCATCGGTGAGGGTGCGGAAAGTGACCCGGGTCGATTCGCTGAATTCGATGGAGACGCATCCCGAGACAACGACTCCGGTCACGACCTCGTGCTGCCGGCCATTGAGGCGTCGGAGCATTTCCACCGCCGCTTCTTCGTTGGCGGGCTTCCCAAAAAAGATTCCGTCCATCGAAACGACGGTATCGGCCGCGATGACGATTTCGTTGGGATGGAGCGGGGCAACAGCCGTGGCTTTGCGTCTGGCATTTTCCATAGCGAGTGCCGCCGGGCTCAAGTGGTCAACCTCCAGCTCCTCGACGCCCGAGACCACGCAGGTAACGGAGTAACCCGCAGCTTCGAGCAGGTCTTTTCTCCGTGGGGATGCCGATGCGAGGATGACGTGTCTTTTCATCGCGGAGGGCTATCCGCGCCGACTGGAGTCGGCTAGACCGTTCCTTCTTCGTCGGCCAGTCCCGAGTCGTGGCGAATGCTCTCGAGCCGCTTCTTCATGGTTCTCCTCGAACTCGGACGATGGGAAATGGTTGTTGCGATTCCCGCGATGACGGGCACCAGCGCCGCAACACCGAGTCCGATCAGCGCGATGGCCGCACCACGCCGGGCATTTTGTCCGACCCGATCAGCAACCAGCAAACCCGCGCCGAGGCCGATGGCGACTTGTGAAAATGCGATGACGCCCGATGCGGGGAGGTTCTCTCCAAAATTCTCCAAGGAAAGCTGTGACATGGAGATTGATCATAGGCGGGGGGTGTGGGATTTTCAATCGCAAATGAAACGCGCACTCGCAATCGATCTCGGGGAGGCTCGGGTGGGCGTCGCCGTCAGTGATGAACTTGGCATGTTGGCTCATCCGCTGGAGACAATCCAGGTCCGTGCCGGCGGCGTTCGCGAGCGGATCGTCGCGCTGGCCAAGGAAAAGCAAGTCGAGGCGATTGTGGTCGGGATGCCGCGAAATATGGACGGATCGTTCGGACCGGCCGCTGAGAAAGCGCGGGAGTTTATCGCGGGACTCGCCGCCGTTGCGCCCTGCCCGGTCCTCCCATGGGACGAACGTCTCTCAACCGTCTCCGCTCAACGTTCCCTTCAAGAGGCCGGGCGCAAGGCCCGCGATCAAAAGTCCATCATCGATCAGGTCGCCGCGCAGATTATCCTTCAGAGCTGGCTGGATTCGCAAGTATGAGGCTTCGGCTGATCGTCGCTTATGACGGGGCAGAATTTTCGGGATGGCAGAGCCAGCGAGGAGGCGGGACGGTTCAAGATGCGCTCGAGGCCGCATTCGCGAAAATTGCGGGGACCCGGATCACGGTTCACGGAGCGGGCCGCACGGATGCCGGTGTGCACGCCCTCGGGCAGTGCGCGCATGTCGAGATTCCAGAGACATTGCTCCCGATTGATCGCTGGCGACAGGCTCTGAATGCCCACCTACCTCCGGCGGTCCGTGTCATGGCGATCCGGCGGGCCCCGACGAGCTTCCACGCCCGATTTTCTGCAGTGGGGAAAGTTTACTGCTACACGATTTGGAACTCCGAGGTGATGTCTCCGCTGGAGAATTCGCGGGCGTGGCATGTTTTTCACCCGCTGGACATCTCCCGGGTCGAGGCGGCGTGTCAGGTGTTTGTTGGGACGCATGATTTTTCCGCCTTCTCGGCCAACCGTTCGAAGGAGGAAAAATCAACCATCCGTCAACTCACAGACATCCGGGTTTCGCGGCGAGGCCCGCTCGTGAGTCTGACGTTTCGAGGCGAGGGATTTCTCTACAAGATGGTCCGCATGATGACCGGGGCGGCGGTTCGGTGTGGAATGGGGAGGGTGGATGTCGATGAGATCCGCGAGCGGCTGAGAAATCGGGGGCCTCGATGGAATCACGTCGCGCCGGCCGGCGGGCTGTGCCTCGTCCGTGTCGTCTATTAAGAAAGACCGTCTCGGTTTTCCACGCAGGTTGCTTGATCATCCCGAGCGCTTTGCTACGGTGCGTTGTGCGGAAACGAAGGTGTCTTATCGCTCTGGTCGCGCTTTGGAGTCTCGCTACCCTCGGGGGCACTCTCCATGGGCAGATGAGCGATGAAGAAAAGCGCCGGTTGTTTTTGCAGGCCCGCGAGGACATCCGGCCGGTTCCCAAGCCGTCGCCGTCATCGACCCCGCGTCCAAGACCCCGCGCGACAGCCACCCCGGCACCCACCCCGGAGTCCACTCCGGAGCCGACACCAACTCCCCGCCCGAAACCCAAGCCAAGCGAAACACCCGAGCCAACACCGAAGCGTGAACCGACGCCGAAGCCCGCGTCATCGCCGAAGCCGGCGGTCGAAGAATCCCAGGATTTCATTCCCCTTCCAGACGAAGTGCCAAATGCGGTGAAGAAGGCGGAGCCTGTCCGTCCCACGCCCGAGCCAACGGAAGCCCCCTCCGCCCCACCCACGCCAGCCCAGACTCCGAAGGGCAAGACGCCCGGTGGTCGCCCTCTCGATGCGCCGATTGTCATCGAGAAATCCGGACTCGAGGAGGACCAAGGCTTCGAACCCCCGCCCCGTCCAGCATTCACCGGCCTCTTCAAACGCTGGCGCTATCTCACTCCGGCAGTCCGCAAGGCCATCGATCAAGCGCGGGTCAAGCGCGGCCGTTGGAAATACATAATTATTCACAACAGCGGGACCCGGCAAGGGAATGCCCGGATCTTTGATGTCTATCACCGGCGAGTGCGGAAAATGCAAAACGGCCTCGCTTATCACTTCGTCATCGGTAATGGAAATTCCTCGGGCGATGGCGAAATCGAAATCGGCAATCGCTGGACCCGGCAGATCAACGGTGGCCACGTCGCCAGCGATTACCTCAACGATATCGCTCTCGGAATCTGCCTTGTCGGTGACCTCAATCGCGACCAACCGACCAAAGCCCAACTCGCGGCCATCGACGAACTCGTCACCTATCTCCGCGGTCGCATCGGAAAAATCAAGGGCAAGCCATCCATCGTCAAGGGCCATAAGGAAATCAATCCCAAGCCGACTGACTGCCCGGGGGATCGGTTTCCATTACGTTGGCTCCGGCAAAGATTCGGATCCTGACCCCGGATCCGAACCGTCGCCACCGATTCAGTCTCCCAGAGTCGATCCGGTCATCTCAACGATGAGGTTTTTCTCCAGCGCTTCGTAGGCCTTTTGAATCTCTGGCAATGTGCGTTCGGCGGCTGGCCAGTCCATTTCGGATGCGAGGGTCTCCAGGGAACCCGCGAGTTTCCCAAGAGTGTTGCCGCCCAGGGTGGAGGCACTTCCTTTGAGCGAATGAGCCTGGAGGCGGAGGTTATCCCGATTTCTTTCCGCAACACTTTCGTTCATCTCCCGGAGCAACACGGGAGTCTCCTTCAGAAACGTGCCACACACCTCGGCAATCAAACTGGGATCGAAGAGTAACCGTTCTCTGAGGCCGTCCCGATCAAATTCTCCGTCTGGATCTCGGGCGCGGCTCCCGCTGGCGTGGCTTGTCGCCACTTCGGCCGGGGAGAGTTGGCGGTGAAGGGCCGCTGCGAGGGCCTCGCGGCGGACGGGCTTCGCGACATAGTCATTCATGCCTGCCGCCAGGCACCGTTGTCGGTCTTCTTCGCGGACATGCGCTGTCATGGCCACGATCGGGACGGAGGGATCGAGGGCTGAGGACTGGCCTGAGCGGATTCGGCGGGGCGCGGCGGGGCTAAAGGCCGTGGGCAACGAGGCGTTTGACCACTTGGCGAAGAACAAGGTGCAGGTGAGATACGCTACGGAATCTCTCTGAAAACCTTCATATATATAGCGGGTGTTTTTTCATGCCCCCTTCTTTTTTCTGTTGACAATTCTCGGGGGGGGGCAATTTCACCGCCGATTCGGTCAAAAAACCAACCAACCTCAGTCAACTTATCCCTATGAAAAAAACCATCCTTGCTCTTGCCCTCGTCGCAGGACTCACCTCATTCGCTGGAAATGCGAAAGCTGACCTCATCTTTAATTTTAACATGATTGATGATCAAGACCCATCCAAGAGCGTCATTTTGAATCTATTCCTTAACGAGGCTGGCACAGCAGCAACTAGCGCATCAATCACTGGTTCCACTGGCGGAATCCATTTTGACGCCAATAGAAACTTTGTTAGTGATGCCTACAGTAATTCCTTTAGTTTAGTTAGCGGAAATATCACATCTGCATTATTTAGTAGTTCAATCTATAATTACACCAGTGAAGGATCAGTTTTGAACATGCATTCTTTGAGTTTCCAGAGCTACAGTAGTGAAAGTTGGTTTGGTGTTACTCTTCCAAATTTTAGATACACTGATTCTGTCTATGATTATCGTGTAAATGGTGGGTCTTTTACACAGGATGATTCTATTTTTGCTACCGTAGGAATTCCTGGTCAATCCGCCGTCCCCGAGCCCTCCACCTACGTTCTCTTCGGACTCGGAGCATTGGCAATGATCGTGGCATATCGTCGGAAGGTTGCTTAATCAGTCCTAGCTTTTCTACAAAGACCCATCTCCTTCATCGG
>JBMOHW010000088.1:0-10243 GCA_049317665.1 Terrimicrobiaceae bacterium | reverse complement strand
CGCACGCCGCCGACCTCGCCAAAGGCCACCCCGGAGCCCAATACCGCGACAACGCCCTGAGCAAAGCGAGATTCGAATTCCGCTGGGAAGACCAATTCAACCTCGGCCTCGACCCCGAGCGCGCAAGGGAATTCCACGACGAGACGCTCCCGCAGGAGGGAGCAAAGAGCGCCCACTTCTGTTCGATGTGCGGCCCGCACTTCTGCTCGATGAAGATCACCGAAGACGTCCGCAAATACGCCGCCGAGCAAGCGATCTCCGAAGAAGAGGCCCTCGAGGTCGGCATGGCTGAGAAATCGGCTGAGTTCGCTGAAAAAGGCGCCGAAGTCTACCAGAAGGCATAGGTCCTATACGCCCTATAAGTCCCATAGGACCTATATGACTGACGGCTTCCTCCCAAAAACCGGCAACTACCGCGACCTCCTCTCCTACCGCAAAGCCGAGGTCATCTACGACTTCACGTTCCGCTTCTGCGAAAAGTTTCTCAAACGAAGCGACCGCACCATCGACCAGATGGTCCAGGCCGCCCGCTCGGGCAAACAAAACATCGCCGAGGGCAGCAAGGCTTCGAAGACCTCAACCGAGATGGAGCTCAAACTCACCAACGTCGCCCGCGCCAGCCTTGAAGAACTCCTCATCGACTACCAGGATTTCCTCCGCACCCGCGACCTGCCCCAGTGGGCCAAGGACTCCCGCGAGGCCCTTTACGCCCGCCGCCTTGGCAAATCCGCCGACGAATCCTTCGAAACCTACCGCCCCTTCTTCGATGACCGCCCGCCCGAAACCCTGGCCAATATCGCGATCTGCCTCATCCACCAAACCAACTACCTCCTCGACCAACAAATCCGCCGCCTCGAAAAAGACTTCCTCAAAAAAGGCGGCCTCCGCGAACGCATGACCCGCGCCCGCCTCGAACACCGAAAATAAGTCTTATTTGTCCTATAAGTCCTATAGGTTCCACCAGCATGCCTGCTGCACCCGCCGCCGAAGCCGCCGCCTCGTCGCCGCCCCTCGGCAACTCACCCCGGCGCAAATGGACGCCTGGGTCGCCGGGCTCGACAGCTGGGACCTCTGCGACCAGATGTGCCTCAACGCCTTCCGCCACACCCCCCCACGCCTTCGCCAAAGTCCGCACCTGAGCCAATGCGAGTTCGGTATCAAGACTCGGTGGATGGCGCCTAACTCCTCTTTTGGATGTCTCATGGACTCACGGAGAGCCGCCGAGGCGCAGAGAATCCGAAGCAACCTCCCCTCTGAGATCTCCGTGCCCTCCACGTTTAATCCTGCTCGTCGTTCCTGCCACGGGTGTGCAGTATGGGAGAATCATGTCACTCTTTTCACAACTCGGCGTTCCGGAGGATCTCGTCCGTGGGCTCGATGCGCTCGGGATCTCAGCCCCGACTTCCATTCAGGCCAGCGCGATTCCCTATCTCATCAAGGATGGCGGGGATCTTGTGGCTCAGGCGCAGACCGGGACAGGCAAGACGGCGGCGTTTGGGTTGCCGTTGCTGACGAAGATCAATCCCGCCAGCCCGACGTTGCAGGGACTCGTCATTGCTCCGACGCGGGAGCTTGCCAAGCAGATTGGCAAGGCGTTGTTTCAATACACCAAGTTCTGTCCGGAGAAGATTTTTGTCGAAGTCACCGGGGGCGGCGACAAGATCGACTTGCAGGTTCATCGACTGAAACGTCCAACGCACATCGTCGTGGCGACGCCGGGTCGGCTCTTTGATTTGCTGAAACTTGGCGCCCTCCGGCTCGATACCGTGAAGCATCTCGTGCTCGATGAAGCAGACGAGATGCTGAGCATGGGGTTTCGCGAGGAGGTGGTTCGAATTATCAAACTGACGTCCTCCCGGCGGAGCACCTGGCTGTTCTCGGCGACGTTTCCAGAGAAGATCAAGCGGCTCATCACGGACTCGATGTCTGGATCCCCGAAGCTGATCAAGGTCGAGAAAGCGCAAGTCGTGAATCGCAATATCTCGCACCGGTTTGTGGTTTGCGACCGCGAGGAGAAGGACGACTGGATTGCCAACTTTCTCCTCGCGCAAAAAACCGAACGCGGGCTGATCTTTTGCCGAACCCGCGCCGGAGCGATCAAACTGGGCAGCGAGCTGGGCAAGCGCGGTGTATCGGCCGAAGTGCTGCAGGGCGATCTGAGCCAGAAAGATCGCGACAAGGTGATGCGGGGTTTCAAAAAGGAGCGCACACAGTTTTTGATCGCGACCGACGTCGCTGCCCGGGGCATAGACGTCGAGGGGCTATCGTTTGTGATCCACCGTCAATTGCCCGAGCAACGGCAATACTACACCCACCGCGCCGGGCGCACCGCTCGAGCCGGACGCAAGGGCTTCTCGATTTGTCTCATCGAACCCGGCGAACGCCCAGAGATCACCGAAATCGAACAGGAATTGGGACTCACCTTCCAAGCTCTGGATTGGGATTCGCACGGTAGCGACGGACGCCTCCGGTAAAAGGCTCAGGTTTTCCTTTGCCGTGGAAAAGCGAACATGAAAGCTGCGGATATGAAAAACCAGCTATCCCCAAAACAACGCGAAGATCTCCTCACGACCTTAAAAGCGCGCTTCGAGAAAAATATGAGCCGCCACAAGAATCTGACCTGGGCCAGTGTGGAGTCCAAACTGAGAGCCGATCCAAAAAAAATCTGGTCACTCCACGAGATGGAACGAACCGGCGGCGAGCCGGATGTTGTTGCCCACGATAAAAGGACGGGCGAATTCCTTTTCTTCGATTGTTCCGCCGAAACTCCGAAAGGCCGGACGAGTGTCTGTTACGACCGCGAGGGCTTGGAATCTCGGAAGGAGCACAAGCCAAAGACCAGTGCGATGGACATGGCGGCGGACATGGGCATTGAGCTTTTGACCGAGGAGCAATATTTCGAGCTGCAAAAACTGGGGGCGTTCGATCAGAAAACGGCAAGCTGGGTGAAGACTCCGACGGAGATCCGAAAGCTCGGCGGTGCGCTGTTTGCCGAACGTCGCTACGCCCGCATTTTTGTTGGCCACAATGGCGCGCAGTCCTACTACGGTGTGCGCGGTTTCCGGGGCCTGCTCAGAGTTTAGGGCGACACTACCCGCCGTGAGACGCCTCGCGGAGTTTTTCTTTGAGCAGCAGGCAGTCCAGGTTCGGATACTTGATGTCATCGATTTTCCACTGCTTGTCTTTCCCTTGCAGGAACTGAAATGAGACCATCTGCTTCTTGCCCCCGTCTTTGAACGTGACCTGGACGACGGCTTTGTCATCGGCTCCAAATTTTTCATCTCCGCCCCAGCCGGTTTCCATGATCTCGAAATTTGTAATCTCCGGATCCTGCGAACCGTAGAGCGGATCAAAATCGATCGCCCCCACCTCGCCATCGGCTTTCACGGCGTCGTTCCAAATCAGATTTGCAAACTCCTTCGTGAAATATTGGTCGACAACAGCACGGTTCTTCGTCTGGAAAAACGGACCCTTCCCAGCCTTCTGCGCGGCGTAGAGGTTTTTGACGATCACGTTTGGGTCAAGCGAGCCGGCTTGGGATTGCGCACTGGAGAGGATCACCACGGAAACAAGAAGAACAGTGAGAAGGAGAAATTTGGTCCGCATAAAGAACAATTCTTCTCACAGACCCGCGCTCACTTGCCAAGTGACAATTTTCCCATCCGACGGGGTTGGTTCGTATTTTCTTTTCCATCAATCCGGACGAGGATCTGGAGGCAATGTGCGGAAGGTATGTGCGAAAGAAGGAGGGGGCGGTTCGGCTGGATGTTTTTGACCGGCTCGAGCGGCGGGCGGCTTGGAGGGAGAGCTTTAATGTGGCACCGACGATGCGGGTGCCGGTGATCCGGGAGTCGGGTGGGATTCGGGAAATGGTCGAGATGCGCTGGGGATTGGTCCCGAGTTGGGCGGAGGCCGGACGAAAGCTGCCAATGATGCACAATGCGCGGGGCGAGGCGGTCGCGAAGCTGCCAAGTTTTCGTGCGGCGTTGCGGTCCCGACGGTGCCTGTTCCCGGCGTCGGGGTATTATGAGTGGATGGCCGGGACGCCGAAGGTGCCATATTATTTCGAGTCGGCGGATGGCGGGTTGCTGGCATTTGCGGGGATCTGGGAGAACCACGCGGAGTTCGGAGACACGGTGGCCATCGTGACGACTACGCCAAACCGCGAAGCCGGTGTCGTGCATGATCGGATGCCCGTGATTCTGCGGTCGGAGGCATGGGCCAGGTGGCTCGATGTCGAGCCGTTGGGCGATGGTGACCGCGGTGAACTTCTGCAGCCGGCCCCGGATGGGACGCTGATCGTTCGACGCGTCGGACCGGCGGTGGGAAATGTGAGAAACGACAGCGAGGATTTGATCAAGGAGGCCGGGCGGAACGACTCGCCGGCGAACGCGGAACTTTTTTAGACGCTAGATGATGGCGAGCGGCTCGTAACGATTGCCAAGGATGGGCACAGAAGGTGTGCCGAGCCACTGGTCGAGCAGGGCGGCGTAAACTTGACGGAAGTCGATCTGATGGCGGACGTCACCGTCCACGAGATCGGAGAGATCGGGGGCTGAGCCATGGAGCCCACCCTTGATCGCATCGCCGATGACAAAAACGGGAGCGGCAGCGCCGTGGTCGGTGCCCTGGCTTCCGTTCTCTGCGACGCGGCGTCCGAATTCGCTGAAAGCCAGGATGGTGACGCGGTCGGCAGATTTTTGTTGGCGGAGGTGGGCGAGAAATGCAGAGACACTGGTGCTGAAATCCGTGAGCAGGTTGGCGTGGTGACCGAGTTGGTTGGCGTGGGTGTCGTATCCGCCTTGGGCGACGTAGTAAACGCGGGAGGGGAACTCTCCGCCGATCAGGCGGGCAACCATCTGGAGCTGCGAGGCGAGTTCGCTGTCGGGATAAGGACCGCGGTTTTTTGCCTTGCGCAGAATCGTCCGGATTTCGTCACCGGCGACGACGGCGTTCATCGCCGTGTGGCGGAGGAAGTCGATCGTCTCGGGTTCGCTCCCAGTTATGCCGCCGGCGGCTGCCATCGAGGTGCCGGGCTGATTGAGTTTTGCAAAAACACGTTCCTGGACTTTTGCGAAGCTGGACGTGTCGCCGCTGGGGTTCCATTGAAACGTATTGGGATCCGAGAGGGCGATTCCGACATTCGATTTGTTGCGATACGCTTGGGGCATGACTTTCCCGAGACTCACGCCGATGTCTCCCGGTCGCCCATGTGGCTGCGCGCCGCTGCAGGCGGCATCGAAATAGCGACCGATCCAGCCCTCGACCTGACGCGGGCCGGTGTCGTCAGCGCCGGTGTGCCAGATTTCCATGGATCGGAAGTGGGACCGATTCGGATTCGGGTAGCCGACATTTTGCACGATGGCGAGGCGTCCGGCATCGAACTCCGATTTGAAAGGCAAGAGGGCCGGGTGGAGGCCGAGATGGTCGTTCAGCCGGAGCGTTTCGTTGGCGGCGAGGCGAATCGACGGACGCGCGTTGGCGTAGAGGTCGTCGGTGAACGGGACGACGGTATTGAGCCCGTCATTTCCGCCGCTGAGTTGGATCACGACGAGGATACTCGAATCCCGTCCGGCTCCGACGCCAGCGGCGGTGCGGGTGATGAAGGCCGGAACGAACGAACTCGCGGCAAGCAAGCCGACGCCCTTGAGTCCGGTGGAGAGAAATTCGCGACGGGTGTGGAGAAACATTAGGTCAGTTGGTAGTCGGGGCTGGACATGATGAGGTGGACGAGGCTGCGGGCGCGGTCGTCAAAATTGGGATCGGTGACGCTCATCGTGCGACGTCCGCCCGAGCCATCCGTCTCGGCGAGTTGAACAATGGCATCGCGGAGGTCGCGCGAGGGCGAACGCTGGAGAAACTGTCGAATGAAGTAGTCGGCAATGTCGCCCGAGGTGACCATGCGACGAATTTCGCCCGATTGCTCGAGATGCGCGCGGGGATTCCATGTTGCGAGGGAGTCGTTGCGTTGTTCCTCGAGAAACTCCCGGCGACTTGTCCCGCGATCGACCATTTTTCGTTCGAACACCTTGAACTCATCCGGACTCACCCCATGCATGAGGAAGTTGGCGAAGTTGTAGCGGACGAGGAGGGTATTCGAATTGATCCAGTCGGCACCGCCCGGCCAGCCGTTGACGTCGGGAGGAAAGAAGAGATCTTGGCCCATCAGGCGGAGCGAATCCAGCGTGAGATCGTTCGCAGGGAGCGGGACCCGCATCGATTTGAGCGCGCCGATCGCCAGGGCGACCGGACTCTTGACGACAGCTTGGCGGGAACGCTCGGAATAAAAAAGCCGGGATCGAAAGAGCGTGTGGAGCAAGGTCTTCAAATCATAGCCCCCGGAACGATAGGTGTCGGCGACAGGTGCGACGGTCTCGGGATCCGGATTTGTGCAGACGAAGTAGTCGAGAAGTTTCCGGGCCATGAAGTTTGCCGTGGCCGATTGCTCGCAGAGGATGCGAACGATATCATCGCCGGAGAACGGACCCGATTGAGAAAAGAAGGTTTTAACCTCCGGATCGTGGGCCTCCTCACGGAAATGAAACGTCCAGTCCGCACGGTTCACGCCAAATCCCGTGAGTGCGCGAGCGGATTCTTTGACGTCGATTTCCGAATACGGACCGACGCCGGTCGAGAAAAGCTCCATGAGTTCGCGTGCAAAATTCTCATTGGGGCGATGGCGATGGCTCGACGCGTTATCAAGCCAAACCAGCATGGCCGGATCGCGGATGAGCGCTCGGAGTTGCTCGGGGAAGGGAGCGAGCGCGAGCGAACGGAAAGTCTGGTTCTGTCGCCAGAGCGGGAACGTGCGCTCGATTTTATCCTGATAACCGGTGGCGAAGTGGGAATGCCAGAAGAGGGTCAGTTTTTCTTCGAGCGGGGGAATGCCGGATTTGTCGGGCGACGTCGCAAGCATGCGGTCAAGCCACCAAATCTTCAGTGCACTAACCTGCCGCCGCGCCTCTTCATATCGGATGCGCCGGGCCTTTTGCCGGGCCTCTTCGTCCTCCATAGTGTTCAGCCTCGCTTCGAAATCTTTGTCGGTTTCCTCGGGCAGGGCCGCGCATTCGGGAACCGAGAGGTCGACCGAGGGCGTATAATCGACGAGCCGATTGATGGCCCCGTCGAGCCCAAGATCGGCAAGCTCGTTTGCCTGCTCCCATGTGCCCCCGAACCCAGCGCGCCAGAGCAAATGCGCCGCAGCATAAGGATCGAATTCCCGGGCTGGCATTGGGGCGAGCAGTGACATCGGATTTAAAGAAGATTACCCGATATCTCCTACCGTGCAATAGCCCGATGGACGCCGCGGTCTCCAAGCTTGGAATCTTGCTCACGCTCGCTCAGAGTTTTGGGCGAAACGCGTTTTACAACTCCCATGATCCGCCACATCTTCATCTCTCCGAAACACAACTTTTTTGGCCATAAGGGGCAGGCACCCGGCGAGACGCCGATGGTTGATTTAGACGAAGTCGAGTGCGTGGCAGGAAAGGGACTTGTCGGCGATCGATTTTTTGATTTCAAGCCCGACTACAAGGGACAGTCCACGTTTTTCGCTTGGGAAAATCTTTTAAAAATGTGGGACGAACTTGGCGTCACGGAGAGGGTGGCTTCGGTGACCCGCCGAAACATCATCTCGGAGGGACTCGACTTGAACGCGCTCATTGGAGCTGAGTTTGAGATTCAAGGCGTGCGATTTCTAGGAACCGAGGAGTGCCGCCCGTGCTCGTGGATGAACGATGCCGTCGACCCCCGCGCGGAGGCTTGGATGAAGGGGCGCGGAGGGCTGCGCGCGAAAATTCTGGTTGGCGGAGTTCTGAAAAGAAACCTCGCTTGAAAATACCCTTGCCAGTGCTTGGGGTCTTGTTGGCTGGCGGCGTGTCACGGCGCATGGGGCAAGACAAGTGTTTGCTCCAATGTGGCGGACGACCGCTTTGGGAGCATCAGCTTGCGACGTTGGCGGGTGTTTATCCGAATGAGGAACTGCCACTCGCGGTGGCCTCTCCGAAAAAGCCGATCTGGCTACCGAGGAACATCTCGTGGGTGCCCGATGCGGGGACTGGTCCACTCGCCGCGATTGTTGCGGCCATGGAGTCTTCGAAGTCGGGATTAATTTTGGTGTTGGCGATCGATCTACCGGAAATGACTTCAGAATACCTGAGCGAGCTTCTGGCGGGTTGCGCCATCGACTGCGGTGCGGTGCCTCATGGCGACGTGGGATTCGAACCCGTGGCCGCCGTGTTCCCCGCAAACGCGGCGTCGATCGAACGAGAATACCTACTCTCGGGACGGCGAGACCTTCAAGGATGGGTGAAGGATCTACAAGCGCGCGGCCGGATTTTACCCAGAAAAATTAAGCCGGCTGAACGGGTTCTCTTTACAAACTGGAACAGACCGAACGATCTCAGGTAAGCCCGTAGCCTCAAGTGCCATGAGCACTCTCGAAGCTTTAGTTCGGCCAGGAAGGCAGACGCTTGACGGCTTCAATCCGGCGCCAGAGGTCCGGGTTATCGTGGGGCTCGGTCTTTTGCAGGTAGTCAATATACTGCGCGGGCGATCGCCATACGACAAATGCTTTTCGCTTCGGCGCGACGACGTTGCTACTTGCACCCGATGACGGACTCGGACCGGTCCAGAACGCCACGAATAACAACCCGGCAGCAATCACGACCAGCAGAACCCAGATCAGCGACTTCATCGTATCTCGAAAACGTTCATGTTCACGCTGAGCATATCCAATTGAGATGACACCGATTCTCGCTCGAGGTCAATCACGAGCCGAGGGTGTCGATTCGGCGGCGGGTGTCTCGCCGGGCAAAGGACGGGGAAAAAACGGCGCGAGTTCTTGGCGGTCGGAATAGGCGGATATCAATGGTTCGGCGAGTAGGCTATCAAACGTTTCGGTCGGAAGCTTACCCTTGGCAGCATAAAGAAAATTGGCACCATTTGAGAATTGCCCGGCCGCAAGTTCAATAGCGGCTGCCCCGAATGCCACACGGGGAAGGCTGTTCTCCGGGCTGAGCTCCAGCGCCGTCTGGACTTCTTTGCGCACACCGGCGACATCGCCTGTCTGGAATCGAGCGAGGAGGTAGCGATTCTGGACATAAAGATCGTCGGGCGAGAGCTTTCGTGCTCGCTCCATCAACACCATGGCCTCAGCGGATTTTCCATTGGCCAGCTCGACACCAGCCAGATTGACGATGTCCGCAGAGCTGTCGGGAGAGATGCGAACGGCTTCCGTAAACCGAGCCAACGCCGTGGCCATGTCCCCTCGCTTCCAAGCGATCATTCCTGTGAGCCGGTTTGTCAGGAGTTCTGCTTCGCGCAGAACTTTTGTGGCCTCATCGAGTTTTCCGTCCACCACAAACTTCGACGCGGAGTCGAGCAAGTTCACCCGAGGCGCGACAACCGGAGTTTTCGAGTTCCCAATGAAGCGCGTTGAGAGTTTCAGCTCATCTTCCTCTTGATTACGGACATACGTGGCGTAGCTCAAGACTCCCACGCCGATCGCAGCGACAAGCACGATGATGCCGCTGGTGAAAAACATTCTGCGTTCGTGGTTGTAGCGGAGGTCGACCCACCAAGGGGAATTGAACATACTTGGATGACTCTGTGCCCGCAGAATCCCTTTTCGACGCTATCAATACAAGCCAACACTTGCGGGGATTGCTCGAGCGGTTGGCCAAAAAGCTCGCTGCGGGTCCTGCGGTAGTTTTTTCGTTGGGACTTGATACCGGCATTGCAGAAACAAAATGTTCCTGCCATCAATCCAGAAAATGGTGAAATGTCTCGGTCGGCAGACTCTTCGCATCGTTTCGGGATTCGGCGATTTCGCCTTGTTTACCGGAATGGCCTTTCGTTCCGCCGTCGGGTCGCGACGGCTGCTCCGGCGGATCGTGCGGGCAATCTACGAGCAAGGTGCGTTGTGCCTGCCGGTCATTTTAATTGTGGGAACCTTTACCGGCCTCGTCCTCGGATTGCAGGGTTACTACGTTCTGAATCGCTTCGGCTCGGATGGCTTGTTGGGTGCCCTGGTTTCGCTGAGTCTGGTGAGAGAAATGGCCCCTGTGCTGGCAGCGCTGATGCTTGTGGGCCAGGCTGGCTCCGCACTCGCAGCCGAGCTCGGCATTCAGCGCAACTCGGAGCAGATCGTGGCCTTGGAGACAATGGGAGTGAGCAGTCACGGCTATCTGGTGGCTCCCCGATTGATCGCTTCGATATTCGTTTTCCCGCTCCAGACCGCCCT
>JBMOHW010000087.1:0-10321 GCA_049317665.1 Terrimicrobiaceae bacterium | reverse complement strand
GCGTCTGCCGCTCCCGGATCGCACGGTCGTTGGGGCGCTCGCCGCGCTGACGGTCTTCGGCGCGCTGTCTGCTTTCGTGGGCTGTGTCCTCGCAGTGGCATTTAACGGCGCAGGCGTCCCGCTGGAGAATATTGCCCATAGCCCTTTTTCTTCCTACCTCTTGCCCGGTCTTATCCTGGGTGTGGTCGTCGGGGGCACCCAACTGGCTGCTGCTTTGGCGCTGCAGTGGAAGCGACGCCCGGCCCTCGTGCTTTCGGCGGTGGCCGGATTCGGCATGCTCATCTGGATCTTCGTTGAGCTAGCCATTATCCGCCATTATTCGTGGCTCCAAGGGGCATATTTCATGCTCGGCGGGCTGGAATTGGGCCTGGTTTTCGCGTTGCTCGGAATCGCGCCGACAGTTTTTCATCCGCTGGTGTGCCCGGATGAGAAACCAGCACTGGCCGACCCTGGCGAGGGAGGATCATTCATATCGATGCACGTCTTAAAAAGCGCTGCGGCATACTTTGCAATGGTGCTCGGCACGGGCTTCGCGCTGGGGACGATTCGGACTCTATGGATTGTTCCGCGACTCGGCATTAGGACTGCCGAATTGCTGGAAGCGCCGTTTATGCTCGGTGCCATCTGGCTTGCGGCCGGCTGGATTGGGCGCCGCCTGAGCCTCGAAACGGGCGGGGCCATCCGAGTGGCGGTCGGAGTGTTTGCGCTGGCGCTCCTGCTTTCCGCGGAAATCATCATGGGGATTGCTGTCCAGGGCCTCTCGCTGCTCGAGGTTTTTACAAAGCATGACCCGGTGTCTGGCTCCATCTACTATGCTTTGCTCGGCGTATTCGCGGCGATGCCGTGGCTGCTCTGGACGTGGCATAAACATGCAACCGCCTCATAAGACTCGGACGGCCCGGCTAGCCAAGGTTTCCATCGCGTCTACCCTTAGTAGGGTTACACCCTATTTTTCCAAAAAAAACCTCGGTTAGCATTTAGGATCCCATGACTCAAGAACACATTCACCTCGCAATCTACCACCTCCCATTTCTAGCCAGCGGAATCGCAGTCATTCCGATCCTCGTCGGCGTGATCCTGCGAAATAAAGTGACCCTAATATCAGGGCTCGCTATCGCGACAATCTTTGGCTGGGTGACTCCGATCGTTATGTCGACGGGAGAAGCCGCCTATGAAAGATACGACGAAGGTCCGGTGAAGCCATTTCTGGATGCCAACGTCGAGCAGGCACTCGAATCCCACGAAGAGCGGGCGGAGACGTGGTCAAAGGTCATGTATCTCAGCGCCATTATTTCAACGATTGCTCTGGGAATTAGCGTTTGGCGTATGTCTATCGGACGGTATGTTTCTATCGCTGCGGCGATGACATGCCTTGCAGCATTAGGCGCTGGTATTTGGATCGCAGAATCAGGGGGTAAGATTAGACGGCCAGATTTTCGCCTTCCAGCAACGGAAGGGGGAAGCTCAAATACAAAGACCGATGACGATTAAGAATACCGAACAAGGTGGCGTGATATCATGAAAAACCCTGAAAGCCACTTCGCCCACCGCACAGGTTGGTTGCGCGCATCGGTCCTCGGTGCCAACGACGGCATCGTTTCCACCGCGAGTTTGATCTTGGGCGTCGCCGCCGCCCAATCCAGCCACAGCAGCATCGTAGTCGCTGGGATGGCGAGTCTCATGGCGGGCGCAATGTCGATGGCTGCAGGCGAGTATGTTTCCGTCAGTTCCCAAGCAGACACGGAGCGCGCCGACCTTGACCGGGAGCGCAACGAGTTGGCCAACGACCGTGACAACGAACTTTCCGAGTTGGCCGCAATCTATGTTAACCGCGGGCTGGATGCCGAACTCGCCCGCCAAGTTGCCAAGCAGTTGATGGCTCACGACGCTCTCGGCGCGCACGCCCGCGACGAGTTGGGTATTTCCGATGCGCTGAGTGCCCGACCCATCCAGGCAGCGCTGGCATCCGCTGGAGCTTTTGCCGTGGGTGCAGGCCTACCGCTCCTGCTCGTTTTCATCGTTCCACTCTCCTCGCTGGTCTGGACGATCTCGGGTGCGTCGCTCGTCTTTCTCGCGTTGCTCGGCGCTTTGGCCGCACGCACCGGAGGAGCACCTGTGTTTAAGGCCACCGTGCGTGTTACTTTCTGGGGTGCTCTGGCGATGGCAATCACCGCCGCCGTTGGCTCACTATTTGGCGCGACGCTGTAGAGAATGAAGGAACGTTTTCAACTTTGAAGTGCGGAAAACGCGGGATCCGGGACGTTTCTATACAATCGTCAAATCGGAGGGTGACAAGTCGGGGCGGCACTGGATAGAAGGTGGCGATGCCTGCCGACGTCGAATCTCTGAGGATGGCCGCCCGCGACGAGGGGCGTGAGGAGTGGGGACTTTGGGGGCCGTATTTGAGCGACCGACAGTGGGGAACGGTGCGCGAAGACTACTCGGCGGATGGGGACGCGTGGAGTTATTTTACCCATGAACAGGCGCGTTCAAGGGTGTATCGCTGGGGTGAGGATGGGTTGTTGGGGATTTCGGATTCGGACGGCCGGATCTGTTTTTCGCCAACGTTCTGGAACGGCAAAGATCGCATGCTGAAAGAGCGGGCGTTTGGGTTGTCGAATCCGCAGGGGAATCACGGCGAGGACATCAAGGACTACTTTTTTCACGTCGAAAACACGCCGACGCACAGCCTGATGCGCGGACTCTACAAATACCCGCAAGCCGCGTTTCCGTATGACGCATTGGTGGCCGAAAACGGACGCCGCTCGCGGGCGGAGCCGGAATATGAACTCGTGGACACCGGCACCTTTGCGGAGGGACGCTACTTTGATATTTTTGTCGAGTATGCCAAGGACGGGCCGGAGGATATTGGCATCAGGATCCGGGCCATCAATCGCGGTCCGGATGCGGCTCCGCTGCACATTCTGCCGACACTTTGGTTTCGCAATACTTGGTCTTGGGGGCAGGCCGGGGTGGTCAAGCCGGAGATGCATCTGGCACCGCATGGCACGGCAGTCATTGCGAATCCGTGGGGATTGCCGGAGTATCATCTCTATGCCGAAGGTGCGCAGGAGTGGGTTTTTACTGAGAACGAGACCAATGCCGGGAAGCTTTTCGGAGCGCAGAATCCCGCGCCGTTTTTGAAGGATGGATTTCACGAATATCTCGTGAACGGACATGCCGAGGCCGTGAATCCCGCGAAGATCGGCACCAAAGCCGCCGCGGTTTTTTTCAAGATGCTCGATCCGGGCGAGGAATGGGTGGTGCGACTGCGGCTGTGCCGTCCACCGAAGCCGGTCATCTTCGGTGAGCCATTCGAGACGCTTTTTGTCGACCGGGAGCGCGAGTCCCGGGAGTTCTACGACCTTCGGTCTCCCGGCTTGCCGGCGGAATTGGCTCACGTGCAACGGAGTGCCCTGGCTGGTCTCTTGTGGTGTAAGAAGTTCTACTACTATCCGGTAAGCCAGTGGTTGAAAGGCGATCCCACGATGCCCGCGCCGCCGCCCGAGCGGTGGCATGGACGCAACAGTTTTTGGAAAGAACTCCATGCCCACGATGTGATCTCGATGCCAGATTCGTGGGAGTATCCGTATTTTTGCGGGTGGGACCTTTCGTTTCAGTCCGTGGCGTTTGCGGTTGCGGACCCGGCGACGGCAAAGCGGCAGAGCATGTTGCTGCAAGGCGAGCGTTACACATCCCCGAGCGCGCAGCAGCCGGCTTACGAGTGGGCGTTGTCGGATGCGAATCCGCCAATCGGGGGGTGGGCGACGTGGCGGATTTACTCGATCGAGCGAGGGATGACCGGGACGGGGGATCGGGCCTACCTGAAGCGGGCATTCAACAAGCTCCTGCTCACCTATTCCTGGTGGGCGAATCGGGTCGATCAGACAGGGGACAATGTTTTTGAGGGCGGATTCCTTGGGCTGGATAACATCGGCGTTTTTGATCGGCGGTATCCGTTGCCCGACGGGAGCAAGATCGAGCAAAGCGATGGCACGGCGTGGATGGCGACGTTTTGCTTGAACATGCTCAACATCTCGATCGAGCTCGCGAAGGAAGAGCCGGAGTATGAGGACATCGCCGACAAGTTTTTGAATGATTTCATTTATCTCGCGGCGGCGGTGAATGCCGAGGGATCCGGGGGATTTACACTTTGGGATGATGACGACGGGTTTTATTATGATGTCCTGAGTCGGACCGATGGTTCGCATGCTTATCTGAAGACGCGCTCGGTGGCGGGATTGACGCCCATCTTTGCAGTCGAGAGTTTCGATGCGGAGACGGCGAAACGGTTTCCGCTTCTCCGGCGCAGGCTGGCATGGTTCGCGGAACACCGTCCGCACCTGCTTGAGCAACTGCATCACATCGGCCAGGAGGTCGAGGGGAGGCTGCTGGTTTCACTGGTCCCGCCTGAGCGATTGCGGCGGATCTGTGAGCGGTTGTTCGACGAGGAGGAATTTTTATCGCCGCACGGCGTGCGCGCCCTATCGCGGTGTTATCTCGACCATCCCTACACGTTTACCGAGGGGGATAAAACGGAGACGCTGAGTTACAGTCCGGCGGACAGTCCAGTAGCGATGTTTGGTGGGAATTCCAACTGGCGTGGGCCGGTGTGGATGCCGATGAATTACCTGATCATCGAGGCGCTGCAAAAGTTTGCATTTTACTTTGGCGATTCTTTCCAAGTGGAGTTCCCGACCGGCAGTGGAGTGATGAAGAATCTTTGGGATGTGACGATCGAGTTGGAGAAGCGATTGGTAAGCATCTTCACGCCGCGAGAAGACGGCGGGAGGCCATTCCAAGGCGGTGTCGAGCTGTTCCAAAAAGATGCGCACTGGCGTGATTTGCTGCTCTTCAACGAGTATTTCAATGGCGACAACGGAGCCGGCGTGGGGGCCAGTCACCAGACGGGCTGGACGGCGCTGGTGGCAAAAATGGCACGGCAGATTCACACCGCTGAGCGGAACCTCTAGGAATCTGACCTTGTGAACGTTCCGAGCAATCTCCGTTCGAGCACCCTGCCCAGCTTGGCTGTGCTCCTCGCGGCGTGTGGCGGGCTCATCCAGGGATTCGACACAGGTGGGATTTCCAATTCGGCGGCGGCCATCGCTTTGCAGTTTCATGTTCCGGAAGGTGCTGTCGGGATCATCACGAGTCTGGTCTTGGTCGGGGCGATGCCCGGGGCGCTTTTCGGCGGACGCGTGGCGGATGCCATCGGGCGCCGCGGTGCTCTGGTGGCCTGCGGGGCAGTGTTTGTTTTGGGAGTTTTAATCGAGCTTTTCGCGAGCTCGCTGGGCATTTTGCTGGCGGGGCGCTTTGTCGCCGGGCTGGCGATTGGGGCGTCATCGACGGTTTCGACGCTCTATATTTCCGAAGTCTCGCCGCCGACGCAACGCGGTGCGAACCTCGCATTGTTCCAGTTCGCGGTGGTGCTCGGCATCGTGTGCGGAATTCTCACGGCCATGGTCGCCGGACCAACCGGATGGCATTTGATCATGGGCATCGGGCTCGTGCCCGGGATGACTCTTTTTTGTGGAATGGCAGCGATGCCCGAGAGTCCCGTTTGGAAGCGTGGAGGAACTTCGGAGAAACACGACACGCACGGTCTTTTTGCGGCGCCTGGCGTTCAACTCGCCTTGGTCGCCGGGGTGGGAATGGCCTTGATTCAACAGATTACCGGAATCAACGCCGTGATGTATTATGCGCCGGGGATCTTCGAGAAAGCCGGATTTACCAATCCGGGTGAATCGCTCTGGGATGATCTTTCGTTGGCTGTTCTTCTTTGCATTGTAACGTTCCTGGCTTCGCGGATGGTGGATCGTTTCGGGCGGCGAGCGCTTTTGTTGTGGGGGCTTGGGGGCATGGTGGTTTCGCTGGCCGTGCTGGGGAGCGCTTTTGCCGTCTCGGGATCGTCGATGGCCCGGTGGTTTATTCTCGGCGGGCTTCTCTCGTATATCGCCTTCTTTGCTCTTGGACCCGGGCCATGCATCTGGCTGGTGATTGCCGAGATCTTCCCGCGCAACGTGCGCGGGCCGGCCATGGGCGTGGCGACGCTCGCGAGTTGGCTGGCAAACTTTCTGGTCTCCTCAACCTTCCCGGCATTCAGCCTCGCTGTCGGCGAGGCCAACGCGTTTTTTGTCTTTTGTCTGATTGCAGCTCTCTCCTGGCTCTTTACATTTGGCCTGCTGCCGGAAACGGCGGGACGAACGCTCGATGAGATTCAGGCCATTTGGACCGAGCGGGCCACGGCACTTTTCAACCAACACACCATCATCAAACTATGAAACTCGAAGGAAAAATCGCACTCATCACCGGCAGCGCCCAAGGTATCGGACAGGCCATTGCTCTTCGCCTCGCTCAGGACGGCGCAGACATACTCATCGACGACCGTCCGGGTAATCTGGGGGCGGCCGAGACGAAAAAAGAAATTGAAGCGTTGGGCCGCCGCGCCGTCGTGCTCGGGGGCGACCTGGCGAACACGGACGACGATCGCCGACTGATCCAGCAAGGGGTTGAGGCGTTCGGCAAGATCGATATCTTGGTGAACAACGCGGGCGTCGAGAGACACGCGGACTTCTGGGACGTCACGGAGGCGGACTTTGACTTCGTGCTGAAGATCAATCTGCGCGGCACATTTTTCCTCACACAGGATTTCGTCAATCACCTCCGCGACACCAAGCGGCCGGGAAAAATCATCAACATTAGCTCGGTTCACGAAGAGCTTCCGTTCCCGCATTTTTCCACGTATTGCGCGAGCAAGGGAGCGCTGAAAATGCTTTGTCGCAATCTGGCCATCGAGCTGGCCCCTCTCGGGATCACCATCAACAATGTCGCCCCCGGTGCCATTCAAACGCCGATCAATACCAAGCTTCTCAACTCCCCCGACCTCCTCAAGGCGTTGCTCGGGAACATCCCCTTGAACCGACTGGGGACGGGTGCGGATGTGGCCGGCGTGGCGTCGTTTTTGGCGTCGTCCGAGGCAGATTACATTACGGGGACAACGGTCATTGTGGATGGGGGATTGCTCTGGAATTACTCCGAGCAGTAGCGGAGCTACTCCTCGATCGTCACCACCGTGCCGATGACCACCTTGTCGTAGATCATTTTCGCGATCTCTTCGGGCAGGCGGACGCACCCGTGGGAAGCCGGATATCCCGGCAGGTAGCCTGTGTGCATGCCTTCAGGGCGTCCGCTCTTGGTTTCCCGATCACCGAATCGCATGAACCATTTCATGGGAGCGCCCCGGTAGGTTGTTCCACTCGGAGCCGAGTCGATCCTCGTGCTCACGCCGCCACGCACGACTTGGCCGTTCTTATTGACGAAGTCCCCGTAGAGACTCGAACGGTGATCCGCATCCTTCTCGACGATCAAGAAGGTGCCGGTCGGAGTCATGCCGGCGCGTTTGCCTGTGGAAACAGGAGTATCGATACCGACCTCCTCCCCGACCTTAAAAAACGCGCGTTGCTTCGAGAGAGAAATAACGACTGAAACATTGTCGGCGGCGGCCTTCTCCAACACTCTGGGGATGACTTTCGGCGGCTCCTGTTTCTTGATGAGTTCCGAAGCCTTGGTCTGCTTTTTGGTTGGTCGTATTGCCGGTGCTTGATCGACGGCGCTCGCGGGGACGGCGACAAGCACGACCATGGCCAGGCCAAGCCTCCGGAGAGAAGGTATGGCTGATGTCAGTTTCGGAACGGTCATCACAAAACGGTCGTCATCGGATAACTGTTGGCCCCGGTTTTATCAACTGCATTCCCCGTTCGCAGATCTGCGGGACCAGACACCTTGGCTACCTATTGACGACATTCTCGGGCTGCCCGCTGAGAAATGCACGAACGTTCGAGATTGTGGCAGCCATCAGGCGGGTGCGCGCCTCGACCGTCGCCCATGCATAGTGAGGCGTGATGACCGAGTTTTTTGCGGTGAGAAGTGGGTTGGAGGCAGGGGGTGGTTCGGCGGAGAGGACGTCCATCGCGGCACCGGCAATCGTTCCGAGATCGAGGGCCGCCGCGAGATCGGCTTCGTTGACCACCGGGCCGCGGGAGGTGTTGATCAGGTGGGCGGTTGGCCGCATGAGCCCGAGGCGCGTCGCATTGACCAGACCGCGGGTTTCTTCAGTGAGTGGACAAAGCAAGCAGAGAAAATCAGAAGCCGCAAACGCCTCGTCGATGGAGACGAATGATACCGGATACTCGACATTCTTCGGTGAACGCACGCCAGCGACGATCTTCATTCCAAAAGCATTCCCGACACGCCCGACCTGCTGGCCGATCCGGCCAAAGCCAACGATACCCAGCGTTTTGCCTTCCAATTCCCGGAGTGGAAAATCCCAGAATGTGAAGTCACTCGAAGCCGACCAAGCACCATCCCGGACTCGGGCCGCGTGATGGGCGATTCCGCAGGCCCAATGAAGAATGAATCCGAAGACGATCTGGACGACAGAATGCGTGCTGTAGGCAGGCACATTGGCGACGACCACACCGCGCTGGCGGGCGGCGACAGCGTCAACGACATCGAAGCCGGTTGCAAGGACACCGATGTATTGGAGCTCCGGGAGTGCCGCGATGGTCTCGGCCGTGATCCGCACTTTGTTGGTGAGAACGAGGTCTGCACCGCTGGCCCGCTCGATGACTTGATCCGGAAGAGTTCGTTCATAGACTTCGACCACCGGTGCGAGACGGCGGAGTTCATCCCACGAGAGGTCACCGGGATTTAATGTGTAGCCATCAAGGACAACGAGTTTTTTTGGCATCAGAGAAAGGAATAGCGGATTACCGGTCCCGCTCAAGCAAGAGCTGTGCCGCAATGCTAATCGCGACTTCCTGGGGGTGGTTTGTTCCGAGATCGAGACCGAGCGGGCAATGAAAGGCCTTGGCGGTTGCCGGATCAATTCCCGCCTCGCGAAGCTCTCTTCGCAGTGTGGCCGCCTTGGCACGACTTCCGATGACTCCGATGAATGGGAACCCCCGCCGTAGGGCCTTTTCAAGAACCGGGAAATCCGTCTGATGGCCTTGCGTCAAACAAATCACGAAGGCGTCGGGTGGCAGGTGGGCGATTCGATTCTCCGGTCGGGCCTCGACGATCTGATGCAGATTGGGCGCGGTGGGAAGCTGAGCGATCCAATCCGGGCGGGGGTCGCAGACTTCGAGGCGCACTGGGAGAGGCAGTAGAACCCGGGTGAGCGTCTGGGCAATGTGGCCCGCGCCGAAGATGGCGACGGTCCACGGCTTGGTCGCCCGGGCCTCGAAGAGGAGCGAGACCGTCCCGCCACATGTCATTCCGATATCTCGCTTGAGATCCCAGATTTCAATCACTGTCGCATCCGCATTCCCACTGAGTAGGTTCGTGGCCCGGCGAATAGCCGTTGCCTCAATCTTTCCACCGCCCACGGTTCCTGCCGTTCGGCCTGAAGGCTCGACCAGCATTTTCGCAGAGACATCCTGCGGAGCACTTCCCCGGACGGAAATGATGGTGACGAGAACGTGGGGCATTTGGGCCTCTTCGAGTGCGGCGGCACAGCGCAAGACATTCGCTAGAGAATCGGACATTCGGGATGTATCCTAGCCACCGGATTGTCATTTAGGCAACCGCTTGGCAGTTGCCAATTGCCTGCGAATCGGAGAAGGATGCATGTCATGGCAACCATGGTCGGAACTGTGATCGATCCGCTGGTGGGGCGAATCTTCCCGGCGAGAATCACATGGGCAGCCGGGTTCATCGTGGCTGTGGAAAGCGTCGGTGACGATGAGGCGGTCGGTAAGCCCTTTCTCATGCCCGGCTTTGTGGACTCCCACGTCCATGTCGAAAGTTCGATGGTTCCGCCGGTCGAATTTGCGCGGACCGCCACGGCGCACGGCACGATTTCGGCGGTGTCCGACCCGCATGAGATTGCCAATGTGCTCGGTCTCGAGGGTGTCGAGTTTATGCTCGATGAAGCATCGCGCACTCCCTTTCGGTTTTGCTTCGGTGCTCCGTCGTGCGTGCCGGCTACGGGCTTCGAAACCTCGGGGGCAACACTCGGGCCAAACGAGGTGAGTCACCTGCTCGCCCGGCCAGACATCGGCTATTTGGCGGAGGTGATGAACTATCCGGGCGTCATTGCCGGCGATGCCGATTTGTCGGAGAAGATTCGGGCTGCGAGAGAACTTGGGAAGCCGGTGGACGGGCATTGCCCCGGACTTCGTGGCGCCGATCTCTCCACCTATGTCGCAGCCGGCATTTCAACAGACCATGAGTGCTCCGCGCTTGACGAGGCGATGGAAAAGATCGCCCTCGGCATGAGGATCCTGATTCGGGAAGGTTCTGCCGCGAGAAACTTCCA